>QKCC01000076.1 GCA_003245835.1 Spirochaetales bacterium | reverse complement strand
AAATTAATACATACTAATATTACTAGAGAGAACTTAATGGGTAGAAAGTTTTTCGTTGTACTTTTGGTTTTGTTTGCAGCCGCTCCTTTTCTATTCGCTCAAAGCAGCGTGGGACTGGATGGATTCAGTACAGATATAGAGAAGAGAATCGATCTTATCGATACCGATCTCGATTACGTCTGGGTTATTATAAGCGCCGCGCTTGTGTTTTTCATGCAGGCCGGGTTCATGGCTCTCGAATCGGGAATGGCGCGGTCGAAAAACTCCATTAACGTTGCCATAAAAAATTTGACGGATTTTGTTCTGGGGGTTGTGGGATTCTGGCTTATAGGCTTCGGCGTAATGTTCGGAAAATCCAAATTCGGCCTGTTCGGAACTACCGATTTCATGATTAACATCAGCAATCCGTGGACAGCCGCGTTTTTCATGTTTCAGGCCGTATTTGTAGGAACAGCGGCGACAATAGATTCCGGAGCCATCTGCGGGCGCGCAAAACTCAAGCAGTATATTCTGATATCGTTTCTTGTCTCAATATTTGTGTACCCGGTTTTCGGCCATTGGGCCTGGGGTTCGTTCCTGCACGGAGCAGACCCCGCTACCGGCGGTGCTGGCTGGCTTGAGGCCATGGGATTCAAGGATTTTGCAGGCTCCTCGGTTGTTCACTCGGTCGGCGGCTGGATAGCCCTTGCCGGAGTTATTGTAGTAGGTCCCCGAATCGGCCGTTTCGAGATCGACCCCAAAACGGGGAAAAAGACAAACCCGCTTAAACTTCATCCCGGAGACATGCGGTTCGTTTTTTTGGGAACATTCATTCTGTTTTTCGGCTGGTTCGGTTTTAACTGCGGTTCGACCCTGAGTGCAACCTCAGACATAGCTATTATCGCGCTGAATACCACAATTTCGGCATGCTTCGGCTGCATTTCGGCCTCTGTTTTGAGCTGGCTTTTTCACCCGAAAAAAAAGATTGAAGGCGAGATGATTGCAAACGGAGTCCTTGCCGGACTCGTAGGAATAACCGCAGGCTGCGCCTATGTGGATACTGCGGGAGCCGCTCTTATCGGCCTTATAGCCGGCATCATTGTTTACGCGGCGTCAATTTTTATTGAACGTGTTCTTAAGCTTGACGACGTCGTCGGAGCCGTTCCGGTTCATGCAGTATGCGGAGCCTGGGGAACATTCGCTGTAGGACTTTTTATAACACCGGCCGCTCTTGACGGTATGACAAGGTTTCAGCAGATAAAGGTACAGTCGATCGGGGTTGCAGTATGCTTTTTGTGGGCATTCCTCATGGGACTGCTGCTTTACTGGCTTGTTGACAAGGTCGCAGGGGGAGTAAGAGTAACCCGCGAGGAAGAGATTATCGGCCTGAATATATCTGAACACGGAGCGACTTCGTCCATAATTGAACTTGCAAATACTATGGATACGCTGACCAAATCGGGCGACTTCACCCACGAATCAAAGGTAGCCGTGGAGCATGGTACAGAAATCGGGGACCTCGCCAATCTGTTTAACCAGATGATTGTAAAAGTCAGGGATGCCCTCGAAGAAAGCCGCAAACAGAAACTGATTGCTGAATCCATGCTGCGGGAATCAGAAGCACAGAAACTGAAGGTTATCGAGGCCCAGAAGGCGCTTCGGGACCAGGAGGATGAAGCCTCAAGAAAGCGGGCGGATTTCCTGTCCGAGACCAAGGGAAAGGTTTCGACCGTTACTGAAAGAATCGACGGGGTGAGAGATCTTATGTCGAAGACTTCTGGAGTTTCGCAGGAGATGGTAGATTCGTTCAGGGAGCTTGTAGCTACACTTCAGACTATGCTTGAAAATACAAGCGGCATTCACAGCAGGCTTGATCAGATGAACTCGATCACACGTTCAACAACCGAGACTGCCAGTTCCTCGCGAGTCACTGTTCAGGAATTGAAGACTATAACCAGCGAAATAGCCAATATGGTCGGTTTCATCAACGATATTGCGGATAAAACCCACATCCTTTCAATAAATTCAGGAATAGAAGCAGCCCGCTCAGGCGAAGCAGGAAAGGGCTTCGTTATAATCAGCAAGGAAATCAGGGAGCTCTCCGAAAAGACAACCGGAATTGCCGAACAAATCGGTGTTAAATTAAGCGACGTCAATAAAAAGGTTGAGGCGGTTACCGGGGCCCTGGGTCAGATTCTTGGTATTGTGGATGATATTAATCTGCTGAATCAGACAATAAGTAAAATTGTTTCTGAATCACAGGAAATATCTGATTCGCTTCGAACACAATCCCGGGCTACAATAGGCGTTGTCGAAACAATGTCGTCAGACATAGATGATGTTGTCAACGAAACGGGACAACTGTCTCTGATTGGAAAGCAGGTTGAAGCCGAACTCGATTCGATAAGCTGATTTGTAATTTTGTATTTTCAGACATAATTCCGCCATAATCTGTATTTATTATACAGGTATATTTTATTTCGAGGAGCGGAATATGACGATGAATAAAATTACTTTCAGAACAATTTTTGTTGCAGTTCTGATGATCCTTGTACTCCCGATGGCCCTGACTGCTATGGGAAACAGCGAAAAGCCTTACGGAGACGTACTCGATGAAACATTCAGTGATCTCGCAGCCCAGGTTGAATCAGGCGAAATAGATGTCAAGGACGCTGTTGACGCTCTGAATGAGCTCAGAGTTCAGAACAACAGGCCTGAGAGCGGGGATTATCAGGAAATGGAAATGCTGCTTCAACGAATCAGGACGAAAGAAATGACTCTTCTGCAGGCACAGCAGCAGCTCAGGCTGATGGATGAATGTAAAGTCGGTATGTCTGAAGAAGCCCTGCAGGCCCGGGAGCAGAACAAAACTGCTGTAAAAACCATGACCGGTTCAGAAAATGCTGCAAAAACCGGCAGCGGAAGCGGAACAGCCGGAGGGGCCGGACAGTCTTCAGGCGGTAATTCCGAAAAATCCAAAAAATAGATGCTGAATAGAAGGAATTACTGAATACCGTATATTTACTGCGGTTGGAGATTTCCAGATTATGAACCGGGGTGTATACTCAGGTATGCTTCCCGGTTCGAATAATTGAAGAGGTTTATCCGTATGAGATTTTCGAGAAAATTTCTGTTATTAACGGCTGTAATGTTTGTGTTCGCAGCCGGCTCTATTGCAGCGAACGGCAGATCTGAAAATCAACAGACCTACAATGACAGGCTGAAAAAGGAATTCCCGGCTATGCTTGAAGCTGTCAGCGAAGGTGAGGCAGAAAGCGGAGAAATAAAAGAGCAGCTGAAAGCGCTGAGAAGCAGATACGGAATATCATACACCGATGAATCGGGGATTATAGACTCCATTCTTGATAAAGCGGGCGAAGGCAGGCTTTCGTATGAAGAATCTGAATTCTATTTCAATCTTTTGACCGAAGGAAGGCTGATGGAGTACAGGAAAGCTACCCGGAGGCATCAGGAAGAACTTCATCAAAAGGAAATAGTCGCTCTTCTTCAGCAGGAAGTCAGCCGAAGCGCCGGCGCTGATGAACTGCTCAATGTTCTGAATAATTATTATGATTTTTTCGGACTGGAGTACAATGATGATTACTTTGTATTAAGCAGGCTTATTATTGCCTACAGGGCCGGAGAAATCGATACTGACAGCCTGAATGCGGAATTCGATTCAATGCAGGACAGAATCAGACTGTCGGAAGAAATACGCAATCAGGAAAACTCCAACCGCCCGCAGTCGGATGTTTCTTCAGCACAGGCCGCCGAAAAACCGGCGGCTGCACAGCCGGAAGTTCAGGAATCAGGTCAATCCGGCGTCACAACGGGGCAGGGTTCTTCGGGACAAGGCTCTTCCGGCGGTTCGGGGATAAAAAGGTAGGAACACTGGTATTGGAAGCCCGCATTCTTGTTGTAGAAGATGAAGTCAGAACCGCGCAATGGATTCGCACCTACCTTGAAAAGGACGGTTTCAGCTGTCAGACAGCAAGGGACGGAAATACCGGGCTGAAGCTGTTCCGCAGCTATAAACCTGACCTGCTTCTTCTTGATTTAATGCTTCCCGGAATCGACGGAAATGAACTCTGCCGGATAATCAGGAAAGAATCCGATGTACCGGTTATAATGCTTACCGCGAAGGGCAGCAAAGAAGACCGGCTTGGCGGCTTCGGTGACGGAGCCGACGACTATATCACAAAACCATTTGAGCCTGAGGAAGTCATTCTCAGAATCAGGGCCGTGCTTAAGCGAAGTCTTGGACATGAAATAAGGGTGCTGTCATGCGGGCCGATAACGCTCGACCTTGCCGGACAAACTGCATCTGTTTCAGGACGGAATATCGAATTAACCCACGCCCAGTTTTCAATACTGACTGTTTTTATGAATAATCCGAACGTAGTGCTCAGCAGAAACCGTATAATAGAACTGGCCTTCGGCGACGATTTCGATTCATTCGAAAGATCAGTCGACACTCACATCCGGCGGATCAGGAAACTGATACATTCGGAGAATTACGAACCGATAACAACTGTATACGGAGGCGGGTATAAGCTCGTATGCGCAGATCACTGAAATCTATCCATCTCCAGGTACTCCTGTCATTCCTTGCAATCATTATTTTTACTCTTGCAGTCAGCACTGTATTTGAATATTACACCTATGTTTCGGAGCTTCCGGGACTATTCACGGAATTCAGGGCAGGTTCGATTGCGGCAAACCTGAGTTCAACCTATACCAGGGACAGGGGCTGGGAAAATCTGACAGCTGAACTTCAGCGTATGAATAATCTCGAAAGCCTGAATACGGCTGAAGACGCCGCTTTAAGAGTCATCGTAAGAGATGTGAACGGAAAAACTCTGTACAACAGCTTTTTGAATATCACCGAGCTCGGCAGCTCTGAGCTGCTTGAAGGCGACAGCATGCCCGTTACTGATTACAGCACCGGGGAAGAAGTTGGTTGGATAACCGTATATATAGGCAGGGATTATATAGACACAAAGGCTCGCGTCTACATTGTAAAGCTGCTTTATTCAGCAGCGGTAAAAAGTCTGATAACTGCTTTCGTCGCATTCATCGTCAGCCTGTTGTTTTCCCGCAAGATCACCGCCCCGGTTATTAAGCTCACAGAAGCCGTTCAGTCAGTATCAGAAGACGGAAGCAGCGGCAGAATCGATCTGAGATCATTTGGTGAGATTGAGAAACTGTCTGCGGCTTTTAATTCGATGATAGACGCATTGAAATTTCAGCGCGAATCGCGGAAGAAGCTGATTGCCGATGTATCGCATGAAATAAATACGCCGTTGACTGCTATCCGACTTGAGGCCGGCGGGCTGCGCGACGGGCTGGTTTCGCTCGATGAGGCTGCTCTTCATATTATGCACGAGGTTGATGCCCTGAAAAATATAATCTATGATCTGGATTGGCTGGCGGAAACTGATTCCGGAGCATATTCTCTTACCCTGGAAGAAACTGATCTTGACGAACTCGTTAGCGATGAAATTAAGCGCTGGGAATATAAGGCATCAGCTGTGAACATTTCAATTAAAAAAATATCATCCGCGAAGATTGTTCCGCATGTTCAGGCTGACGCAGTACGGATAAGTACCGTAATAGGGAACCTCATAGCCAATGCAGTAAAATACGCACCCGAGGGCAGCGATATAAGATTATGCTGCAGCCTGAAAAACGGTGAGGCTGTCGTCTCTGTATGCGATGACGGATCGGCAGTTCCGAAGGGCGATAGGGAATTCATTTTCGAACGCTTTTACCGGGCTGATACACATAAGAGCGGCAGGGGGCTCGGGTTGTCCATTGTAAAGCAGATTATCGGTCTTCACGGCGGACGAGTATGGCTTGAATGCGGCGAGCAGACTGGGAACTGCTTCTTTTTTACACTCCCGGTTTTAAAAAAATAAGATTAAAAAACCGTGTTATAATTACTTATGAAAAATCATTTTCCGGTAATTTTTTTGATAGGCCGTCCGGCTGCCGGCAAAAGCGAGATTATAAAGTATCTAAAAGGCTGCAGTCTCTCTGATCGGCTTAAGCGGTTTCACATCGGTGAATTTACTGAAATAGATGATTTCCCGATGCTGTGGACATGGTTTGAGGAAGATGCCTTGCTTGAGCTGATGGGCAGGGAACGTCTGCATTCCACTCACGACGGGTATTTCAAGCATCAATACCTTTGGAATCTGCTGATTCAGCGCATAGATCTCGATTATAAAAAGCTGACAGGCGACAATCCCGGTTTTGCCGAATATGGTACAGCTATACTTGAATTTGCCAGGGGTGCCGAACACGGCGGATGGAAAGATGCTTTCAGCAGTTTATCTGATGAAGTCCTGAAAAAGGGTGCTGCCCTGTATATTGATGTTGATTACGAAGAATCTCTCAGAAAAAACCGCAGAAGATTCAACCCTCTAAAACCGCACAGTATACTTGAGCACGGCCTTCCTGATGAAAAAATGGAACGCCTGTATATGCAGAGCGACTGGCAGGATTTTTCTTCAGCCGATCCTTACTTCCTCTCCGTGAACGGAGTAAGTCTTCCTTATGCTGTTTTTGACAATGCTGACGACGTTACAACATCGGGCGGTGAAAAGCTGGGGAAGCGGCTTGAAGCGGTCCTTGGCCGTTTATGGGAGCTGAAAAAGACCCAGGTTTAGAATAACCGGTCTTTCAGATGCTGTCCGCGAGAGTATTCTCCATGAAGGCTACAATGTTTTCTTCGCTGCCGAAGACAATAAGGGTGTCGTTTTCTTCAAGCTGAAAATCCGCAATATTTGATGTGTAGATGCTTCCCTTGCGCTTGACAGCCATGACGCTCAGGTTATACTTGTTGCGGATTTCGGCCTTGCGGATTGTCTGCCCGTTAAGAATGCAGCCTTCAGACAGGAACAGCTCATTTATTTTAAAACTTTCATTGTCCCCGGTGAAAACGCGGTCTATGTAATCCGCGGCTGCCGGTTTCAGAACAGAGAGGGCTATCCTTGTGCCTCCGATCAGTTCCGGGTTTATTACCTTGTCCGCGCCGGCTTTGATAAGTTTTGACTCGTTCTCAGTACGTTCGGCGCTCGAGGTTATTCTCAGGCGGCTGTTCATTCCGCGGGCGGTCAGAACGGTAATCACATTTTCCGCGTCGGTCCCTGTCGTAATAAGGCCGTCCGCTCTTTCTATTCCGGCGCGCTTAAGTACTTCTTCTTCGCTGGGGTCTCCGATGATAATTTTATAACTGTCCAGGAAGGGCTCGCATTTGTTTTCATCAGCCTCAATAACAACGAAGTCCCGTTTTTCCTTCCTGATTCGTTCAATGATTATCTGGCTCATCTGGTTCAGCCCGCAGACAATGATATGACCGTTTATTCTTTTTATCTTTCGTTCCATGCTTTTGCTCCGCTTCATAGTCGAAATCTGAAGTTCAATTATTGCCCCGATAATAATTCCCATAAAATATGTGATCAGAAGAATGCATAAAGGTACGAGGATAATGACCAGCATTCGGCCTGCTCCCGTTCGGGGTATAATATCACCATAACCTACGGTCAGAACTGTAGTTATCGTCATCCACAGGGATTCAGAGAAACTAAGATGTTCAAAGTACGAGAAACCGGTTACAGCTGCCGCGAGAAGCAGGATGAGAACTGTCAGTGGAAGCAGGAATTTTACTAATCTGGACACAGGAATATCTTATTCAATAATTGAGTTTGAGTAAACAATAATTAATTATTATCGGGGCGCCTGATTCTGCGGCCTTGTCCTATACGCTGGTTCTGATTGTTATCTGCTTCGCCGACTTCGTTTCCGTCCCGGTCTTCGCGACGGCCCCACCAGGACATTCCCGGGGCACTGAAAGAAAGCTTGTAGTGATCATTCAGGGTGTTTAAAATCCCCGGGCGTTTGAGTCCGGGCAGGGCTTCCACCGAGAAAATTTCCTCGACCGATGCCCTGTAGGTGAGTTTTGCATGTACCGTACCTGTTGGAAGGTGTACCGCTGCAATACCGGCATTTTTAGCCTTATCGGCCACCGGAAGCAGGTTCTCTGTTGGATGATTCTTTCTGACGCGTGAGAGCCCGATAAAAAGATAGTCCTGCACCAAGCACATGCCCCGGACGAAACCGTCGAGTTTTACTACAACATCGTAGCTGCCTCGCTCGGGATCAATTTTAATCAGTTCTCCTGTTGCTGAAATCAGTGCGTACAGTTCCCCGTTGAGGAACTTGGGCGTATGCGGCATACCGAGATCTTTCAGGATGATCTCCTTGCTGTCTACGTGAATAAGTGTTCCTCCGAAGGGTCTGGTATCACGCCAGCTGCCGGCACTGTCTCCGGCCCCGAGTGTCGTGACGTACTCAGGCCTGTCGTTACGGATTGCCATGCCGTTCAGGTGACATCTGTCCTCTGGTGCAAGAGCGCTTATAAACGACGGCGTCCATACCGGGGTGAAGCTGTGCTTTTCATCAATGTAGCAGAGGCACGAAAACTGGGTATTGACGGCAAGCAGTCCTTTGGCATCCCAGTGAAAATCGTGAATATTGAGCCTTCCGCAGTGATAGGTTGTTCGGGGAACATAGAGGTTGTCATAGGTGTCCGGCTGCCCCGGGTAATTGGCCGCAAGGCTCGGGTCGTTTGCGAGTATTACTACCTCGTCCCGGGCGGCTACCGCCATCTTGTTTTCCTTTACACCGAGAGCCATTGCGAAGGTAAAATTACGCGGCAGCTGAATCAGCCGGTTTTCATCAAGCGGACTGAGGAATACCACCTTTCCGGCCTGGTAGGTGCTGACCGCGAGCGAAATATCGAGCTGCATCAGCAGCTCTGGAAAGTTAGGGGAATATGTACATTCAAAAGGGGCCGGTGCCTTAGCCATGCTGCTGCTCCTGCTG
>QKCC01000303.1 GCA_003245835.1 Spirochaetales bacterium | reverse complement strand
CGGCATTCAGCTGCAGAACTCATCGCTGCCGAAAGCACTGACAGTCAATGAAGCAATGCGGCTGTTCTGCGCATACCGTAATGTTCCGGCAAGATATGATCTGCTCAAACGCTTCGGTCTTAATGACAGAGGAAGTTCGGAATTTTCAAAGCTTTCCGTAGGGCAGCAAAGAAGACTTGCGCTGGCACTGGCACTGATACATGATCCCGAACTGCTTTTTCTGGACGAACCTTCCGCCGGACTCGATGTTGCAAACAGGGTTGAACTTCACTCGATAATCAGGGAACTCAAAACCGAAGGCAGAACGATTATTCTCGCGACACATGATATGGCTGAGGCTGAAACACTGTCTGACAGAATAATAATTATGCTGAACGGGAAAATTGTCGAAGACAGCAGCCCGATGGAGCTGACTTCCGCCGCAGGAACATATTCAAAGATTACCGTAAAATCAGAAAACAACTCTCTGCTTGCGCTTCCCCCGGATTCCCGCAGAATTACTGAAAAGCAGACAACGGACGGTTATACCGTATTTTTCTGTACCGAAGCCGGAGAAACAGCAGGTTTTATCCTGGACTGGATTAATAAAAATAACGACAGACTGATCGATTTCAGAATTGAAAGACCGTCGCTCGAAGAAAGATTTATAGAAATTACAGGAGCCGCCCAATGAAAGCATTTGTATTGCATCTATTTATTGAACTCAGAACCTCATTCAGGAGAAAACAGCAGATGTTTCTATCCTATTTTTTTCCAATCGGATTTTACCTGATGATGGGAGCTGTGATGCCGCAGCTGAATCCTATGTTCCTTGATCGCATGATTCCTGCCATGATGGTTTTTGCGGCAATGACTTCCACATTTCTGCTGATTCCGGATCAAATAACCGGTGACAGGGAATCAGGAGTATTCAGGGGATATAAAATCAACGGAATAACCCTCGGTTCAATTATTTTAATCCCTGCAATCACTTCCTCTCTTCATGTGACGGTAATATCAGCGATAATATTGGCCACCGCGCCTCTTTTTTTTCATGCTCCTGTTCCGGAAAATATTCTGAATATGTTTCCTGTGATCTGGCTGACCGTGTTTTCTTTCACCGGTATCAGCTTAGTAATCGGAACGGTTTCCAGAAGCAGCCGATCCGCAATGATGCTCTCCCAGATAGTGTTTATTCCTTCGATGATGATTGGAGGACTGATGATACCCTTCAGCACGCTTCCCCAGAAGCTGCAGCAGGCAGCGGTATTTCTGCCGTCAAGTCACAGCATGATCCTGTTCAGCACTTATTCATTCAGCGACTCGATGTCCGGCAGCCCCGCAGTTTCCCTGATTATTCTTGCAGCATCCGGTACAGCCGGGATGATAATTACTGCACGGCTTTTTAAATGGAACCCGGCGTGATAGAATGCGGGCATGAAGATTTTCCTGACAGGGGCTTCCGGCCTTCTTGGCCGGGCCTTATTTAAAGAACTGAACGAATGCGGCAGAGGATTCGAAGTACTCGGTACTGCATTTTCCAGAACCTCGGGCAGCCTGAAGCAGCTGAACCTGCTCGACAGCACCGCGGTTAAAAAAATGATATCTGATTTCGGACCCGACCTTGTAATCCACTCGGCAGCCGAGCGAAGACCGGATGTCGTCAAAGCAGACCCCGAAAAGGCACAGAAGATTAATGTCGATGCAACCGGAACAGTGGCCGAAGCAGCCTCAGCCTGCGGGGCCTCAATCCTTTACATGTCTTCAAACTACGTTTTCGACGGCAGGAACCCTCCATACTACCCTGACTCAGCGGTCAACCCGCTTAATGAATACGGGCAGATGAAACTCACCGGGGAACATATTGTCCTCGAAAAATGCCCGGACGCCATAATACTTCGAATCCCGATCGTCTACGGCAGGGTTGAATACCTTGGCGAGAGCACGGTTACTGTAATAGCCGACGAAATTTCCGCAGACAGTCCCGCATATTTCGACAACAGGCAGATGCGGTTCCCGACGCACGCAGGCGATATATCAAATGTAATCAGCGGCCTTGCCGGACTCCTTGACGCCGGAGAGGAAATAAAGGGGATCTACCACTGGAGCTCGGAAACCTCCATCACAAAGTTCGGCATAGCGAAGATATTGGCCGGAATAATGGGCATCGACCCGGAACTTATTCGTGAAGCAGCTCCGGACCCGAATGCCGCGCCGAGACCCGAAAACGCTAAACTCGACACCGGCAGAATCCGGAGGCTCGGACTCGGAACATACCGGGATTTCGAACAGGCTATCAGAGAAATACTAATGGAGGTATCGGAACAATCTTCATGAATTTGACTTGATGAACTGACTCGGTGTAATTCCCATCCTTTTTTTATAACTCAGATTAAATGTGGATTTTGAATAAAACCCGGAATCAAATGCCAGTTCAAGGATAGAACGATCTCGGTTTTCCGGAGCAAGGCATAACAGGTTGAAATAATCTATACGGTATGAATTGATAAAATCGAAAAAATTCATTCCAAATTCTTTATTGATTATTTTTGAAAGCTGATGCTCAGGAATTTCCGTCATTCCCGAAAGACCTTCAAGCGTCAGATCTTCGGCAAGATAGGGATGATGTTCATCCATAAAATTTTTCAGTTTTTGTGCAGCCTTGCCGGAATACCCGGCGTCCTTTTCCCGGTCCGGCTCCGGTTTTGAAATAAAAACTTCATGGTGCCGGATTCCGTTAAAACCAAGGATGAAAATATAGACAGCAATAAACACCGGGGTCCAGACTGATTCGAGATGCATTATATAATCCGCGCCCGCCATATAAAAAACAAACATCAGCGGACTTATGATTAGAAAATAAACCACGAAAAGTGAGAGTATAACAGTAATCCAAGACAGACTGACCTTTTCGATATTTGAATAGCGGTCTTTCAAAGAATTCCGGTATCTGCGCATATAGAACAGAATGTAGACAGAATAAACAAGCGGGTGAATATTCTTCAGCATAAATGCAGGCTGATAAACATAACGGTACAAAAAATCATTCCCGGTAAAAATCTGAACCAGGTATATCAGGACAACTGCGATGAACGGAACCGAATGAACAAGATCCTTCTTCCCCGGCACTCGAAGCTCCCCTGTAAGGACCCTTACATAAAGAAGAAAAAGGGGGCCGAAAAGAAGCATAAACAAAAGAAAAAAATCATAAGCGCCGCGGACTACCGGCCTAGAAATTGTGAATGAAATTGCAACAATCAGAAGAGCGAGCAGACGGTTCGCCGTTTTCCGGCCGTTCCCGAGAAAAAAGAGCACCAGGCTAATAAACAACCCCTGCACGGCGCCTATTACGGCAATTACTTCGCTATACCCCACCCCTCTACTATAAATGCAGAGGGGCGGTTTATCTATATAAAAATTACATGCCTACCATTTTACGGCAGCAAGAACCCGGAATATTTCATCCCTGTTGATTGAGGTATCATTGGCATTTACAGCGATTACAAGTTCCTGCTCCGGAATAATTGCCAGCAGGGCACCGTAGCCCGGACCCCCTCCGCTATGCCCGTACACCCTCATTCCGTTATGCTTCCAGACCTTCAAGCCCAGCCCGAACACCTTATCACCTGAAGAGGAATCCGGCAAATCCTGAAGGGGCGGTTCAATCCTCATCTTTATAAGCGTTTCAGGCATCAGAACAGCCGCAGGTCCTGTACCTGACATCAGCCAGTTTCCAAAAATTGCAAGTTCTTCTGCTGTACCGCTAAGCCCGGTCGATGCGGTGTAATCGGTATACAGAGGTTTCAGCCAAATCCTGCCATCCAGCCTGCCTGAAACATATTTTTCCCTGAAATCATCCGGACCGAATATTTTAAGCATGACAGAGAAGAACCCGGCTGCATTCATCGAACCCGAAGCCGTGCGGAGCTGCTGTGCCTCGCTCCGCAGAAATACCGTATCATTAAGCCCGAGCGGTGCAATAATATTTTCCATAACCCAGTCCTCATAACTGATGCCTGATACCGTCTCGATGACGGCGCTGAGAACGATGTACCCCGTATTGGAATATTTCGTCTCTGTTCCGGGTTTAAAAAGCAGCCGGCGGTAATCACCGTTCAGTCGATCTGCGACAATTCGGGTCTGGCTCACCGGCGGGGCCCCTGCCGGGTGAATCCACGCAATTCCTTCGGGAATAATGTCCTTTAAGCCGGACTGGTGTTCAAGCAGCTGCCTTATTGTTGCCTCAGCTGGTTCGCCGTTTTTATCCGTCAGGTTAAACCATGGAAGATAAACACCGACCGATGAATCAAGCTCAATCTTTCCCTGTTCACATAATTTAAGAACAGCTGCAGCGGTAAACAGCTTTGTCACCGACCACCACGGAAAAAGCGTATCAGTCCCGGCTTCAATACCGGCGAGCCCGTCAGCGGACCCGAAAGCTTCCGAGTAGACAAGCCGTCCGTCTTTCATCACTGCGACAGAAAGCGCCGGCGGAAGATTATCCGAAGTAATCTGCATGAAATACTGCCGGACATCCTCAAGGCTGCCGACCTGCTCAGGCCCTTTGGCCTGCCGCGGAAAAATCAGAATAACAGCTAATACCGCTGCTCCTGTGATCCCTATAATTAAAGCTGCGATTTTTAAAATCCTGTTCATAATCCGCCTCCTGATGAAGAAGAATTAACATAAAACACCGGGCAGTGCGTCCTACTTTACCGAATTCCGGGAATTAGGACTTATAAACCTGAAATTTATCCGTTTCCTGACAGAAAAACTCATCCTTTAGGGATATTAATATTTGAGCAAACTTTAAAACGGGCTGAAATTTGAAATCCTGCATGGGATCCAATACAATTAATTACAAATTTGCCATTCAGCCTGTTTTGGGAAATATTTTTTTCAGGAGGAAATGTATGAAAACTTCCAGAATTATTTTAATAATGTTAACAGCAGCGGCAGTCCTGACACTGCTTTTCTCATGCGGCCTATTTGATTCCCTCTCGTTCTCGGGCGATATCGCAGCGCCGACACTGACGATTCCGGGTGCTTTGACATCCGGCGGCGCAAGAACGGTATCACGGGCAGCCAGTCCAGGCGGAACCGCGGAGGACTTCTTCGAACCCTTCAGGGCTTCGCTTGAAATAGGTGATAATATCCTGACGGTTGTATACAACATAATTGCGAGCATAAACAGTACATATGTTCCGGATACCTTCGAGGGCGCAGGAGACAACGGCGAATATATATCGATTACAACCGACACAAACCGGACCTACTCAAAACGGATCGAGTTCAAATCATCCGAATCAGCTGCCGCGCCCTACATGCAGATCAACTACAACCCGAACATCACCAAGGGTGTGATCTATTATTCTGAAGAAGACTCTGCTAAAGACCTCGAAAAGGTCAAGGTCTTCTATGATGAAACCGGGACCTACCCGGTGCTTTCTGTCTGGGGTTCAGTCAAGGACGGGACCGATACATACCCGAAGAGTTTTTATTTTCACGCGACAAAGAATGCGGACGGTAAAATCGTAGTCGAAGGCGGCGTATCGTACAACTTTGTATTCGGCAGCGGCACAACCTATCCTGTTTATAATACTTCCGAGCGCACCTATATGTACAAGGCGCTCTGCAGCAGCGACGGCACAAAGGCCGAGGTAGCGCTGTATTTTCCGCTGTCCACTGTAACGACAACAGCTGTACCTGAAACAGCAGACATTAAGAGTTCATTCCTGGACGTTCTCTATAACTGGATCGAAGTAGATAATTCGGGTGACCTGAGTTCAATGCTCGGCGCCGCAGTTACCGACGGTGCTTCACTGGGCACAGCAATCGACGCTTATGTTGCTGCTGACGGCGTGCTCGACGATTCGCTGGCTTTCATCCTGAACCTCGAAAACACAATCGCGTACAGCGACACCAACGGTTATGAAGGCAATGCCAACAACAGTACATACCCGTTCCCGGCAAGTTTTGATATGGGTGATATTTCAACAATAAGCTTTTCGATGTCGCCGGCCGATATTGCTGCACTGACGTCAGCGGCAGCAGCATTTACCTTTCTGTCGAACTAATCTGTTAATATCAGCCCGGCTCATCGCCGGGCTTTTATTCCTTGACAACCGGGCAGCTTTGCAATTCAATACAGGTATGACCAGCAATTCACCCGAAGTAATCTGCTGCGGCCATGCAGCCTACGACCTTAACTTCATGATGGACGAGTTTCCTGTCGAAGACCGTAAATATAAAATCGACGAACTGGTTCAGACCGGCGGCGGACCCGCGGCGAACGCGGCAAGCCTGCTTGCGGCCTGGGGCGTACAAACGGCCTTCGCAGGACTTTTAGGGGGAGACATCTACGGAAGGCTTATTCTCGATGAACTTACAGCTTCCGGGGTCGACACCCAGCTGGTACAGGTCGATTCCGCGAGGAGCACACCGCTGTCAGCTGTTATAGTGAACACCGCTAACGGAAGCCGCACCCTGCTGAACCGCAGGAATGCTTCTGACCAGCCGGATGTATCAGAAGAAGCAGCCGCCCTGCTCGGTACAATGTCCCCGCGGGTTCTTCATTTTGACGGACACGCACTCGAACTGAGCCTGAAAATGATTGAGATGTTTCCAGCCGCAGAAATTGTAATCGACGCCGGATCATACCGTGAGTCGACAGACCTGCTTTGCTCAAAAGCCGGTTACGCCGTCTGCAGCAGACGGTATGCCGAAGAATGTACAGGGCTTGCCGACATAGTAAGCAGCGACGGACGCCGCCGATGCATAGAAAGATTAGGCGGAAAATACCCGGGGCGCATAATTGTTACACTCGGCGCAGAGGGCGGATTTTACGGTATACGCGATGCGGAACGAATCGAGCCAGTCAGTTTCAATGCATTCAAAGCAGCAGCGGTTGATTCAACAGGAGCCGGCGACATATTTCACGGGGCATTCTCATACGGAATTCTAAAAGGGCTGAAATTTGAGCAAAGCATCAGACTGTCCGCAGCCGCGGCAGCAATATCGGTCACAAAACCCGGCGCGAGGACATCAATCCCCGGCCTCGTAGATAGTCTTGAGCTTGCCGGCTTATAACATCGTCTGGTCTACGGTGTGAGCGAAATACCCCATATAAACCCCGAGCTGAGACTGTCCCAGGCAGCAAAAGAATCAAACCTGAGAGGTTTCAGCCCTATAAGCGACAAATCTGCAGAGAGCGAAAGGCCTGTACTCCAGGCTGTCTGTCCGAGCCAGCCGAAGTCCCCGAACAATCCGAGTTCAACCTCTTTCAGCATTATAACCTCGGCAAAAGCCGGCCTGAACAAATAAAGGTTTGCGATAAGCGCCGTTGAAACAAAGCTTATGTTCTGCGCCTCAGCTTCTGTAACCGAAGTCCGCATTCCGTCGCGGAGGTAATACCTTACAGTATCGCCGGTTACCGGCATTCTGGTAAATCCGCGGCTGTCCCACCGAAGAATCCCCGCAGTACCGGGAACCGGCAGCTTGAAATCAAGATCGGCAAACCAGGAAATGTTATCGAGGTTGAACTCAGAGCTGTAATTGGAAATCTGGCCGCCCAGAAAAAGGTCGGCGGTATAATTTTCTTCCGAACCCGGATTTGAGCCGGCCGCCATTTTCAGCTGTGCCGTTATCACCGAATCCGCCGTACCTGTCAGTCCGGCAAAAGACGCCTCGCCGGAACCGAGCATTTCGATACAGAATTTCTCTACTGCAACCGGAACATAAATGATTCCGGCGTAAGCATTCGACGAGCTGAAAAACAAATCAGGATTCGCCGGGTTCGAAAAATCGACAGATGCCGGATTCATTTTAATGCTGTATGAGGCATCAAGACGGACGGAATCGGCAGGATCATAACTCACCCGTGTATCAAACACAGGATACAAACCGCCCGCACCGCCGGCTTGGAAACCCCCTCCGGCGAAAATTCCGGCGTTGAAATATCCGTAAGAAAAATCAAACCCTCCGGTAAGATGAATATCTTCAATAAGATACCTGCTGCTTCTCACAGCCGGATTGTAGTTCAGCTCACCTGTAAACAGCAGCGACGGATTTAAAACCGGTATCGATTCAAGACGGCGGTATGCAGCCTCCGCTTTTTTAATTCTGATTCCGTACGCTTCCCTTACTGCCTCGAGCTCGGGACTCATTCCGCCGGATTCAAGAGACAAAAGCTCTGAACTCATTTCGGCCGCGGACTGGTACCCCGCGCTGCTGATTTCAGGAAGACTGCCGAATTCCATAAACGAAAAAGATTCTACATTGCAGCGAATCAAAACGGGATTATATTTTTTAATCTGCGTAACGCCGGTTCTGCTTTTTCCTATATCGAGTGCAACATTTATATTCGTAACGGGATTCCTGAGATCCAGCTTCGGATTCTGATAAAAAGCCGTCGAGGCAATTACGGTATCGGTATATTCATATGCTGCATCGAGAGGCACAAGGTTTGTAATACCGCCGTCGATAAGCAGATGCTCCCCGAACTCCACAGGGTTGAAATAAACCGGCAGGGCGTAGGCAGCCTGCATTACGGTTATAAAATCGCCTTCGGCAATACGTACCTGCCGCTTCGTTTTTAAATCTTCACACAGCACCATCACCGGCACAGGGAGTTCGGATAAATCAAGGTCGCCCGTGTAATTATGAAGCAGACCCGAAAATTTTCCGACATCGATAATTCCCCCTTCGAGGGGAAAGGTAACCTTGAAGAGTTCACCGATATCGGTGGACTGGATAATTTCCGAAATCTGGTCCGGTGAAAAACCGGCCCCGTAAAGCAGTCCCACAATAGAACCCATCGAGTTGGTTATGATAAAATCGGGAACAATACCGAGTTCTTCCATTTTCTTCAAAACTCCGATATGGGCGAATGCCCTTGCGGAGCCCCCGCTTAAGACCAGACCGACAGGCTCCCGGCCTTTGGAATGCGCGAGCACCCTCTCGACAAATTTCTCTTCGCCGTACGAAAATGGTATATCGGCAAGCATTATCTGGTCGGGACTGGAGGAATCGGCGCATAGGCCCACCGTTGTTAGACCAATCAATGTAATAAATATAGCAAAAACAAACAATCTAAGGCTCATGCCGGAACTATAGCACTAAATCGTATTATGAAAACAGATGATTTGCTTAAAGAACAGAATTTCAAAAATCTCCGCCTTTTGAAATTCCCTCTGCATTAATTCATGATATAATACAATTTCTATGGAAGCAGTATATATTGAGAGAGTTAACAAAGCCGTCGATTTCATAATCAGTAATATCGACAAGAAAATCAGTCTGAATTCGATTTCTGAAGCCTGCGGCATCTCTAAATTTCATTTTCACCGGATTTTTCAGGCCTTTACCGGTGAAAGCGCATATGAAACAATTAACCGGCTCAGACTCGAAAAAGCGGCAGAAATACTCACCGATCATCCGTCAATACCGATAAGGAAGGTGGCTGCTGAAACCGGGTTTCCTGATTCTGTAGTTTTCAGCAAGGCATTCAAGGATAATTTTTCAGTTTCGCCTACAGCCTGGCGGAGTGAAGGTAAAACCCTTCCCGGAACTGCGGGAAGAATACAGGTTCAGGATGATTTTTTTGACGCCGGCAGCCTAAAACCTGTTTCGACTGAAACGGTGATGCTTGAGGATTTCTCGATAGCTTACATCAGACACAGCGGAGCATATTCCGGTGATTCATCACTCTTTATTTACCTTTACAACAAGCTGACGGCATGGGCGGCTTCCAGGGATCTGCTCGGCCCGCAGCAGAAGAATATCGTTGTTTACCACGACCCCGTAAAGATCACCGAGGAATCAAGATCCAAAATATCAATCGGTCTGTCAGTACCGAGAGATATGGAAACAAGCCGCGATATCGGTAAGATGAATTTCAACGGAGGGCTTTACCTGATATGCCGCTTCAGCCTGCGTGATGAAGACTACCGGGACGCCTGGAACCAGGTGTACCGTCATTGGCTGCCGTCCTACAGCCTTATCCCCTCTGAAGGCTTCTGCTTCGAAAGCTACCCGGCGGACGTTAAGAGTGAAGACCGGCACAGCAGTATTGTAGACATCTGCATTCCTGTAGAGAAGTTAAAATAAACCTTAAAATTATAGAAATAGATCACGATCTCGATTAGAATTGAATTCATGAATATTTAGAAAAGGATTGGTCTATGGCTTCTGATAAAAAAATGAAAATCGGGATTCTTACAGCCGGCGGGGACTGCCCGGGGCTGAATGCCGCAATCAGGGGAGTCGGTAAAACCGCAGCTCTCAAGTACGGGATGGAGGTTTACGGCTTTTCATCCGGATATTTAGGCCTTGTCAACAACGAATACAAACAATTAACACTGCGCGATCTCTCGGGAATACTCACCGTCGGCGGAACAATCCTCGGCACATCAAGAGAAAAGCCGTTCAAACACAAGGAATACGATAAATACGTAAGAAAGAAACCTGATCAGATAAAAGAAAACTACGATAAACTCGGCCTTGACTGCGTAGTCTGCATAGGCGGAAACGGCACAATGAAGACCGCCATGAAACTTCAGGAACAGGGCATCAATGTAGTCGGTGTTCCCAAAACAATCGATAATGATGTCTGGGGCACAGACATGACATTCGGGTTCGATTCTGCAGTGAATATAGCAACCGAGGCAATCGACCGCATCCACACAACCGCCAACTCCCATAAACGCATCATGGTCGTCGAAGTTATGGGCCATGATACCGGCTGGCTGACACTCTATTCGGGAGTCGCCGGCGGCGGAGACGTTATACTGATTCCGGAAATACCGTACGACAGAACCATTCTCAGGGACTATATTCTTAAGCGCTACGACGAAGGAAAGCCCTATTCAATTGTTGTTGTCGCCGAAGGGATATATGTGCCGCCCCGAAAAGACGGGGCAAAACGCAACAAGTCAGCCGGAAACTATATTGCCGAAATAATTGAAAAGGATACCGGCCTCGAGACCCGTCCGACGATTCTCGGCTATATTCAGCGCGGAGGCTCGCCTTCGCCTGCGGACCGCATACTTGCATCGGAACTAGGCGCATACACGGCCCAGATGATTTCTGAAGGCAGGTTCGGCGAGATGGCTGCGCAGAAAAACGGAAAAATTATATCGATACCGCTTAAAAAGGTTGCAGGAAAGCTGAAGACAGTTCCGGCAGATCTGCCTCTGATTAACCAGGCCCGTTCACTTGATACCTGTTTCGGCGTCCGGCTATAATAAGCAGATTATGGAACAGAACGTACTGTTTACGAACAAGGAAATCAGCTGGCTCTCGTTTAACGAAAGGGTCCTGCAGGAAGCCGAAGACAAGCGCAACCTGCTTGGTGATCGGATCAGGTTCCTCGGTATATTTTCCTCGAACCAGGATGAGTTTTTCAGGGTCAGGGTCGCAATGCTTAAAAAATTCTGCCTGATGTCGAGTGCCGAACGCCGGTACCTGGCCGAAGACCCCGAAGAAATTATGCGGGAGGTCCAGAGGATAGTACACCTGCAGCGTGAACGTTCCGAGCGCATATACCGGGAAATCATTGATGAGCTGAAGCAGGAAAAAATCTTTATTCTGCACAAAAACCACCTGAACCCTGAACAGAGCGAATATGTCCTCGACTATTTCTACAGCCATGTCCGGCCGCAGATCTTTCCGATGATGCTCGACAGAAGGATGGATTTTCCATACCTGAAAGACAACTCTCTCTACCTTGCGGTAGAACTTAACAACAAGGCAAAGGCGCGGTCACGCTACAGCATCATAGAAATACCGACCCGTTCATTACCGAGGTTCATCAAACTGCCTTTTTCCGGGGATGAAACACACATAATCCTGATAGACGAAATCGTACGCGCCGGGCTGCCGAGCATCTATTCGGTACATAATTTCGACAGTTTCCACGCATACAATTTCAAGATAACAAGGGACGCTGAGCTCGAAATCGATGAAGACGACATTTCAATCAGCTACCTGAACAAAATATCCGAAGGGGTAAAAAAGCGGGAAGAAGGCGGCATTATCAGGATCGTGCATGATGAAAAAATGCCTCTGACAATGCTGAACCTTTTTATCAAGAAGAATCACATACACAGACTCGATACCCTGTCGGCCGGAGGACGTTATCATAAACTAAAGGACTTTCTGAGCTTTCCGTCGGTCGCAGGGCTTCCGACTTCTGAGTCAAAACCGCAGTTCAGGCACGCGTTAATCGATCAGAGCCGCCGGATCTTCAGTTCGATAAAGCAGAATGACCTTCTGCTCTATTTTCCGTACCACACATTCAGCACGATCATCGATTTTATACGCGATGCTTCGATCGACCCCAAAGTTGAAAGCATCAAGGTTACGCTGTACAGGGTTGCAAAATTCTCGAGTATTGCGAACGCGCTGATTAACGCCCGAAGGAACCACAAGGAAATTACCGTGCTGCTTGAACTGCAGGCAAGGTTTGATGAAGAGAACAACATCTACTGGGCCAACAGGCTGAAGGATGAAGGGGTGAAGGTCCTTTTCGGAATGACGGGACTTAAGGTCCATTCCAAACTGTGCATGGTCACAAGAAGAGAGAAGAAGCAGATTGTACGTTACTGCAGCATCGGGACCGGCAATATGAACGAAGAAACTGCGAAGCTGTACACAGACTGCACCCTGCTTACTGCCAACCAGGAAATCTGCAGCGAAATAAGCAACCTGTTTGACTTCCTCGAGAGGAACATCAACTACAATGGAATTTTCAAACACCTTCTGGTTTCCCCGGTAAATACGCGCACCAGACTGAATGAACTTATCGAATATGAAATAAAGCAGGCCGAACAGGGAAAGCCGGCATGGATCAAGCTGAAGATGAACAACATGGCCGACAGGGACCTTGCCGAGAAGCTTTACGCCGCCAGCAGAGCCGGAGTGAAGATAAAGATTATATGCCGAAGCCGGTTTATCATGAAAACCGGAATCCCTGAACTCAGTGAAAACATTCAGGCAATCAGCATTGTCGACAAATACCTTGAACATGCAAGGTTCAGTATTTTCCACCATGCCGGCGAAAACCTGACATTCATCGGCTCGGCCGACTGGCAGACCAGAAATATCGATAGAAGGGTTGAGGTGACGTGTCCGATATACAAACCGCTTATTAAAAAGAAACTGCATGATATTTTTGATATTCAGTGGAGCGATAATTTCAAGGCCAGGGTGATTGATCCGGAAATGAAGAACGAAGCGGCGAATATGAACAACGAGAAAAAGCTCATACGATCCCAGCAGGCTGTCTATGAATACCTGGTAAGGAATAATAAACGCTGATTACTGGGGCTGTTTGCTGTACTTTTTCAGAAATATCTCGAGGACTTCGGCGTATGGATGCTTTTCAAGCATATTCGCTGCCTTTTCAGCTTTGGCAAAACTGCGCTTTCGAACCTTTCTCTCGGGCCATTTTCGACAGAGCTTGCTGATTCGAAACGGATACAGCTTGTAGGTTATTAGACTGTCCTTTCTGCGGACCTGAACCCTGATCGCCTTGCCCCTGATTGTCCCGATAACACCGGCTTCTTCAAAGGCTTCATTGATAGCCGCCTCACGGTCCTCCATTTCAGGTTCAACCTGCCCTTTCGGAAAAATCCACCTTTTAGGGTGCCGTCTCGAGGTCACAATTATAAATCTGAATGAATTATTTTTTTCAATATATGGAATAACACCAATTTCTTTGTATTCTGTCACTGCTGCTCCGTAAAATCTAATTCTATTCCATCAGCATCAAAAAAGTACAGCATTTTCGTAATTTCATCGTTCGAGATACCGGACTCCATCAGCTGTGAAAGCTTTCTGTAGAAATCCCGTTCACGATTGAGCCGGTCTTTTAAACCGGGCGATATTGCCGGATCTCCGGAATGCAATCTGTAAACTTCAGCGTGAAATGAACCGGCCGCATAACAGCCTGGGCAGCCCGGAAGCGGTGCCGTAAAACCCCACGATTCAGTTCCGTCCGAAAGATCCACGCTTCGGTGGTAAGGAGCAAGCATGCAGACAAGCGGTTTGAAACCAGGGTGCAGCCTGCACAAACCGGTCAGCCGATCAAAGCCGTCCCCGGTTTCATCAAGCCGGTTTTCCAGAAGCTGACAGCAGCCGGTTTTACCAGTGCCGAAGCGGAGCCTGGGTACCGGCGCGCCGTTTTTTTCTGTATCGATTATAACAATCTTTTCATCAAATAAGCTTTCCGTGCTTTTATAACCGAGGCAGCCGGCAATCAGTCCGAGATCGTCAGGATTAAGGTATACATGCATATCCCCGCGGCAGCATTCCCCGCAGCATTTACAGTCAAAACGCATTGTACTCCAGCACTTCTTCAATCTGCAGGGTAATTCTTGCCTTGGCGATGAATTTTCCTGAATCCATGGTTATATACGGTACCGCCGCGAGTCTTGCCCGGCCGCTTATCCTTCTGGGTTTGTCGTAGATTCTCGGACGCAGATAATTCCGGACTGCCTCCTTGACGGTATTCTCTATTGCCTGAATCTTGCCTTCTTTGCCTTTGTTAAGATCCCCCATGCCGACAGCGGAAACAGCCGGCAGTATATTGGTTTCCCAGCTTCTTATCCACGGAATCTGTGCTTCGGAGACTGCATACCTGAGTTCGGCATCGTAGCGGCCCTCTTTATACCTGCCCCCGACAACAGTCAATGCGGGGTCGCCCCATTTAATGCTGTGAACCGGCGTTAAAGTAAATTCCTCACTTACGGCTCTTGCCACATCCATCGGAATATATACAAACTCAAAGCCGTATATCATCGCCGAGAAGACGTAACTGGCCTCCTCGAGAAGCAGGCGGATTGCGGCATTTTCATCGTAGACCTCAGGCTCGAGCGGGCCTGCAGGTTCAAGAAGGACAAAGAAGTCTCCTTTGTAAATAACGGAATCGTAATCCGGATCGGAATATGCGGCGAGTCCTGCCTGAAAGAAGACAAAAGCCAGTATCAGCAGCAGAAGCAGCCTGCGCAGGACAGCTCTCAATTCCAGCGGTTCCTTCCCCGCCCGGTGAATACATTAATCGGGTTGATTCCAAGGCGGACAATAAAATACAGAAATGCGAAGCCGAAACCTGCAAGGTGTGTAAGGTGGGCGACCCCGGACCTGAAGTTGCCCATCTGTGAAACGACCTCAATTCCAGTGTATACAATGACCAGGGTGGTCGCCTTCATAGGGATAATTCCGAAGATATATATCCGTGAATCGGGGTAATAAACCGCGTAGGCCAGCAGAACTGCATAAATTGCCCCGGATGCTCCCAGCAGAACTATATTCGTACCGTTGAGGTAATAGATTACAAATGAAAAAATGCCGGCAAGGGTACCTGTAACCAGGTAGAAAAGCAGAAATTCCCGGCTGCCCATCTGCCGCTCGATTGCCTGCCCGAAAAAGAACAGCGCGAGCATATTGAACGCTATATGCGTTATGCCTGAATGCACGAACATATAGGTCATAAACTGCCAAACATAGCCGTGCAGAACAAATGAAGGTATCATAGCGAGATAATACATTGTTTTCGGCATTATCATATTAATCATGAAAACGGCCAGGTTCAGGCCGATCAGTATAAACGAGACATTTGAGTAGCTGTACCTGAACGGTTTTCTTATCGGATTATTCATATTAAATAAATTAAGACTTTTATTACGGTCGGTCAAGCTTGAAGCTCTTCATGTCTGGTGCTATCTTTTCTGTATGAATGCCTCGAAACACTGCGGCAGAATCATACCGGTACTCATCATAAGCATTCTGCTTATTCCGCTGTCATGTGAAGAAAATCCCGGATCAAAAACATTCGGAGACCCGCCGACACCGGAAACCTGCTTCTGCGATCCCGACGGGATAGAAACATACCTCGAGTGGGCTGCGGACGAATATCCGGACATAATTCAGCTGCGGAGCATCGGTATGTCGGAAAGCGGAAGAACCATCTATGCCGTTAAACTTTCCGACAACCCTGAAACAGCCGAAGCCGAGCCTGCTGTTCTTGTAAACGGCGCCGTTCACGGAAACGAACAGGCCGGGGCGGGAATGGCCCTGAAGCTGATAGAATACCTGGCCGAAGGCTGGTACATCGGAGACCCCGATGCCGCAGCGATTATCGAGAACCTCGAGCTGCATATCATACCGGTAATCAACCCCGACGGACTTGCCCTGTCCGGGCGGCTGAACAGCAATGACGTGGATCTGAACCGGAATTTCGGCTACAACTGGTACACCGAAGAGGACAACAACGGCGATTCCGCCTTCGACCAGAGCGAGAGCAGCGCCGTCAGGGATGATTTCCTCACTCAGGGATACTGCCTTGCGGTCAACATGCATACAACTCCAAATTACAGCGGAATCGGCATTTACGGGCCCTGGGACGCTTTCGGAACCGACACTGACAGCCTGACGCCGGACGGCTGGGCAGCGAAGTACCTGCCGAACTATGCACTGATAGAACAGCTCGGTGCGGACTATGCAGCGGATGTCACTGCCGAAGGAATCGCGCCGTTCAAACAGTATTTTCATTACCTTGAAGGAGCCGACTGGTACCCGCTCTACGGCTCAATGACGGACTGGGCGCTCGGTGTTTGCGGGACTGTCTCCTATTCTGTCGAACTGTACCCGAAACAGAATTACACGACCGCGGACGCAGATACACTTGAGCTGATCTGGTCAGCACAGAAAGCAGCGCTTCTGAACCTGATCACGAACGCGGAGCTCGGCACAGGCGGCAGGCTGACAGACACATCCGGCGCCGCAGTCACCGGCGCTGTAATTACACTTACGGCAGCAGCTTCCGGGCGCTCGTTCAGCCCGCTGCCCTATGATGCGCTTACCGGGCGGACCGACAGCGACGGGTACTTCCGGTTCATTACCGAAGCCGGTGATTACCATATAAAGTTCGTAAGCGGAACCCGGGTCGGAGAGGCCGACATTACGGTCGGCGCATCGGGTGAAACAAGCATAGGCGGCACCTACTCCGCTTTTCCGGAATACATCCTTCCGGACGCCTGACCGGTAATTCCCAACCCGCTGCTGCTGGCTGTAGACAATAGACATCATTTCCACTAAGCTATGCGACTGGTAACAGGGGGCACAGATGGAGCGGTATGACGTTATAATAATCGGTTCAGGTCCCGCCGGACTCGGCGCGGCATTTCACCTTATCAGAAACAGAAGCAGTCTCAGGATACTGATGCTCGAAAAAGAGAAGGTCTCTACCGGCGGCCTCAGAAACGACTGCAAGATGAATTTCACCTTTCCGATAGGCTTTCCCCTTGAGAACTGGTCACGTGATCAAGCAGACCACTACCTTGAGAAGGTTATCGGCGATCTGAAGCCTGATATCCTCGAAAAACACAACCTGTCAACCTACTTCAGGAGGGCCGAAAACCTCGGCGTTGAACTGCTTGACATCAGGCAGACACATCTCGGAACTGACGGCGGCCTCAGGCTGATTAAGCAGCTGACTGCCGAGCTTGAGGAATTAGGCGTTGAGATCAGGCTCGAGACAGAGATGACCGGGATCGATCCGGTTCAGAAAACCATAACTGCCGGAAATCAGGAAATCGGATATGAAAACCTGATTATCGCCCCGGGAAGAAAGGGCTTCAGGTTTCTCCAGTCGGTAATGGACAGGATCGACGTGTCATATATTGATCATATAGTTGATATCGGAATTCGTATTGAAACCCGTATTGAAAACTACCCTATAGTAAAAGACTACTACGATCCCAAGTTCCTCTTTCCCGGAAAAGTAAGAACTTTCTGTACAAACAGCGGCGCGGCACATGTTGTCCGCGAAAAATATCTTACAGCTTCCGGAAAGCCGTACTACAGCGTCAACGGACATGCGTTCTCGGGTGAACGGGAAGCCAACGGACTGGTCAATTTTGCGATGCTCAAAACAGTCACCTTTACCGAACCGCTCGCAAGCGGACAGGAGTTTGCAGAAAACCTCGGACTTCAGGCAATGCTGATGGGCGGCGGAAAGCCAATCATGCAGCGGGTCGGTGACTTCAGGCTCGGAAAACGATCGAAGGCCGAAACCTTTAACGGCGATCTTTACGATTTCAACCCGACACAGCCTAACTGCACCCCCGGCGATATAAGCCTGTCGATGCCCGCAAAAATACTGAGATCGATTTGGAAGTCAATGAAGGCCCTCGACACAATCATCCCAGGGGTTCTGCACCCGGGTACCATAATGTATTATCCGGAAATAAAACTTTACGCGAATAAACCAAAATTCCTGAACGGCAATTTTATGGCGCATCCCAATGTCTATTTTGCCGGGGACGGGGCCGGTACGAGCCGGGGAATTACCGCAGCCTGGGCCAGCGGTGTAAGGGCTGCTGAAGGCATAACAGGATAATTTATCAGCAGTGCTCATAAATTATCCTGTATTTTCTTATTTAACTTGAAATACCCTATCCAAATGGTTAAATTTAAAACAGAAAGCCTTCAGCACAGGGAGAGCACCGATTTTTAAGTTTCCGTTGTTTTTCGGATGCACCAGCTCAATTCATCGGTGGCAAATCCTCCAAATCATCTCCCTGTGCGTTTTTTCATTTTTTATTATGCTTTAATCGTTTTATTATTATATTTAAACCATGCTCAAACACAGGTATCACATGCTTTTCGAGTTCAGCGAACTGGACTGGCTGTTTCATGATTCGGAAGATATTGAATCGTTTCTGAACAGAATCATAGAATTGATCTACAAGCACATGAACATAAACGGCTGCGCTGTTTACCTGCTTGATGAAAGCAGCGACCAGCTGGTCCTTATGGCATCGGAACACATAGTCCAACAGTCCGGTACAACGCCGGTTGAAAGCAGCCGCTACCTGAAGCGCGGCGAAGGATTATGCGGAAAGGCTATAGAATCCGGAGAAATCGAGTACTCATCGAGGCACCGGCTCAAGATGGCCGTACCGATTAGCCGCGGCAGAATTCCGCTCGGGGCAATCCTGCTCACCCGCAGCCGCAGGCCGTTCAACCGGATTGATGCAGGAACAATGCGTGTTCTTACTTCCCAGCTTGCCAACATTCTTGAAAATGCAAGAACCTTCTATACTCCGACGATTAACACAGGCCTTGAACCCGGCTACGGCTCACTCGAGTTCAACACACAGGTTATAATGCAGGGTACCGGAGCATCCCCGGGTCAGGCGTTTGGAGAAAGCTATATCCTGGACAGAAAGCGCAGCTTTACCGAACTCAGGAGAATCCGCTTCGAACGTCTCTACACCTACATAGAACTCTCCGCAGCGATCGACAGGACTGAAGAACAGCTGCTTGAACTGCAGAAGAGCGTCGAAGAAAACCTGTCGGACAGCGCATCGCTTATTTTCACCTCACACCTGCTGATACTCAAGGACAAGAGTTTCAATTCCGAGATCAAGAAGCGGATTAATGCCGGAATAAATCCCCCGGCAGCCCTGCTGACTGTAACCGATAATTACATCAAGGCTTTCGCAGAAAGCGACAACCCCTTTGTCCGTGAAAAGGTCGAAGATCTTGAAGACCTTGTTCAGCGTATTTTTTCCAACCTGTTGGGAGAGGAAACTGCCCCGGCCAATGCCGAAGGGCGGATAGTAATAGCCAAAAGTCTGTACCCATCGGACATTCTTATGCTGGCTTCCGAGAGGATCGCAGGAATACTGATGGTCTCGGGCGGTGTTACCGCGCATATTTCAATACTTGCGCAATCACTGAAAATTCCGCTTGTTATAGCCGACTTCCCGGAATTGATGAAATCGGAATATTCTCTGCCCATAATAATCGACGGGGACACCGGCCGGTTCTGCATCAATCCCGACAGCAGTCTGATTGATGAATACAGGGACATCCTGGACCGCAGGCAGACTGCCAAAAATGCTGTCCTTGACGACAATACATTCACACGCTGCGGTGAAAAAATTAACCTTCTTACGAATATCAACCTGATTCCCGACCTCGAGGAGGCGGTAAAACTCAACGCGGCAGGAGTCGGACTATACCGGACCGAGTATCCGTTTCTGCTTCGAAACAGCTTTCCGACGGAAGAAGAACAGTTCGCGATATACAAACAGGTTATTGATCTGTCCGGGGACCTTCCCGTAACTTTCAGAACGCTTGATGTAGGCGGAGACAAAATCCTGTCCTACTACAGGGATTACAAGGAAGAAAACCCCTTTCTCGGACTACGATCGATCAGGTTCAGTTTGCAGAACCCGGCAATCTTCAGATCGCAGATCAGGGCAATACTCAGGGCCGCCGGAGAAAAAAGAGTAAAACTGATGTTTCCGATGATCTCCACTATGGAAGAACTGAGAACGGCAAAGGAGCTGCTTCAGCAGTCAATTGAAGACCTTGAAAATGACGGCTTCTATCCGGTTATACCCGAGGTCGGAGCTATGATCGAGATTCCGTCGCTGCTCGCAATCCTCGACCATGTCTGCGAAGAGGTTGACTTTCTTTCAATAGGTACAAATGATTTTATCCAGTATATGCTCGCCGTCGACCGGAACAACGAGAAGCTGAAGGATTACTATAACCCGCACAATCCGTCAGTTCTGCGCGGATTAAAGTTTATCTCTGACACAAGCAGGGCTCACGGAATCGATCTGACCATCTGCGGAGAAATGGCGCACCAGCGCGAGTATCTTCCGTTCCTGCTCGGGATAGGTGTCAGGAACCTCAGTGTATCGACCGGCTACCTGATGGAAACCCAGCAGATAATATCGGGAATAAGTCTTGATGAAGCCGAAGCCATAGCCGATGAGGTCCTGTCTCACAGCTCGATCTATGAGATTGAGCGGGCGCTGGGATTCATATAAAATAACCGTATGAAGATTATTCAGAAAGAAATAACACTGAAGGCCAGAGGCCGCGGCTTCCACTTGGTTACACATGATATTGAAGACCAGCTTCCGGAAATCAGGGAGGTAAAAACAGGCCTGGCATTCCTTCATCTAAAGCATACTTCTGCTTCACTGACCCTGAATGAAAATGCCGACCCCGATGTCCGCAAAGATATGGAATCGATCTTCAACAATATGGTAAGGGAAAACGAACCGTGGTATGTTCACACGTTCGAAGGTCCGGACGATATGCCCGCCCATGCAAAGAGTTCAATTCTCGGCCCCCAGCTTACCCTGCCCGTTACCTCAGGGCGTTTGAACCTTGGGACCTGGCAGGGAATTTATCTCTGCGAACACCGAAACCACGGGGGGCAGCGAAGGCTTGTCGTGACTATTCTATCGGATTAACCAGGGAACCTTTCTGCCGTAAAAAATCAGCCGGCAGGACTGCCGTCACTTCCGAAAATCAGGTCGATTGCGGTGGCGGCCAGAACCTTCGCCGCCTGAAGCATCGCATCATTGGCCGCCTCACCGAAAGATTCGTCCGCGACCTCCGTTGAATGCCAGTTCACAGCATCAATGTGGGTTTTGTACAGCAGCGCAAGCGAAGGGACCTCTCTGCTGACATCACCAAAGTCCGACGAGGCCTCCCAGACCGGTAGTTCATATAGGGATTCTCCGAGAAGTTCCATATTGGCTGCGGCCTTGTCAAACAGCATCCGGCTGAACAGAACCGGTTTAACCGCCGCCATCTTTCTGATTTCAAAGCTGCATCCGGACGCGGACGCCGCTGCACGGGCACAGTCCTGAATTCTTTCTTCGATATCAATCAGCTCATCAAGTTCAGTAGATCTGACCATGACCTCTGCGACTGTGTATTCGGGTATTACATTCAGGACCACTCCGCCTTCAGGAATAATGCAGTGAAGTTTCAGCCCCGGCGGCAGCTGCTGACGAAGCATGCTTACAGCATTGTAAAATAGAACGGCGGCATCGAGCGCGTTCCGGCCGTTCCATGGGTCGGCCGCTGCATGTGCGGGGCGGCCGCTGTATTCAATCCTGAATGCGGAAAAACCGAGGTCCTTCAATGCCACCCCGGTTTCGCGCCATGGATGAAACATCAGGCAGTGTTCCGTCTTTTTAAAGATGCCTGCGTTTATAAGCCTGTTTTTTCCGGCTTCTTCAGTCAGAATTTCCTCGGCAGGTGTTCCTATAATCCGAAAACATCCGGCTGCAGCTGCATCGACGGCCGCTGCAGTACCGATTCCGGCTGCAGCGGCGGATGCCGCAATCAGGTTATGCCCGCAGCCGTGGCCGATTCCGGGCAGCGCATCATATTCGGCAAGGATTGCAGCAGGGACTGTAATTGTCTCCGCTTCTTCAGTACTGCAATACGGTTTTCCGTAAAACGCAGTAAAGGCTGTTTCAACACCGCCGGCGCCCGGCACTGTGCAGAACCCCCTTTCAGACAGGAATTCCGTCATTGCTGCCGCAGCCTTCTTTTCATTGTATGCGGTTTCGGGATTGCCGTTTATATACCTCGACAGCCTGATAATATCGCTTTTCTGAGAGTCGATTGCGGCAAAGGCGGCATGTTTCAGTTCCTGCAGATTCATGCTCCCCATTCTGCTGTTAAACAGGTTCTATGTCAATAAATGTAGAATGGGTTCTTGACCCGCCGGAAGGCAGTGTCGGTTCAGTGGACGTCAGTATGTTGGAATAACTGCAGTCGAGACATGCTGCACCTTCGATAATGTCCGGACTCAGATCAGCCTTGGTAACAAGGACACCCGTATCACTGATAAGCCTTACACTGCTTCCGTCGGATATACCGAGAGTTTTCGCATCCGCCGGGTTAATCATGACCGAAGCCTTTTTATCCCCGCTGTAGTGAAGATACTGCGAGTTGATCCGGCTGCGCGAGTGCGGTGTGATCAGCCTGAAACCCCGGCTCCGGGGCGGATCGCTGAAAACGGGAAACAGGCTGCCGCCTGTACCTCTGTACTTCTCCGAACTTATTTCGATTTTTCCTGAAGGCGTATTGAGCGGGTTTTTTACAGGATCCTCTATATAATCCGTCAGCGCGACGCGGGAATCATCGGTTCCGAACCAGATTCCGTCCCGTTTAAATTTTCCGGCATCTTCAATCTCTGATTCCGATAAAAAGAAATCTAGCCATTGTTCTTCATTCCGGCCCCCGGTGTACTCATCCCCGAAGCCGAGCCTGTCGGCAAGCAGGCTGAATATTTCAAAATCAGACTTCACGCCTTCGGGCGGTTCAACAGCCCTGTTTGAATAGAGCAGAAAGTTTCCCTCCGGAAAGACAATGTCGCTGCGCTCGAGGTAGTCGGCAACCGGAAAGACGACGTCCGACATTTCCGCGGTCGGCGTCATAAAAAGCTCATGAGTAACAGAGAAATCAAGCATCCCGAATGCTTTTGCAGATTTTGTGCAGTCCGCACCCTGTACAAGGTAGTTGCCGCCGCAGTTGTATGCCGCCCTTATCGGCGGTGAAAGGCGGTTGTTCAGGATCATGTCGGCCCAACCGTAAACCGGGGCGTACCTGATGTCGGCGCCGGCGGAACCCGGACTCATTCCAAGCCTTCCGCAGCGGAGCTTCGGCATTGAACCCCATATATTCCCGCCGCTCGAGCCGCCGGGAATCCCAGTATTGCCGGTAACTGCCTGCAGCGCCATCATCATCCGCGCGGCATCCTCGCCGCCGAGGTTGCGCTGAATTGACAATCCCGGAAGCAGGGCCGCCGGCCGGTATTTTCTGTAGCATTCGGCTACTTCTTTTATTGAATCTGCTTCGGTACCGCAGACAGCTGCCGCCCATTCGGCGTTCTTGACCGGTGAATCGTAAAGCCATTCTTTGAAAGCCTCGAATCCGTGGGTATATTTTCCGACATATTCCCAATCGATACCGCCGTTTTCAACAAGTTCGTAAATGACAGCTGCAATAAAAGCGGCATCCGTGCCGGGGTTAATCTTTATCCATTCGGCATCCAGCCCTGTAACAGTCCGTGTTTTACGAGGATCAATCACGATCATCCGCACGCCTGCCTTACGAAGCGACTTAAGCCGGTTGAAGAGTTCACAGCCGAAACGCAGGTCGGCAAAATTGGCCCCGGGCATAAGTATGAACTTCGTATCAGCCAGGCTGCCTGCATCTATACCGACAACCGGGGTCCCGAATACGTAGGGTGTTACAAAGCTGACTGCGGCCGAGCTGTAGGAATCATTCGAGGTCGTACAGCCGCCGAAAAGGCCGAAAAACCTCGTCGCCGCACGGCCGGTATGATGAAGAGCCCCCCTGCATGCACCTCCGCCGCCCAAATGCAGGACCGAGGCTGGGCCGGACTTTTCTCTTATCTCACGAAGTCGTTCGGCGGTGAAATCAAGTGCTTCATTCCAGCCGGCTTCGCGGAATTTTCCGGTTGCCCTGTTTTTTATCAGCGGTCCGGTAAGCCGGTCCGGATGATAGATGACCTTGTGGGAATTATAGCCGCGTGCGCAGCCGCTCATCCAGCGGCCTTTAAGACTGCTGTCCGTTATTCTGACGACTTTTCCGTTTTCGACTAAGGCGGTAAGCGGACATCCCGCACCGCAGTCCTTGTTGCAGCTGACCGGTATATTCATAGTGAAAGCATAACAGAAAATTGCTGCTGCGGCAATTTACAGGATTTATGAAAACATAAATATTGTCAGAACTCATTTAGAGTGTTCCTGACTCCTGTTAATCACTGCTTCTCAGTTTTAAATTTGACGAATAGACTTAGCCAATGCTAAAATTATTTGCAGGATGGCAACCATCGGTTCTCCCCTTTATTTTTTCTCTGTCGGCATTTTCAGCCTGCTGCTGGTGTACCAGTTTTTTATATGGCTCGGACGCCGGGAAGAGTTAATCAATCTTGCATTTTCCGTTCTGTCTTTGAGCTATATAGGCGTCATTACGTTAAGCCGGATGGATCTGCTTGAGCAGCAGACGCTCCGACATTTATTTCCTATTTCAATAACTATGATAATCTCTATTGTTATACCTTTCATCGGTTATGTCTTTCTGAAAATACATGAACTAAAAAAATTCTTTATATACAGTTCGGCGGGTGTCCAGATCTTCAGCATCTTTATGATCGTATATTATTTTCTTTTCGGCATAAGCGTTCCCCTTACCGCAGTATACTACGCGTATATTGCAATCTGGCCGACGATAGGTTCCGTACTGATCGTGTACTACTTTATTCACAAAAAGCAGTTTAAAGACCTGTACAATACTTTTCTTTTTATCGGATACTTTATAATCATGATCAGCATGGTTGTGCAGCTGATTCCGACAATAATCGATGCAGGGATGGGTTCAAACTTTCTTATTATTCAAAGCTTCCCGCTTGTGGCAATCATTCTGCTGCTGTCCTTTTTATCATCGAAAAAATTCAACCGGGAGTATAAAGAACTCGTCGAACTCAAAACATTATTGGAAATCAAGGTCGACAAGAGGACAAAAGCGCTTCAGGAGGCCGACAGGCAGAAAACGGACTTCTTTATAAACTTTGCCCATGAGATGAAAACCCCCCTGCTTTTAATACAGAATTATCTTCATCACCATATAGAACATAACGGCACATCCGACGCTTTATACGTGGTAAAAGAGAATGTTGATACATTAACAAGAAATATGGCCAATGTTCTCGATTTCGAAAAGCTAGAGAAAAAACTGCCGCTTTATGATCATCATTACGTAATCGATGTCGGAGAGCTCCTTGAGCGGAAGATGCAGATTTATGAACTACCTGTAAAGCAGGCGGGGATTTCAGCAAGCCTTAAAACAAAAAGGAACTGTCTGGTACGGATTGACCCCTTCGCGCTTGACCGCATTTTCAACAACCTGCTCGATAATGCCGTCCGCTACGGCAATGCCGGAGGAACACTTGCGGTTGAACTTAATTCCTCAAACAGTTTTATTACCCTTACCGTTTTCAATACAGGTGCCGGAATTCCGAAAGACAGCCTTTCAAAGATCTTTGAACCCTACTACCAGCTGTCGCATAAAAAAAGAAATATACAGGGCATAGGGGTTGGACTCCATATAGTAAAACGAATATTGGACGATGTAGGCGGAAGCATCATTGTTGAGAGCGCTGAAGATGAGTGGACTCGTTTTACGCTCTCTTTCAAGCGGGTCCGGAATGAAGAAGCAGTCAAGCTGCCGGAATTTCCTGAACCGCCGGGTACATACATCCGCAAGATAGAACTCCAGCAGCCCGTTTTTAACGAAGATCGAAAATCCGTTTTTATTGTAGAGGACAACATCAGTCACCTCGCTTTTCTTCAGTCGTCATTTGAGGATGAATATAACGTATTTTTCGCAGTGAACGGTCGCGAAGCCCTGAACAAACTGCCGGAGATGCCTGTACCGGATGTCATTCTCTGCGACGTGATGATGGATGAACTCGACGGTTTTGATTTTTACAGTACGCTGACCGGGATCGAAAAGTTCAGCGGAATCCCGTTTATTTTTATTTCAGCGCTCGCCGGAGAAGACGAGAAACTTCGGGCGCTTGCCTCCGGGGCTATCGACTTCATAAGCAAGCCCTACGGTATCAGCGAGCTGAAGAACAAGGTTAAATCAATAATTAATCTTGACGAAATCAGGGATCACCAGCAGTTATCGAAGATTGAAAAGAAAATTATCGGGGCTCTGCATAATGAAACCCAGGAAGAGACTCAAGGCTGCAGGATGATTGAGAACTGTGCGCAGTACAGACTCTCACCGAGAGAGATAGAAATAGTGAATCTGATCATGGAAGGTTATGAACATAAAGAAATTGTCTATTCGCTTGAAATGACTATGAATACGCTGAAAACCCATATGAAAAATATTTATTCAAAATGTAACGTCCAGAATAAAATTGAACTGATTAATAAAATACGACAATAATCCTCATAATTCCCTATACCGGACATTAGAACATACTATCACCCTAATGGGGGATGCTCTATCACCTATATAGGCGACTTATATTTAGCCCGGCCGGTGTTATTCAATTAATACTGTATAAAAACAAATATTTTAGTACTTCGATAAAGAAATTTGATAAGACCGTTACTTGTAAGGCTGCGAGTGTGATCAGATCTTATCTCAGGAAGTGAGAAAAGATGTTAAAAAGAGTAGTTTTTCCTGTTTTTGCCCTCTTTCTGCTGTTTACCGGTTCAATCTGTCTGCTAAGTGCTGAACCGAATTCCCGGAACGGTTCAGGAATCTCTGTCAGCATTACACCAAGCGCGGAATTTCCGCTCGGCACAAACGCGGATTATTTCGGCACAGGGGGATCGGTTTCACTCAGAGCCGGATTCAGCCCGGAGCCGGTGCGGTTTCTTTCATTAATAGGCGAATTCAATTATATGCTGAATCCTTACGGTGATGCCCAGTTCTTTACAGCGCTGGGAGGCGGGGGCGGTATAGGTCTGAACCTGAATTTAGGCACAGTATTAAGCCTGCAGGCCTTCGGAACCGCGGGTTACTCTGCATGCACACTCGATCTTACGAACGAAACAGTTACCGGCGGCGGTACATATTTTTCAGGCGGGATTTCCGGGAACTTCAATTTCTCACCGGTCTTCTCGCTCGGAATAAGCGGAGCCTACCGGGATATTCTCGGCGTTTATTCGGGTGTCAGCGCCTCGCTTCTTGCGTCGCTTAATTTCAATATAAGCAGTAAATCTGCTCCGGTAAACACAGGACCCGTTGAGGGAAATTTTATAAAACTGCTGGAACTTGATTTTACCCGCATATTTCCGGTCTTCTATTCATACTATGACGAACACCCGATGGGCACGGCGGTTCTATACAATGATCAGAAGCAGCCTGTACGCGATATCAACATAAGCTTCTATGTAAACAAATACATGGATTCGCCCAAAAAATGCGTAACAATCGATGAACTTCCTGCAGGCGGCAGCAAATCCATAGATCTTGTCGCGCTGTTTACCGAAAACATGCTTGAGATTACTGAAGGAATGAAGGTCGCCGCCGAAATCACAATAGACTATGAATTCAATAATACAAGGTACAAAGATTCGCATACCGAAAGTATGCAGATTGAATTCCGGAACGCGATGACATGGGACGACGACAGAAGGGCAGCCGCCTTCGTAACTGCCAAGGATCCTGATATTTTAAGTACAGCCAAAAACGTGGCAGGAACACTCAAAAATGTTGATGAGTTCAATATAAACCAGCATCTTCTGATGGCCATGGCATTCCATGAAGCCCTCAGGCTTTACGGACTGTCATATGTAATTGACCCGAGCTCACCCTACGAAGGCCTGTCGCAGAATGAATCATATGTCGACTACCTGCAGTTCCCGCGCGAAACCCTCGAGTACCGGGCCGGAGACTGCGACGATCTGTCCATTCTCTACTGCGCCCTGTTTGAATCCGTCGGTATAAAGACTTCGTTCATCACGGTGCCGGGACATATATTCATGGCTTTTTCACTGGACCAGACCAAAGAGGAAGCCGAAGATACCTTTTCCAGACCTGATGATTTGATCTTTTATGGAGGGGACAGCTGGATACCGCTCGAAATAACCTGCCTCGAAGACGACTTTTTGAAGGCATGGCAGCTTGGAGCCAAGGAATGGAGAGAATTCAACCCGCAGGGAAAGACCGGGTTCTTCCCGATTCACGAAGCCTGGGAGATTTACAAGCCTATCGGTCTGCCGGGCCGGAACATTCAGCTCGCACTGCCGTCGACCGAAATGATAAGTACACAACTGATGCCTCTAGTCCAGACCTACGTCGAACGAGAAATCTTTCCGCAGGCTTCGCGCATAGAAACCCAGATTGCAGAGTCGGTCGGAAATTTGAAAGTAAGGAATATCAACAAGCTTGGAATACTCTACGCCCGTTACGGACTTGAAGAAAAAGCCCTCGATCAGTTCAACAAGATTCTGCTGATTCAGGACTACATCCCGGCATTTATCAATATAGGCAACATCTATTTTCAGGACCATAAGATGGACATGGCATTACCGTACTATGAAAAAGCACTCGAAATAGAACCCCAAAACAAGAAAGCACTGCTTTATACCGCGATGGCCAACCATGAACTCGAGAATTATACGGCTGCTGAAGACATGTATTCAAGACTCAAATCCGTCGATGCAGGCTTTGCAAAGGAATTCGCCTATCTGAACCTCAGCGGAGAAGAAGGTTCCCGGGCAGCTGATGTAAATGCAGCACAGACAATTTTATGGGAAGAAGAATGAAATATCCGAAAACAAAAATTGCGGCAGGCTTGATAGCCCTGATAATTCTATGTACGGCAGCAGGTTTTCTTTTTTACAGCTGCGTCAACCCGATGGGACAGATTATCGGAACTCCGGAAATTTCAATTATCTACGAAGAAAAGGTTATCTCGACGGGAGGAATATTCTCCTTCGGTGAAATAGTCGCGGGTGCCGACAGACCCGAACTCTCGTTTACAATAAAAAACCAGGGAAAAACAGACCTTACGCTTCCATCGGGTGTGCTCATAACCGGCACCAGCGCATCAATGTTTCAGCTCAGAACTCCGCCGCCTGACGTGATTACCCCCGGAGAGCAAAGCACTTTCTCGATTGCATTTATCCCGTTCGGAACAGGAGGAGTCAAGGAGGCCGCAGTATCGATCGAAACCAACGACAAGACTATCGGAACTTTTACGTTTACGGTTCAGGGCACTTTCAGCGGGGTTGAAGTTTACCTGACAACAACATCCAGCAATCCCACTAATCAGTCTCCAATTAGAATCGATATAAATTTTACGGAAGAGGTGGAAAATTTTACCATTGACGATATACAAATTGATAATGGTTCCGCTTTTACAATCACCAAAACCGCCAGGACAAGCTACTACACAGATATCACCCCGACCGGCGACGGAAATGTTGTCGTCAGCCTTCCCGAAGGCTCCGTCACCGCAGTGGGGACGGCTTATACAAATATTGCCGCTGATCCGCTGAGCATTTTTTACGACGGAAGCAATCCGACCGGCTCTGTATCAATAAACAATGGAGCCGCCTATACAAATTCACTTATTACCACTCTTACTCTCACAGCCAGTGACGGAAACGGAACCGGTATAAAACAGATGATGGTGGCAAACACCTCTGATTTTTTCAACAGGGATTGGGAAAAATATTCTTCTTCAAGGCAATGGACTTTAACTTCAGGTGCTGACGGCTCCCGAGCTGTATTCATCAAATTCAGGGATTATGTAGGTAACACATCTATCATTTACACCGATTCAATAATACTTGACGCCACCCCGCCCGCCCAGCCTAGTACTTTGGATCTTGCAGCAGAAGATGATTCAGGTGATTACAATGACGATAACATAACCAGACAGTCTACTTCTCTGACCTTCATCGGAACTGCTGAAGCCGGTGCGCTTATAAAACTTTACAGCAACATAGACGGGCTAGTAGGCAGCGGCTATGCAGACAGTTCAGGAAATTTCAGAACAGACGCCAATCTTTCTTTCAGCAGTTCAGGCGATCGTGTGCACAGCATCACCGCAACGGCGACAGACACAGCAGGCAATGTGTCTCCTGCTTCATCTGGACTTTCGGTTACTATACAGCCGCCGGCAATAAGTTCTGTCTTTATCAGTACGTCATCAAACCCTGCTGATCCGCCGAATATCCCGACAGCTATTTTCACATCAGAACCGCTTCAGCTTTACGCATATGGAGTACAGACCGGAGACAGTACAATAGACATAACCGAACTGGCAACATGGACATGTTCTTCTTCCACAGTCGCAACAATAAGCAGCAAAGGCCTGCTGACAGGAATAAGCGCAGGAACAGTTACAGTCACGGCAACAACAGTAAATGCCGAAGGAACCACTCTCAGTTATACCACTGCAAATATTACCGTTACACCTTCAGGAGGAATAGAAATAGGGCTTGAATAATAAAATTATAGAAACAAAGAGCAGGAACCACTTGTGTTCCGTTGTAATGATTAAAATCAAGATAGGAGTTGGATTATGAAAACAAAATGGATTATTATCTGCATTCTGGTTGTTATGACACTGTTAGCTTGTCCTCAGGGGATTATTTTCGATGAAGACACAAC
>QKCC01000270.1 GCA_003245835.1 Spirochaetales bacterium | reverse complement strand
CTGGATCCCGCTTTAGAATAACCGCATGCTGAAATATTCAAAAGAAACAAAGCAGGCTGCGTCTAACCTCGATGATATGATCTACCGGGCATGCAGCCGTGCATTGGCGACTAAAAGTCTGAACAACCACTGCTCACAGGCCTGTTTATGCGGGATAGCGCCGTACATCGGGCTTGAAGAATGTGATGCGCTGCGGCTGATGGCCGCGCTTGGCGGTGGTATGCGGCACGGTCAGCTTTGCGGAGCTGTAACGGCAGCCGGTGTTGCTTTGGGTTATGAGTTCGGAGCAGGATCAATCCGCAAAAATGAGGAAGAAGTTAAGAACGATGAAAGGCTGGGGGAGCTGACAGTCGAGTTTGTGGACAGGTTTAAAGAGGTGCTTAAAACCACAGTCTGTGATGAAATCCTGAACAATGATTCTGAGCCTTTTAATTGGGAAATGCCTGCTGATATGCATTTTACCGGAAACTCGGACAATGAGAACGGTAACGAATTTAATATAAAGGTACCGGCCTGCGGTGTTTCGATTACGGCTGCGGTCAGGATAACCATGGATATTATTGACAGGGAAAGAAAGCTAAAAAAATCATCGGATCAATAAACCTCCTGTACAATCTTTAGAGTTTATACTTATTCCGCAATGCATCGAAGGCAAATCCGGTGGCAATGCGTTTATAGATTTCCAGCAGGCCGTCCAGATCGCCCTTCAGGTTTTTCTCCTTCTTCAGCAGGACGTTTATTTCATTATCAAAGCAGAATGCTGCGGCCTGGTAGGCTGTGTAACAGAATTCCTGGAGGACCTGCAGTACAGTTTTTCCGAGGTGCTCCTGCGGTGCGAGAATTGGTTTGTTTTCGAAGGGTATGGCAATCTGATCCTTCTGAAGATGCACATTATTTATAGGTTTCCAGTCTGAGTTTTCTTCTTCCGGTACAGGCATCCTGTTCCGCATCACCATGGCAATACGCTTTGCCGCCGAATGCAGAATGCTTATGATATCTGCAATTTCGTGCAGCGCCTCTGTTTCAGCCGGGACTGAGGTGTTGCCTGTGCTTTTAAGATTGATGAAGCGGTTCCTCGGAAAGCTTGGAAGCTGAAACAGCAGTTTCTCAAGCCGGTCCTCCTTCAGTCTGAGGCGATCCAGTTCTGAAGAGAAAACGCCGGAGGCAAAGAGGGCGACTTTCCCGAAGTCCTGCACCTCAATCTGCTCAGAAAGAACAGCACTGTAGGACTCATCAAACATTCCGGCAAGCGACTGTGTAAAACGGATCATATTCTCCTGGTCGGCTGTAAAGTTCGGTTTCCTGTTCTTACGTTCCCGGCTGTAGAACTGTTCCAATTGTGCAAAATTCAGATTCCCGTTTTCGTCAGCAGGAAGAAAAACCCTGGTACGAATCAGGTCTTCCAGTTCTTTCAGATTTGGACCAAGTTTTTTTTCTACCTCATTCAGGTACTGATCAATATCCTTTTTAATCTGCGCGGAACAATCATAATCATCCAGATAGATCAACGGCTGAACCGGCAGAATCAAATCTTTCAGCTCTATCATCGAACGGTTTTTCACAATGTTCAACCCCAGAAGCAGATTATACAGAGAGGGGCGCAGCAGGTCCCTCGAAAGTATCTGTTTGGTAAAATTTACTGCGCGTGAAATGGTATCGCCCAGTTTGGGATCCTTGTCCAGTATCAAATCAAAGCATTCGATGATTTCGGAAGGAACTTCCGGTTTATGGTGAAGTAAAAGAAAGCTCCTTTCCAGCGTGCTTAATTTATCAATCAGTTTCTTGTTTTTATAGTCAAGGCGAAGAAAATCAACCTGAATCAGAGCTTCGCAATGCTTGTTAAGCATAACCAGCATATTATAGTGCTTTTTATCGAGCACGAGCCAGGATGTTTTCAGAAGTTCCTGTAAAATATCCTTGAGCGGCTTAGCCAGTTTCTGCTGCAGTACTTCACTGAAATGTCTGCCCATGTTGGGGTTTATATTCAGCTTTATGCCGAAGGCCCCGGTCTCGTAAATCTGGGTTTTTATCCCGAATTGTTTAATGTCCCGATAATCGCTGAAAAAGAAGGCTAAGAAAGATTTGGGAGTGATAAAAGCCTTTATGTCGACCTGGTTTTTCCTGACCTCCCTGTATACCTGTCTGGCGCTGGCAGTTTGTTCTTCAGGGATATTTTCTGTAACGAACGCTTCCTGCGGCTCTGCACTTCCGGAATCGATACCTTTCCTCCTGGAGACTTTTTCTGCATGTTCCATGGAGTTTTTTAGGCGTGCAGCCGTTGTATTCTTCCGGTTTTTTTTGTCGATCTCCTGGATTTTCTGGATCTTTTCTTCAAGGGACAATCCGCTGTCAAGTATTGAACGGACTTTACTGTTGTCCGCTTCGTTTCGGGATTGATTCAACAGTTTACTGAGTGCGCCAAAATCATCCCCCGGGGTTTTTTCTGCAGCCATGCATCCTCCCTGTACAAATATTCTATTATAGAATGATTCGGAATTCAACTGTTCGGCCTTTTTGTACATGCATAGGTCGATATTGTTAAAAACGATTTGATTTTAGTCATATTTATGGCTAAGATGTAATCAAGAACGTATTGTTTAACTGTGTTAGTTTTCAATACATGAGTTTTATTGATAAAAGAGGCAATATCTTTGGACAATAGGCTGAAACTTTTATACGTTGATGATGAGGCTATAAATCTGCTGTTTTTTGAGATGCAGTTCAGAACTAAATATGAGGTCTTAACGGCAAGCGGCGGTATTAAAGGTTTGTCGATTCTTGAACAGGAGCAGGATGTTGTTCTGATAATTTCGGACATGAATATGCCGAATATGACAGGTCTTGAGTTCATCAATAAGGCGAAAGCGATGTACCCCGGTAAGAAATTCTGTATTCTCACCGGATATGAAATAACTGAAGAGATCAGGGATGCGCTGAAAAGCGGCATTATAATAAAATATTTCAGCAAACCATTCCGGCCCGAAGATATTGAAAGAGTTATAGAAGAGGAAATCCGTCCGGAACTTGGCAGTTCGGGTTAAGTATTTTGACTGTTGTGAAATCCTTCCGTATAAGCTGCAGCTGCAATGCTTAGCAGATACACAGCTATAAAAGCAGCGATAACCATTATTATCGTTCTCAGTTTAATCGGTTTTTCAATAATCTATAAAGAACATATGGAAGAGAACCGCCAGGAAGATATCGAAAAGCATGCCAGGATAATTAGTGATGCGATATGGAAATTTGATCCGGAGAATCCAGTAGAATATCTGAAGCTTGCAGCAGTTCATGAGGGATCCCGGAATATTGCTGTTTATATTTATCCTGATATGAAGCTTTTTCTGTCTGTAATAGGCCCGGAGCTGTCTGTATTTGAATCTTTTTTATTCAGGATCAAGCTGATATACACAGTTGATCTATCAGCAGACATATACTTTGAATCTGATAAAATCGGGATAATCGAATCTTCTATTCTTAACAGGGATATATACAGTATTTTTTATGCCTCATTGATTGCTCTGCTTTTAATTATCAGTTCATTATTTTATATACGGAATCTGGAAGCAAAGGGTATGCTGGCGGTAAGAGTAGAAGAAAAAACAAAAGAATATAAAGACAGTGAAGAACGATACCACACCCTTGTATCAAATATACCCGGAATTACATATATCTCTGTAATTGATGACTTCTATACAATGAAATTCGTCAGCAATGCCGTTGAGCCTATCAGCGGGTATAAGGCTGAAGAATTTATCGGTAACTCAGTCCGTTCATATTTCTCGATAATTCATCCTGAGGACAGAGACAGGGTGAAAGCCGCAATTGAACAGGGGCGTCTGGAAGGCAAGCCGTATGATATTCAATACAGAATATTGCACAAAGACGGTTCAGTCAGATGGGTCCATGGAAAGGGCAGGAGCGTGGATTTTATCGACGGGAAAGCTGCCCTGCAGGGAGTGATAATCGATATTACGGAACAGAAAGAGAATGAGTTTGAACTGGAAGAGTACAGGAATAATCTTGAGCGGATTGTAGAACAGAAAACCATGGAACTTGAAAACGCTCAAATGAATCTTCTTCAAACCGATAAGATGGCATCTTTGGGTATCCTTACCTCGGGGATTGCGCATGAGATTAATAATCCCCTTAATTACATTATGGGCGGCAGCAACATTCTTGAAAAGTATTACCAGGCGCCGCTTGAATCGGGTATAAATGATTCGGAAATTCCGTTAATAATAAAGAATATCAGGATTGGTATTGAGCGGATTGTCAAAATTATTGAAGGGCTTAACCAGTTCAGCCGGGAAAATAAGGATTATGATGAAGAATGTGACTTGCATGCAATTATTGATAATTGTCTGAGTATGCTCTACGGCAGAATCAAGCAAAAGGTAAATGTAAAAAGATTCTATACTGACAATCAAACTCTTGTGCTCGGGAATACCGGAAAATTACATCAGGCTTTTCTTAATGTCCTGAACAACGCTGCAGAGGCTATTCCGGAAGAAGGAACTATAAGCATCTCTACCGGAGTTGATAATGAATTTCTTATTGTCACGATTTCTGATACGGGCACGGGTATTAAAAAGAAAGATTTGCAGCTCATTACGGATCCTTTCTTCACGACAAAGGATCCCGGCCGGGGAACAGGTCTGGGCCTGGCAATTACATACAGCATTATTGATGCCCATAAGGGAACGATTGAATTCATTTCCGAGCCTGGAGCGGGCACAAGCGTTATTATAAAACTTCCCAGGCTGCAAAACGAGTGATTATTTAATATGTGAAATTACTGGTTGTAACCGTGCCGCTGGCTACAACAACATCAGCTGATTCCTGGACGCTGGATGAAATATAGGCGCCGTCCGCGTCAATTTCAACGAAGATTAAATCGTACGATCCGGCAGCAAGAAAGGCCAGTTTGTAGGTTCCGGCATCTGGGATTGTTGTGCTTGTCACAGCATTCATGAAGAAGTCGCCGTTAGTGTCTGCTGCGGCTTCGCTGGCGGTGTATGTGCCGTCTTCATAAGCAAAAACAATAAGGCTGTAGCTACCTGCATAGGTAACGGTGCCTGCTATGCTGCCGGCTTCGTTATCGGCAATAAGCCTTATAGTCGGCTGAAGATTATATACGCTGTTGGTAAGTTTTACTGATTTACGTGCATCAAAATCTGCTGTCAGGGTTACGGTACCGTTTATAGGAACATCAAATGAGCCCGTAGCCTTGTAACCGGAGGTCCCGCCGCTCGGCACAAACAAATCATACTCAGTATCATCGGTCAGGACAACATAGCATCCGGGATTCGCGGGACTGCTGTCGCCTGTTTCTTTTGCGTCAAGATAAAACCGCAGCTGCGTAATTTTACCCGCAGGAAGGTCGAATTCACCCAGCATTGCTGATGTTCCCCCTGTCAGGCTGAGCAGATCATACTTCTTGGGGCTTGGCAGCGTAATATCGGTCCATTCATCGGATGTTTCTTCATGGTATCCGATTCCTGTGACAGTTAAATATACGCTTTTTATATTCGATGCGTCTGTCGGAGCATCTGTTATATTAAGGGTTACAGTACCTGTGCCGCTGCCGCAGCTGAAAACAAGGAGTAAGGCCGCGGACAAAACCGCAAATGTCAAAATCTTTTTCATTGTTCTGCCTCCGTACGGTTAATAATATAGCGTAATATAATTAATAAAACAAAATTAGTTTGCAGGTTCATCATCCGCAAAGCGATATTCTTGCCTCAGATTCCTAAATATAGTCCATCGGGCAGGCATAACCACTGCGGCAGAGGCTGCCGTCCATTTTCCTGAGGTAAAATCCTTTAGGAAAGTCTTCATCTTCAGGCAGCAGGGGTTGGAAAAGACAGTGATTGAACCCTTCCGGGCCTTGTTTCTTGCTGTTTTGATCTCTTCCGGCTGGTCCCTGTTTAATCCGCAATATCTGATGAGTTCCGATATATTGTAGCCATTTCTAAACTGCGATACTTCCGGACAGCGGAATCAATATCCTGTGTTCTGTACCTTCAGCGGTTCTGATGTCCCAGCTTCCTTTCAGCTGCGAGTAGACGAATGACTCAACCAGGTTATGCCCTATGCCTGTTGATCCGGAATTGCTCCCCTCCGTAAAGCCGCGGCCGTTATCTTTGATTATGCATTCAAGGTTGCCGTCGGCTTTTTTCATTTCGATGCTGATTGTGCCGGAATCGATATCCTTGAACGCATATTTAACTGAATTCGACACAAGTTCATTTACAATCATGCATATTGTCAGCGCTTTTTCAGTTTCTACTTCTATTTGAGGGATATCTATTTTAAATTCGATTTTGTCGTCGGCGGAGGAATCGCGAAAACCTGCAACAACCTCATTTATATAGTCTTTAAGATTAATAGTTGTTACGACTCCGCGTATATAAAGCATCTCATGAATTTTGGCAATGGTCGATATTCTCTGACCTGCGGTATCAAGAGACTCTTTTGCTTCTTCATGTTTGGCTGATATAGACTGGAGAGCCAGCAGGCCCGAGATCATCTGCAGGTTATTCTTTACCCTGTGGTTAATGTCTTTTATCAGGTTTTCTTTATTGAAAACCTCCTGTTCAAGCTGTTCGAAAGCGTAGGCTCTGATGATTGCTTCGGTCGTGGACTTGTTAAGGCTCAGGATGTAATCAAGATCTTCTATGTCGAGAAAGCTTTTGTCTTTTGCGCCCCTTTTTATTACTATAAGGCCTATTACCTCATCGGCTATTCTTATGGGCAGAATAATATCGGGAGGAGTCTGCCCGTAGATATCAACCATCCTGCAGCCTATTTTGCTCATCCCCGGGTTATCTGCAAACTCGTCCGGTAAAAGGATGTCATTGTATTTCAGCGATAAAAGGAGGGGTGTCTTCTTATAGATTCCGTCAAGCAAAATCCTGCTGTCAGTTTCAGGCCTCATAAATACATGGGTAAATTCTCCGTCATTTTTATTCAGCAGAAATACATTGAATCTCTCAATTTCGAATTCTTTAGACAGGAATTCATGAAGGACGGGGAATATACTTTCAAAATTGTGCAGACCGCGGACGGCTTCGCTGTAATCAACTGCATTTTTTTTATAGATTGAGATACTCGGGAATACTATGTTTCCAATATATGAACCGAGAAAACTGTTCAGATTAACCGAAACAACTACGACTATTATTGCAATTGTAAGCAGCGCCGGAAAAATTGTAAAAGCCGGAAAATCCGCGCCGGTGAGTATTGTTGAGAACAGCAATATCAGTGAATATAAGCCTGTTGCACCGGTGATAAGAATTGCGCTCAGGGAACCTCTGAAAAAGGTTTTTTTGATGCTGAGCAGCCGCCTCTGATGTACGGCGTAGGCTAAAAGCAGGCCGCATATCAGCATCAGGATCTGGCTGACCGTGTATTCATTCAGTTTTGTCAGCACCACGAAGAAGGCTGCCAGAACACAGAGCGAAGCTGTAAAAAAGTAATACAGCCGCTGCCTGGTCAGTTCGGAAATATTGCTGTTGATTTTGTAGGCTGTGAATAGAATTCCCGCAAGAAGAATCCCGAGTGAAGGTATGTTTGTTATAATCAGCACGGGCCTGATTTCGGGCACGTAATATCCGCTTGCTCCCACAAATATACTGCTTATGGAATTAAACAAAAGGTTGAGTATAACTACAGCCGCAAAAACCAGAGATATCAGTACCGATGCAGGTTTCAGCTTTTTGTGTTTCACTACCGAAAGCACAAGCGGCAGGAACGAAAGGTAAAAGCCTGACAGGGCTATTGTATAAAGATTGATAAAGAAGAACGCTGCCTCTTTATCTCTTGCCAGGTATATGCCGAGCGCGCCGATCTGGTTGGTAAGGAGCATGGCGAAATATACGGCCATGCATGCCCGTTGAGCCTTGTCTGCGACGTTCCTGATGCTCAGAATTAACTGGGCGCCGAAGGTGATTATGCAGACGACATTTATGGCAAGTGAAAAAAGGTTCATGCTACGAAGAGTATTACATTATATGATGCTTATGTACAACCGGATAATTGTTTGTTACAATGGTAACCGTTACAAATCTATGTAAAATGTATTCCAAAATATTTTAGGGAGAATCAACATGAAACATTTCTTTTTAATCGGGCTTATAATCGTTTTATTAAGCTCTTGTGCGAGTTTTGTACCCGTATCTTCTGAACGGCCCGCACAGGTTGAAGAACTTCAGTCGATGGATAAACTTGGCGTTATAGTTCTTTTAAAAATTACAGGCAGCAGCCATCTGAAGGTCGGTTTATCCGAGACATCGGATGAAATAACAGAATGGGCAGTTCCCGGGTATTCCGAACTTGACGCATCGGCGGTATTGAGTGTGCGCGCAGATGATGTTCGCAAGAAGTATCTGGCAGTTCCGGATGCAGCGGCAATAATCGGCGAGGCTGCAGTAAACGACTTTGGTAACGGATCTGTATATGAATACCGGTTTGTTAAGGGATATTCCATACGGCCCGAGGTTGTTTCCAATCAGTCAGTAGATTCCGCCGGAAATGCAGCAATGATTAAGGGGCCGGAGGTCATCTTTATAAGCAGCAATTTCAATTATAACGTTGAAGATAGGGACCTGATCCCTTTTGCGATAAAGCAGGGCCGTGAAAACGGTATTGACGGTCTTGTTGTTATTCATGCCGAGCTGATTACAGAAGGCGGTCAGATCACCAAGTTTAATTCCGGTGAATCCACGGGATACCCTGTCGGAGATTGGAACAATACCTTTGATGCCGGGGATTTCTTCGCGCGAACTGAACTTGAGATTCAGGACTGTGAAGTTCTTGATGCAGCAACAGGTGAATATGTTGCGGAATTATCGGATGAATTAACCGGATACACTATAATTGACAGGCATAATTACTATAAGATTGATGGTGTAAAAGACGCAGACGATCTGCGAAATTATTTTAGATCGGGTAATTACAGAGAGAATATCAGGGAAAATGCTGAATCGGCACTATCATTGCTTGTGCAGTATTTAAGACCGCATTTCTGGACTTATTATGCTGCTGAATAAACAGTTATAATCAAGAATGCCCGAATAATTGTTCTTCTATTGAATTTTGAATCTCTGTATATGATAATTAATCTGTGGCCCTGTCAATGAAGATTATAGCTGAAAAACTCATTCTACACCGGAAATTTGTTCTTTTTATCAGTATTGTGTTGACCCTGCTGTGGTCAACACAGCTTATACACCTGGGAATTGATGCAAGCTTTTCATCTGTTCTGCCCGAGACTGATCCGGACTATATTTTCAATAAGGCTGTGGAAAAGGAATTCGGTTCTTCCGACGAACTGATTGTGCTTATCACTGACGACACAGGAATCTATTCTGATGATGTGCTCGATTGTATAGAAGAAATCAGCGCAGCTCTTGCAGAAACCGAGCATGTGGATAAAAATAAGATCGTGAGCATGCTGACGCTTGCCGGAACCCGGTCGCTGTCTGAGCTTTCTGATTATATGCGGCACGATCCGCTTGCCGCAGGAACGCTGGTTAACAGCGCGGAAACCACCACAATGATAATAGCCCCTGTTTCCGGAGAACTCGGGCTGACGGATGCCGCACTCAAGGCTTTTGTCAATTCGGCTTATGCTATTGTTGAAAAAATCCGGCTTGAATATCCCGGACTCAGGATACTTGTTTCGGGCCATCCGATCGTGAACGCGGAAATTATGGCCAAAATGGCTAATGATCTGTATGTCCTGTTTCCTCTTGCGGTCATTGCCGTTGCCGTGATGCTTCTGATAATACTCCGAAGCGTACGCGGAATGCTTATTCCGCTGCTGATTACGCTGATGGCGGTAATATGGACGTTCGGGCTTAAAGGTCTGCTTCGTTCCCCTCTGACTATTACCGAAACGGCTATTCCGGTAATTCTGATTTCAATTTCATGTGCCGACGGCATTCATATTGTCAGCGAGGCGTTCCATTTTATGCATCATGGTATGAATTCCAGGGATGCGATTATCCGGACAATAGATGAACTCTGGAAACCTGTGGTTTTAACCAGTCTGACTACTGCTTTGGGGTTCTCTTCTTTCATTTTTTCAAGCGGAACATCTTTGAGGAATATGGGATTGTTTCTTGCTTTCGGTGTAATGTCGGCAATGATGTTTTCCCTGTTCTTTATTCCCGTTCTGTTCTCATGGTACAAACCGGTCCGGCTTCATGAAAACCGGACGCATTATAAACGTCAGTACAAGCTTCTTAGACGGATTGAGCATATTACTGAAAAATTCATCAAATGGCGGTTTGCGGTAATAGTGCTGGGAGGACTTCTTCTGGCATTTTCGGTCGGCGGAATCATGAATATCAATACCGATACTGACGAGATTAGGTATTTCAAACAGGGCAACCCGATCCGGAACACAGCCGAATTTATAGAGGATGAGATGGGCGGTCTCAGCGTCCTGCAGATTGTTCTTGAAGGTGACCCCGAAAGTTTTAAATCGGCGGAGATCCTTCAGGATATTGCGGCGCTTGAAGTACAGCTGAAAAAACGGCCGGAGGTCAGTACCGCTGTGTCGCTAGCCGATTCCGTTGCCTACATGTTTTATACAATGCGCGGACGCAACCCTGAATTTTTCATGATTCCTGAAAACAGTATTTTTGTTGAACGCCTTATTTCACTGTTGAGCAGCGGGGAAGACGAGCGGGCCGATATGCTTTCAGCTTATGTGAACGCCGACTTCAGCCGCGCACGAATTCTTGTAAGGCTGAATAATTCCAACACAAGAGTCCTTGAGAAGATGCTGAAGGATATAGACAGCAGCCTTTCGGTTTTCAGGGACAAGGGCATAACTGTAAGATTTGCCGGGGATTATACACGCCTTACGAACGGACGTATAATTGTAGAGAGCCAGGTGTTGAGCCTGACTTTGACCCTCGGAATAATTCTTATTGTACTGAGTATTATCTACCGTTCATTCCTGAACGGGCTGTTTGTTTCGATCCCGGTGGTAATTGCAGTACTTCTGAATTTTTCTGTAATGTGGCTGTTCAATGTGTCGTTAAACCCTGCGACCGCGATTATTTCAGCTGTCGGGCTGGGGGTCGGAATTGATTATTCGATTCACATTTTCTCGCGTTTCAGGATGATCCACCGGCACGGCGACAGCCTTCGCTCCAGCCTTGTAAATGCAGTCGTTGAATCTGCGAGGGGAATTATTTCAAATGCGGTATCTGTCGGTATCGGGTTTCTGATTCTGCTTTTTTCCGCTTACCGTATAATCAATGATATGGGATGGATAATTGCGCTCACGATGCTGACGACTTCAGCGGCCTCGCTGATTATCCTTCCATGCCTGCTGTCGCTGCTGAAGCCGAAGCTGCAGAAATAATGGTCTGATTGTTCACTGTATTCCCGCTTTTGTTAAAGGTAAACCCGAAATAACAGAATAACGACGTTTTAAACATTGATTTTCTATTTCTATGGTACTAAAATAAAATTAAAGTATTGTAGCACATTGTAGAACCTGCCTGAATAAATAATATGGAGTTGGCTTATGAATAAGAAGTTAGCATCCATTGCTTTTTCAGCTGTTTCAGTAATCCTCTTTATTACATGTACAAACAACCTGCTTGATGACATTACAAGAGAGGTCGCACAGGCAACAACAATTTCAGCCCCTGAAGTAACGGGATCATTACTCACAAACGACCGGACACCAGCCTGGAGCTGGTCACCTGTTCCGGACGCCGAATACTACCGTTTCGGGTTTTCTGAAGAAGCATGGATTGAAACCGAAAGCGAAGCGTTAAATTATGTATCCCCGGCAAATCTTGCCGAGGGTAATCATACTTTCTATGTTCAGGCCGGTAAATCGCCTAATGTATGGTCGCAATCTGCCGCCTTCACAACCGAAATAGATCTTACAAGTCCTACTGCTCCGGTTGTAACCGGCACGACCCCCACTGTTGACACAACACCGGAATGGAGCTGGAACGCCAACGCGGATGTAAGGTTCTACCGGTACGGGTTCAGCGAGTCGTCATGGATAAGCGTAAACGCGACGGCAGCTTCCTATACTCCCGCATCACCCCTCGATGTGGGAGATCATACCCTCTATGTGCAGGGGCAGGACGCTGCAGGGAACTGGTCGCTATCGGGGAGTTTTATGATAACAATCGATCCGTACGCGGAAATAAATCCGCCTGTGACCCCGTTTCCGGCTTCGGGAGATACCATAACCACCACAACCCCGCTGCTGGATTGGGAAGACCTTGCCTATGCCGGAGGCTTCCGGTTACAGGTCAATGACGCACCGGATTTTACGGGAACCATGATTACCGATGATGCAACCCTGAGTGTTTCCGAATACCAGGTTGCCGCAGGTTTAACTGCCGGTAATACCTATTACTGGCGTGTTCTGGTTAAAAACACCGAAGGAGTCTGGAGCGCAACGTGGAGTACTGCCTGGAATTTCTCAATTCCCGGGACATGGGCAATGACAATAGGCGGAACGAGCTATGAATCAGCCAATTTTATCACTGAAACCTCAGACGGAGGCTTCATATTTACCGGCTACAACTATACAGCGGATTCAAGCGGAGAACTTTGGATTGTAAAGATTGACGGCGCCGGGTCGGTTGACTGGCAGAAATCTATTGGAGGAACCGATGATGCGGATTACGGTTATACAGTTCTTGAAACATCCGATAACGGTTTTATTGTGGCCGGCAACTGTGTTTTCAGTTCGCTTGTAAATTATTACACACATCCCTGGATAATCAAGCTTGATTCAGCGGGCAGTATCACAGCCGAAAAGATGTTTTCGGGGACTTATGATGAGGAGATCTATTCCATTCAGCAGACTTCCGACGGCGGATATATTGTATGCGGATTTACCGACAGCTTCAGTGCCGATAGTCAGGATGCATGGGTATTCAAACTTGATTCATCGCTTGCAATCGACTGGGAATACACCTACGGGGGCAATTCTGTTTCGGCCGCGGACTATGCCCGTTCCGTCAGGCAGACAAGCGACGGGGGGTATATAGTTGCCGGGCAGACTTACTCGTTCAGCGCCGACTCAAGTTACGATGCATGGATTTTCAAGCTGACCAGTACCGGTTCAGTAAGCTGGGGCGCCTGTTACGGAAGAACTGCTTCAAACTATGATGATGTTTTCTATGATGTTAAGCAGACCTCCGACAGCGGTTATATTGCAGCCGGGTATTCCAGGCTGGGTACCTATGACTGGGACTATTTAACGCTTAAGCTTGATTCCGGCGGAAACCTCGAATGGATAAACAATATCGGTATTGCGGATTATGATGAAGAAGCATTTTCTGTACTTGAAACGGCATCGGGCGAATTTGTTCTGGGAGGAATTAAGGAAGTGTATACAGCCGGCTACCAGTACGATGCATGGATGTTAATGATCAATTCCGCAGGCAATACGATAAGCTGGCAGAAATTATACGGCGGCAGCAGTAATGATTTGTTCAACGCGATCGATACGACTTCTTCAGGGGGATTCATAGGCGGCGGCAATACCTACTCCTACGGCTCAGGACAGAATGATGCCTGGATTATAAGGACAGACAGCAGCGGCAGCTGCGGAAGCCTTGATACCGACAGTTCCGCAGGGGTAACCGCATACGGTGACAGCTCTGATATAGGCGATTTTACCGAAACGTCAACCGCAGTTACCGTAACGGCAACATCGGCATCAGTCAATGATACCTCAGCCGCCAGCGTCGAAACGACGACATCCGCGACAACAGCCTACCAGGTGCCTTAAGGAGATCTGTATGAAACGAAGAGTATTTATATTATTATTTGTAGTTTTTCTGGGCAGCCTGGTGTTCGCCGATGCACCGTTTTCAGTTTCAGTTGCCGGCAGCGCAAACTTTCCTGTGATTAACCGGGAGCTTTTTTCAACCGGCGGCGGCGGAGGTGTGACAGGCAGCTTCAGGCTCGGCGAGCTGCAGAATTTCAGGGGATTGGCACAGCTCGGATATTTTTATCTGCCGGTACAGACCGTACAGAAAGGCCTCTCGGTTCTTTCTGCGGGCGCCGGGGCCGAAATGCTGCTGCCGCTTATGCCTATTCTCGATTTCAGGGCGGCAGTTTCCGGAGGCTACGGCTTCTTCATTTACCCGGGAAGCGACATGAATTACGGCCCCTATGCCGGCGGGGACCTTCAGCTTGTTTTCAACCTTTCATCCTCTTTCCATATAGGTATAGGGGGAGGGTACAGCCATTATTTCAACGGTATTTATTCAGGCCTTACAGCAGGTCTCGGTACGATAATTTCGATCGGCGGCGGCAAGAGCGCCCGGATTGAATTCGATTCTATACAGTTTGAGCCGGTCTTTCCGGTGCTGTATAAATTCTATGACAGATCTCCGCTCGGTTCGCTGAAACTTCATAACGCTGAAAACGGGGCAATCAGTAATGTGAGCGTGACTCTTTTTGTGAAAAATTATATGGATAACCCGAAAGAGTGCTTTAAAATTGCCCGGCTTTCCAAGGGTGAGGATGTTGAAGTTCCTCTGTATGCGCTTTTTAATGATTCCGTTCTGGATATTACCGAGGGGGCAAAGGTCCAGGCTGAAATAACAGTCGAGTATGAATTTTTGAATGACAGCCATTCCAAAAAAGCCGCGTATACAATGGAACTTTACGACCGGAACGCGCTCAGCTGGGATGACAACAGCAAGGCTGCTGCGTTTATAACTGCCAAAGATCCAAACGTTCTGACTTTTGCCAAGAATTTCGGAGGAATAGCAAGAGAGCAGGGGACAAATGCGATTGATCAGAGCTTCAGCATGGCTTTGGGGATATTTGAGGCTTTAAGGCTCTACGGGATGAACTATGTACGTGATCCGGGTTCTGCTTATGATCTGCTGTCTGTTGACAGCATGGCAGTGGATTATCTGCAATTCCCGTACCAGACGCTTCAGTATAAAGCAGGTGATTGTGATGACCTTTCGATTCTTTACTGCACGCTGCTTGAGGCCGTCGGAATAGAGACTGCATTTGTAACCGTTCCGGGACATATATATATGGCATTCTCGCTCAAAACGCTTCCGGATGAGGTGAATAAAACATTTGATAACCCGGGTTCGGTGATAAACAGGGACGGTAAGGCCTGGATTCCTGTTGAAATTACGATGATAGAAAGCGGTTTTCTCGAAGCTTGGGAGACCGGATTGAATGAATGGAACAAAAATACGGCGACAGCAGGATTCTATCCTGTTCATACAGCCTGGAAAACCTATGTACCGGTCGGGTTCTCTTCACGAAGTTCAGAAATGGACCTGCCCGGAACCGATGAATTCCTGAAAGAATATTCAAGCGAGATGAATAAATTTATCGCCGGACAGATCCAGTCCAGGGTAGCTGAATTACGCGACGGCATCGCAAAATCCGGTGATCCGGCCGGATTATATAACAAACTTGGCGTTCTTTATGCCCGGTTCGGTCTATATGATAAGGCTGAAGAAGCCTTCAGCAGCAGCGCGGAAGGAGGCTCGTTCTCTTCGATGGTTAACCTTGGAAATATTTATTTTCTTAAAGGCTCCTATGGTCAGGCAAGAGACACCTTTCTTCGCAGTTTGACTTCGCGTTCCGATTCTGTTGTTTCACTGCTGGGGCTCGCAAAATCAGAGTACGAACTGAAGAATTTCAAGGCTGCCGAAAATGCATTTAATCAGATGGCTGTTTTGAAACCTCAGTGGGCAGCGGAGTTTGCCTATCTGGGGGCTTCTTCAGAAACAGCATCAAGGGCAGCAGATCAGACGGATAAACTGATTATGTACTGGGAAGAATAGATTTGAAGTTTTAACCTACGGAAGACGCGGGACTGAAAGCAGGAAATTGATTAATATGGGTCAGGTTTTGATTCCCTGCTTTGAGGAATGGGTACAATAAAAGAATACCGGCAGCCGTTCTCTGTATTCACCTCCATCCTGGCATTTAATTGCCGGGACATCGTTTTTATCAGGCTTAAACCGAAACCGTCGCCTGATTCTGAAGTATCGTCACATTCAAATCCGACGCCATTGTCCGAATAGCGTATATTCAAAAAATTCATCTCTTCAGTTATTGAAATTTCAACTACACCCGGATTGCCTTCCGGAAATGCATACTTGATCGAATTGGTTATTAGTTCATTGAGTAATAACCCGATTGACAGGCATAATTTTGAGTTTACTTTTATTTCATCAATCTGCACCTGAAACTCTATTTTAAAATTTTTGTCTATATGGATTTTTTTTATACTTTTAATTAAATCATCAATATACTGGTCTAATCTTACAGTAGTGAATTCGGAAGCCCTGTAAAGATTATCGTGAATTTCGGTCACGGTCATAATCTGCGAAGAGACATCTTCAAGTGAACTTACAAATACAGGATCCTGAAAATATAATTTTTTTGAATTTATAAGGCTCGTCAGCAGAGTCAGATTATTTTTTACCCTATGATGAGTTTCTTTTAATATGGTTTCTCGCTGTGTTGCAAGGGATGCTAATTTTTCCCTTTGGAAGAATGTAATTACGGAAATAAAATACAAACCGATTCCGGCAAGCGCCGTCAGGAGAACTGCCCATCTCATCCCGTCCAGGAAACTTATGGTCATCCTGAAATACTCATTCTGATTTTTGATAACAAGAATCAGATTCAGAATATACCAGTTTGAAATCAGGATAAGAGCGATGAATATTGAAATGGTCCAGAACTGAAATTTTTCTAATTTTATCCTGGACAGATTAATAAGTATCTTTACGTTAAAAAATACTATAAAGACTGATACGATTATCAGCCGGATCAGATAACTGGGATAGAAATATGAGAAGATAATCAGCAGAACAAGAACTGAAGCCATATGAAAATAATCCGGGCGGAATTTGTTTTTCAGATTAAAAATTGAAGTTAAGCCCATATAGTATAAAGGGTAGTATGTAACAGACAGGAAATTCTCAATTATGAAAGATACCGGTTTAGCTGTTTCCTGGCGAAAAAGAATCAGAACTCCATTCACACTTATAAGCAGGTAGGCAATAACTATATATAATAAACCGCTGTATTCTGCTTTATTGCGATACCACAAATTGAGTAAGATAAGGAATATCAAAGAAAAAATGCTGGAAGCAATTAACATTCCTGAATTAATATTGAAACTCATACAACCCCTCCCATTGTAAAATATCGAGTTCAATTGTTCAGAATTTAGAAACTGATGCGACAGGTAAAACTTTATGGTAAATCTTGTTTCAGTTGGTCAAAATTGTACGTTATTAATTGCTATTTTGCAATAAAAATTCAAATATACATATATATGAGTGTTGCTATGTAACACAATGTGCTACAGTTCTATGCAGACCGCCGATGCTGCAGCTGCTTCCGCAGCCTTTATTCCGTCCACGGCTGCGGAAATTATTCCTCCTGCGTAGCCTGCGCCCTCTCCGCATGGGTAGATTCCGGGTATATTTGATTCTCCTGCATCGTTTCTGAACATCCGTACCGGTGATGAAGACCGGGATTCAACACCGGCAAGAACTGCGTCCGGGCTGCTGAAGCCTTCAATTTTTTTTCCGAAGTGGAGGATCCCTTCAATAAGAGCTTCCTTTATTTCGGCAGGGAAAAGCAGTGAGAGATCGGCCATTTTGCATCGGCCTTTGATCTGCGGCAGTACTGTTCGAAAAGCGGAGGACGGACTGCCTTTGATGAAGTCGCCGAACAGCTGCACAGGCAGGCTGTAGTCGCCGCTGCCCAGTACAAAGGCCTTACGTTCAAGTTCGCGCTGAAACTCAATGCCCGCCATTATATCCTGGCTGCCGAAATCTTCGGGATGGATATTTACAAGAACGGCTGAATTGGCATTGATTCCGTCCCTTTTATAGTAGCTCATTCCGTTCGTAACGCACATTCCCTCTTCCGATGCGGCGTTTACGACCCAGCCGCCCGGACACATGCAGAAGGTGTAAACGCCCCGGCCGGATTGGGTATGATATGACAGTTTATAATCAGCTGCCGGCAGTTCCGGGCTGTTGCCCCGGCCGTACTGCGCTTGGTTGATGGTGCTCTGGAGATGCTCGATTCTGAGCCCTACCGAGAATCCCTTCTGCGACATATGAAGCCCCGAGCCGTCCAGCATTTCAATTGTGTCCCTTGCACTGTGCCCGAGCGCGAGAATCAGCTGACTTGTAACTATCTTCCGATCCCCGTTTACTGTAATTGCCGAGATTGCCGGGGTCGCAGTTATACCGGTGAGCCTGGTATTGAAGCGGACCTCGCCGCCAAGTTCAATAATGCGCTTCCTGATCCCTGCTGCTGCAGTTTCAAGATAATCGGTTCCCACGTGCGGTTTTGAATCGATAAGAATTGATTCCGGAGCGCCTGCTTCGGTCAGGACTTCCAGCACCTTTCGGATTCGTCCCGACCGGTCTTTTATTCCCGAGTTGAGCTTCCCGTCCGAGAAGGTTCCTGCACCTCCTTCGCCGAACTGCATATTTGATTCAGGATTTAAAACACCCGTTTCCCAGAAGCGGCGGACAGTTTCCTTCCTGCGCTCAACCGGTTCACCTCTTTCAATCAGAAGGGGTTTGAATCCGTTTTCTGCAAGCACCAAAGCCGCAAGCAGGCCCGCCGGACCGGCCCCGGCGATTGTTATTTGCTGTCCGCTTCCTGAGACCGGGAATTTGTAGCGCACTGTTTGTATTTTCTCGATATTCAGTCCTGAGGGTTTAAAACGGTTACCTGCCGGCAGGGTAATATCTACGCTGTAAACAAAAGTGACCCTGTCTTTGCGGGCGTCTATCGATCTCTTTGAAATTTTTATCTCTTTAACAATTCTGCGGTCAATACCCGAAATTTTGAGGGCCCGGGCTTTTACATCCGTTTCGGACGCTGCCGGATCAAGTTTAATCTGGTTAACTCTGAATACCGCACACTCTTCCATAAGCTGATAATAGGGCAACATCCGAATAACCGCAAGTGGCGGGGGGCTATAGAAATATTGTATACCTTGTATAAAACAACTGATTTGACTAATTTTTCAGGGCAGGGCTAAAATTATTGTACTTCAGAGATAATATAGAGGAGAAAAGTTGCAATAATGAATACACCATGGGATATTGAAGGTAAATGGTCAATAACACCGTTCAGCTGGAATGATGAAATCAGAAAATCTATGCCGAATCTGCCGAAGAAAGTAGTAATTCGTGATGTGACCTTCAGGGAAGGCGAGCATTGCATCGGATTTAAACCCAGTCTTTCGGAAAAGATGGAACTTTTGGAATACGCAGTCGGCATGGGAGTCTCCGAAATCGATATAGGCGGTCCGTCGCTGCATGAACATCACCGGGAATTTTCCAAGGCAGTAAGGGATTCAGGTTTAAAGGTTAGAGCAACCGGACGCTTTTTTGCGAATAGAACAGAAGATTACAAACGGGATGTGGATCTATGTATTGAGAACGGCAGCACAGATCTCAGAATTATTCTGATGAAGCTGGGCGAGGAGATGGTTCTTGAACAGCTGGAAGCATTGCCGAAAATGATTGATTATATTCACAGCTGCGGTAAAACGGTCAATGTAGGGATGTCTGACGGCACACGATCGTCAATTGAACTGATTGACAGAATCTATGACGGTATTGTGGCGAGCGGTGCGGATAATGTGGGTCTCTACGATACTTTCGGCGTCGGAATGCCGGCGGTGATGAAATACCTGTCGGAAAGAATCAGAAGCAAATTGCCTGTAGGGATGGATTTTGAGTGTCATATGCACAACACTTACGGTCTGGCTACAGCCAATACTCTGGCCTGTGTTGAGGGCGGCTGCACTAAAGTTGATACGGCAATAAACGGTTATGGAGATGAAGCAGGTAATGCTTCACTGGAAGAGGTCGCGGTAGACCTGGAAGCTTTCTATGGAATAGATACCGGGCTGAAGCTCGATATGCTTAAGGGATATTCCGAACTTGCGATCAGGATCGGAAAGGTTCCGATTCAGCCGCATAAAGCCATTGTCGGCGAAAACGCATACCTCCGGCCGAAAATTGTATGGGGCGGAATGGACATGTCGCAGGAGTCCTGGATGACTCATGAAGCGCTGAGCCCGGAAGCGGTCGGCGCGGGCGAATATGAACATGTTGTTTTCAGCGGCGCTGCAACCCTCGAGAACGTTGCAATAAAGACTCAGCTCAAAGATCTGGGTATGCCCTCCGGGGCTGAAGACGTGGCTTCAATGCGGGAAGTTCTGCTTGAATCTCTGAATGAGGAAATTGTCGAAAAGAAAAACCGCAAGTACATTACTGACGATGAATTCGCCGCAATGGCCAGAAAGGTTCTTGTGAGGCAGTCCGGTGATTAGTACTGAAATATTCAGAAATCTGTGGAAGCCGCTTCAGTCAAATGTTCGAAAAGGAGACAGCGTTTTAATATTGACTGATCCGATGGTTGACTCAAATATTACGCAATGTCTTTTTTCAGCCTTGTGGGCAGCGGAAGCAAAACCGGTAATGTTTGTTATACCTACTCCGAGGTTCGATGAGGAGCTTCCGGCAACTGCCGCCGCCGCAATAAAGGCGGCGGATATGCTGATAGCTGCTACCTCGAAACCGGTATCACGATCACGCTCGGTTCAGGAAGCGCGTGACAGCGGAGTTAGATACTTTGCAATGGGCGGTATAACGACTGAAGCGATGCTGGAAGGCGCCATCGCTGTGGATTTTGAAGAACTGTACTACATTACGGCGAAGTTTGCCCGGATACTTGAAAAAGGCGATAAGGTACATATAACTACCGAAGCAGGAACAGATCTTGCCTTCAGCATAAAAGGAAGAAAGGTCATGGCGCTGGACGGCCGACTTGATGAAGTCAGCAAATCGGCAGGCCTTCCGAGCGGAGAGGCTGCATGCTCCCCGGTTGAAGGTACTGCGGAAGGCGTCGCTGTCATTGACGGAGGAATGCATGAGCTCGGATTAATCCGGGAACCGATTATTCTGAAAATAAAAGATGGAAAGGTTTATGAGATTACCGGCGGGGCGGAGGCCGTGCAGCTCAGCAACCTTCTTACAACATCCGGGGATGCTGATTCATACAATATAGCCGAGTTCGCTTTCGGCTCTAATTCGGCTGCCCGTGTGTCCGATAATATACAGGAATTTAAAAACAGACTGGGTACTGTACATCTGGCTCTTGGGAACAACAAGAACCTGTTCGGTACTGTTTACAGCAAAACTCATCTTGATGCAATAATTATGAAACCTACTGTGATAATAGATGACAAGTTAATTTTGGATAAAGGTCAAATAGTGACTGAAAATTAATTTCTAAATTGTAGGCAAGTAATAATGTGTGAACGATATACTTTTAGGAGGGTATTGAGGTGAGAAGACAAAATGGAAAATTTTTAAAAGCTGCATTCTGTATAGCTGCTTTTCTGCTATTGCTGTTTGTAATAGTCGACGGCGGATTTGCCGCAGGACAGCAGGACACATCGGAGGAAGCATTTCCAACCAAACCGATTCGGCTGATTGTGCATACCGCGGCAGGCGGCGGGGCTGACACAAATATGAGAATGCTGCAGCCCTATCTTGAAGCGGAACTTGGTGTTCCTCTTATGCTCGACAACAGGCCAGGCGCCGGATCATTGATGGGGCCGAAACTTGTAAGCGAAAGCGATCCTGACGGTTACACTATCGGTATGGCCGGTTCTCCGTACACCGAAGTCGGGCTGCTGACAATGGATGGAATGTTTGCACCGGAAGATATCTGCTTTCTTGGATCACTGACACTGGACGCGGCGGCTGTATTGGTGCGAAAAGACGCTCCATGGAATACATTTAATGAATTTATAGCAGATGCCAAAAACCGGCCCGGTGAAATTACTGCAAGCGTCGGAAATATTACCGGAGACAATTACCTGGGATTGAGGCTCATTGAAGATTTGGCCGGGATCGATCTGAATATCGTAAGCTTCGGCGGCGGTTCAAAAGCACGGTTGGCTCTGGCCGGCGGGCACGTGGATGTAACCCATGCCTCATTATATGCGTCGCAGCAGATTGCGGATTCCACGAGAGTTCTTGCGGTTCAGTGGGCAAAAAACAATTGGCCTGAACTGTCAAATAACGCTCCTACTTTAGTATCGCTACTGCCTAATCTTCCGAAGGTAAATGCCAGTACGATGGATCTGCTGGTTGCTCCGGGCGCACTGAAAGATATGCACCCCGACAGATTGGAAATTCTGGCAGCCGCTGTTAAAAACGCAATAAATAATCCGGAATTTCAGGCTAAATTGAAAGAACAGGGACGTGAACATCTTTGGTTCTACATGACTCCTTCCGAAATGGAAGAATATTTCGATACCAACATGAAAGGCTACAAAGAATACCTGCATTACTTTGAAGAGGATGTTGACGAAAACTAAATTGAACAGCATTTAAAAGGAACCTTGAATTGAGGTGCGGCGAGGGGAGTCGAATCTTTTTCAGACTCTCCTGACCGCCTGTTTTAGGGGTATAATAGTTGAAATATTAACGCAAGGAGTAATAAGTGGATAAGGCTGTGTTTTATTTAAAGAAACTGGGGTTTCTGATACTCTGCACGGCATTTCTGGCGGGCTACTACTTTTCATCCGCCGGAGTGGGCCGGGCAAAGGCTCTGCTGTACCCCCGGTTCATTATGATACTGTTCGGAATTATTCTTATTTGGAATATAGCGGGAGTTTTTAAAGACGCCGCGAAAGAGCTGTCCGAAAAAAAACAGACAGATAAAACAACCGGCTTCCTGGAAAGTATCAGGAAGAACGAGAAGGCTATAGTAATATTTCTTTCGGCAGCGGCATTTGTTTTTCTGGGTCGTGTCGTTGGTTTCTGGGTTACTACGCTGGTTTATATCCTCATGCTTTCTTACTACCTCGGGGTTAGAAAGTTGAGATATCTCATACCTCAATCTCTTATTATTATCGCTGTACTTTATGCTGTTTTCGGATTGTGGCTGAAGCTTTCGTTACCAAAGGGATTGTTGCTGTAATAACATCCGGATTTATATTGGAGTTGTAAAGAATGGAATTTGGTCAATTACTACTGGACGGAATTAATATAGTAGCGCACTGGAATACCGTTTTAATAATGCTGTGCGGTTTAATAGTCGGTATAATCGCCGGCAGTTTACCAGGGTTTACATCGGGCAATGCCTGTGCGGTTATGCTTCCTATTTCAATCGGAATGAGTACCAGCAATGCTATCGTATTTATCGGGGCGGTATATGCCGGCGCGCAGTACGGAGGCGCCGTTCCTGCTATTTTATTCAAAGTACCGGGAACTGCACAGGCAGCCGCTACTTCATTAGACGGATATCCGCTGGCGCAGCAGGGCAAAGCTGACATTGCCCTGGGTGTTTCGATGATTGCTTCGAGCGCGGGAACCATGATATCCGCTGTTCTCGCGGTTTTTATAATTGTACCGATGGCTAAGATTGCGCTTGGCTTCGGACCGGCTGAAATGTTCCTTCTGTCCTTGCTCGGCGTATCAATTATTGCCAATGTTGTCGGGAAGGACACGAAGAAAGGTCTTCTGGTAGGGGCCCTGGGCTTTTTGGTTGCCGCCATGCCCGCGGATCCCTTCTACGGTCTTCCACGGTTCAATTTCGGAATTATGGAACTGTATGATGAAATGCCCCTTATTCCGACATTAATCGGACTGTTTGCTATTCCAACATTCCTAAAATTAAGCAAGAATTCATATATAGTAGAGGTAAAAAGCGAGGAAGCCAGAAAAGTCGGACGTTTCTCACAAATGATGAAAGGTGTCGTGATGGGGATTAAACGTCCGGTTAACATCCTGATCGGGTCGATAATCGGTAGTCTGGTAGGTGCCCTTCCGGGAACAGGAGCCGGTATAGCTACATTCCTCAGCTACGGACAGGCTGTATCAATGTCCAAGTCGCCTGAGACCTTTGGAAAAGGCAATATTGACGGCATCATAGCTGCCGAATCCGCGAACAACGGTGTTACCGGGGGCGCAATGATTCCTTCCTTCGCTCTGGGGATTCCGGGCAGCGGCACTACAGCTGTGATGCTTTCAGTGCTGACAATACAGGGCATCATTCCCGGCCCGAATGTCGTAAGGGACTACAGTCCCATGATCTATGGTTTTCTTATAACCCTTTTCCTGGCCGGTTTGATGATTATTCCTGTGGGCATGGTATACAATTCACTCTTTTCTAAAATTACAAAGATTAAAAGCGCCACCCTCGTTCCTGTTCTGATTGTTTTATGCCTGCTTGGTGCTTTTGGACAGCGGCAGTTTGTGTTTGACATGTACCTGCTGCTGATATTCGGAATGCTGGGGGTAATTCTGGAGACCTATAAATACCCGCTGATTCCGTTTGTTTTCGGGATATTTTTAGGCCCTCTGGCGGAAAGCAGTTTTGTTCAGGCTATCAGTATATCAAAAAACGACCCGGCTATTTTTTTCCAGAGTACCATATGCCGGATCATGTGGGCTGTTATTGTTCTGGTATTTATGTCGCCGTTTATTTCCAGGCTGATAAAGAGGATTAAGGCTGAAAAACCATGAATATAACCAATCTCAGGGATTCCGGATTATTTATACCGTTCGGTGAGTTCAGGAAAGAAACACTGGCAGAGGTCAAGTATCGTCTGCTCGATACAATTGTGTCCCTCATCGGGGGGGCAATTTCGCTGCCCGCAGAAGAACTTGATGCATTGTGTTCTGTTCTTGACAAGTCCGGGGCGGTTCGCCCTGTGTATCCGGGCGGTATCGGAACCAGCCTGGATATGGCCGGTTTTATGAACGCATTTTTGCTGCGATGTGCTGACTGGGGTGATACATACCGGCGTAAAGACGGGGTGTTCGGCCACCCGAGCGACCTTGTCGCAACGATTCTTGCACTCAGCGACACTGCCCGGTTTTCAGGTAAAAAACTGATTGAACTGACTCATTTCGCTTATCAATTCTATGCAGTTTTCGGGGAGAATATGAAGGGACTGCGTCAGCCCTGGGACTATACCTCGGCCTTATCATTAATTGTTCCCGTCATTGCCGGTCTATGTTTTGATGACCCGCCGGAAAAGCTGCAGAATGCCCTGAATTTCAGTGCCGCAGGTGGAGCTGTACTTCATCAGGTCCGTACACAGGAAGTCACAGATATGAAATCCGGGGCCAGCGCTTATGCAACAGCGAGGGGATTGTGGTGTTACCGGTTAAGCAAAGCCGTACAGGCTCCGGGGAGTATGTTTGAAGGCAGGGACGGATGGTACAGCACAATAGCGCCTCTTGAAGGTGAAGCAGCTTCACCGGGCGACGGCAAAACCTACGGTACGGTAGAAGTGAAAACATTTCCCTGTTTTCATGTTGCCCAGTCCCCGGTGGCTTGTGCGATGAGAATTAATCAGCAGCTGAAAAACAGAATCGATGAAATCAGACGGATTGTAATCCATGTAAGCGAAACAGACGCCAAGCGTATTATTAAATCTGATCAGCAAAGATACCCTGATTCACATTCCGAAGCGGACCATCACATGAGATACTGTCTTGGTACCGCATTAAATTACGGCGCCCTGACACCGCTTCATTACAAAAACGAGTTTCTGTTATCGGAACCTACCCGTCGTTTGATTGATCTTATAGAAGTCAGGGTGCTGGATTCGGAAAACCTTCAGGCGGTCGGGAACCGCAGCGACGCATGCCTGCTGGAAGTTGCGCTGAACACCGGAGATGTTCTGAGCGAAAAGGCTGTTTCGGCGGAAGGGTCTTTTGAAGGGCTGGATTCTTTGGAACGCTCTGTAAAACTTAAGGGCGTAGTCGAAAAAAAATGCGGGATGCTTGAAGAAGCTTGCGGAATCGAACTTGCATCGCTGAAAGAACTTGTACTCAGCCTCGAAAGCCATGACAGCGTCGAACTTGTAGACGTCATCCAGAGCTCATTTCCGGCATCGGCACCGGCTTTTTAGAATTCGATATCGGGTTTGATTTGCCGGATGAAGGCATTCGCTGCAGGTGAACGATATTTTTTCCGTCTGAGAAATAGATAATATGTCCGGTCATGAAAAAATCTATCGATGGGAATAATTTCAAAGTTATTCTCATCGCCCTTGGAAATTGCATTGCTTACCGAGATCGTAGCGCCCAGTCCCAGTTCGATGTATTTCTTAACCGAAACAATACTTGTTTGGGTACAGACTACATTAGGGTTCAGGTTTTCACTGGCAAACCTGTTTGCTATATACGGTTCTACCTCGCCGGTTCGGGAAAAGAGTATTAAGGGACATTGGGCAATCTGTTTCAGACTTGGATCTATTCCCTCGAAAAACGAATGATTTTTCGGCAGTATGAGGATTGATTTTGTATGAAATAAAAGGTAAGGAGTGACTGTTTCAGGAGGTGAATTAAGGTACGTTATGCCCAGATCAACCTCGCCGGAATCAACCTTTTCGATTACTGATTTGGAAAGTGCTCCGTCAAGATGAAATTTGACCTGCGGATGCTGTTTTGAAAAATTGACGACATATGGCGGCAGAAATGAGTCTATGATAGAGTGGCTTGCAGAGATTGCAATTTTTCCCCGGAATGATTTATTCCGATTTTCTGATATATTCTGTATTTCTTTGACATCTTCGAAAATTGAGACAGCCTTACTGAGAATCAGTTCACCCTCCGGCGTCAGATCCATCCTTCCAAGGGAGCGATCGAACAAAGTAATGCCCAGTTCCCTTTCTATGCACTTGATCTGCCGGCTGATTGTCGGCTGCTGCCGGCCCATGACGCCAGCCGCGTTCGTAACACTGCCTTGCCTGGAAACGTAATAAAATCCTCTCAGCCACTGAAGGAAATCGCCGGGTATTTCTTCGATCATAAAACTGTCCTCTATTAACCGGCTTATACTTTATAATATATATTTTGCCTTGCCAACAATTTTATGTATAGAATAAACATTTATGATAAATATAACAATGATGGGGTCGGGAAATTCCCTTATTAAGAGGCTGAATCAGTCGACCCGTTACCCTGTTTGCGTGCAAGGCTCTCGAAACAGAACATAAGCAAAAGTATATAACCAAGCAGGAAGACAGGCAGAATATGAATCGCTTTGGCTGACGCAAGAAAACCGAACAGGGGCGGCAGGAAGGTGGCGCCAATGTAGGCAGCAGCCATCTGGAACCCCATGACTGCATGAGAGTGCTCCTTTCCAAAGCGGGCGGGAGTTTCGTGAAGCATCGAAGGAAAGATCGGGGCGCAGCCGAGCCCGACTATAATAAATCCCGACAAAGTCAGGTATATCGGCAGTGGAAGCAGTATCAGCAAAACTCCGGCTAAAATGATCAAAACACCGGTTCGGATCATTCTGTTATTTGACCACATGTAGGTTAAAAAACCTGTTATAAATCTTCCTGCTGTGATGCTGCCGTAAAATACTGAAACCCATACTGCAGCCTTTGCCGGTTCCATTCCCTTTGCCTTGAAAAGAAACGATCCTCCCCATAATCCCATGCTTGCCTCGATACCGCAGTAAAACAGAAAGATTAAAAGGGCCTTTACGACGCCTTTAACTTTTAATGAACTCCAGAATGATGACTGGTTTTCTGTATTTTCACCGGAGTCCGCTACGGCGCGGGTTTTTACTTTGGACCACAGGGGAATCGCGATGAAAAGGATCAGGACAAGGAAAACCTGAAATGTGCCGACTGATTTGTATCCCGTCCGCCAGGAAAAACCGCTGCGCAGAAGTATCGACAGCACCAGCGGTCCGCCCAGCGCTCCGACTCCCCAGAAGCTGTGAAGCCAGCTCATATGCCGCGATTCATAATGATTCGCTACATAGGCATTTAGCCCCGCATCCACTGCGCCTGCACCCAGACCCAGGGGTATTGCGGCTGCGAGAATCCATAAGAATGACGGTGCGAACGCGAATCCGAATAACGCCGCGGCTGTCAGGGTTACGCTTATGGTAGTAAGTTTGCCGGTTCCAAGCCGCTTAAGCAAAAAGCCTGAAAACATACTCGATATAATTGTTCCGCCGGAAATTGACATCTGAATGATACCTGCTGCACCGTACGGTATTTTCAGTTCCGGCTGCATTACCGGCCAGCCTGCACCAAGGAGGGCATCCGGAAGGCCGAGACTTATAAATGCTGTATAAATAATCAGAAGCAGCAGCGTTGCCATTCGCTAATATTACCTCCACCGATTAATAATGTACTGAAGATAATAATATAATGGCAAAACAACCTGAATAATATTAAAATACTACCTGATGTTATAACAATACTATCGTAATGGGGACTTTGTGCAGGTTTATAAATTATCGACTGATGAATTCGGCAGGGAATTGACTCAGCACGGCAGCATCGATTTTCCCTGTGCCGGTTATGATGAAAGTTTCTCGAAATTCCTTCTGGGAGAAGTCCCCTGGCACTGGCATGAAGAGCTTGAGATAGTCGTGGTTTATGAAGGATCGACCAGGGTTGAATACATTGGCGGAGACATGCAGGTCTCTGTTGGAGAGGGGATTTTAATCAATTCCAATACAGCGCACAGATTGACCCGAATCGGTGAAACTGAATGTAAAATACGGAATTTTCTGCTGATTCCAAACCTGCTGAGCGGTCAATCGGAGAATAAAATTTTCAGAAACTATATCTACCCGGTTTGTTCAAACCGAAGTCTTCAGGTTATGAAATTTACTCCAGAAAACCCGTGGCATCAGGAACTGTTAGCACAATTCGACAAGGCATTTGAGGCCTACTCCCTTGCGAAACCGGGATTTGAGATGGCGGTGGTATCAGGGCTGATGGAATTCTGGCGGCTAATATGTGTTAACCGGCCCGATCTGCTGGCAGCTGTTTCTGATTCATCAGCCGATGAGAGAAGAATAAAGCTTATTATGGAATTCATCGATGTAAACTATATGGAAAATATAACAGTACGCACAATATCATCATCGGCAAACATCAGCGAGAGTGAATGCTTCAGGGTATTCAAAAGAACACTGAAAAGTTCTCCCATCGATTACCTGCTGAAAATCCGCCTGCAGAAGGCTTCCGCTGTGCTGTTGAATGCAGACAGATCCGTTCAGGAAATCGCTCTGGATTCGGGCTTTAACAGCTCCGCCTATTTTACCAAGAAGTTCAGGGCTTTTTTCGGGATTACCCCGTCGGAGTATCGAAAAGGAAAACGGCGGGAAGACTGAAGAAAAGCAGTGAAACCGGATGCCGTCTGCATGAAGCTGATGTGAGATTAGGGGAGCCTAAAAAAAATACCTAATAATATTTTGATTTGGGCGGATAACTGATTATAATAATTATATATAAGGATTCGGAAGGTGGCGGAAAAATCAAAGATTAAAAAGCGCTTTCGGTCTGATAAGCTGTTTTTTCTGGTCTTGTCAGTGCTGATTGTGGTTGACCTGGGACTTGCACTTAGATTCTTTAATAACAGGCTTAACTCTGCTAAAGACCAGATAATCACTACAGGCAGTCGAATACAATCGGTTTTTCAGAATGAGCTTAAACTGAGAGAGCACTTCATAAAGGTTCTGAGTTACGCTTCGGAATTCGCGCTGGAAGACAAGATTACTTTGAACGAGCCCATACAGGAATATTTAAGGCTGTATTCTTCGGAAAACGATTATGTACTGGATCTTCTGCCTGGATATGAGACCTCGGAGATGGGGACTTTGACCGGAACAGGCAACGTTCCAGCAGAAAACTCATCGGTATTTAAAGAAATATATATGGCAATCAGTCTGACTCCCATATTCAGGGCACTTATTGAAGAGGATCCTGAAACCCCATGGGTTTATTATACATCATACAGCGGATTCATTTATATCTACCCGCCGGTATCCCCCCTGGATTTCTTTTTCTCGGAAGAGCTGTATTCCAAAGATTTTGTTGCCGGTGCACTTCCTGAAAACAATCCTGAAAGGCGAATCTTCTGGTCTCCTGTTTATATTGATGAAGCGGGCAAGGGATTGATGACGACGCTATCGGCCCCTGTTTATGCCGGCGATACCTTTACCGGATCCGTGAGCATCGATCTGCATGTTAATAAAATGAATTGGCTGCTCAATAGTTATAAGACCGAATTCACCACGAATCATCTTGTTAATTCAAGAGGAGAAGATATTTTGGATGGATATAATCCGATTTTGTCTATTAATCCTAAAGAAGTTCAGTCGGAAAGCATATATACAGTGGGTAGGTATTGGATAACTATTGCGGATCTGGGTACGGAAGACTGGTATATTATGCTCCAAACTGACAGATCCAGGGTTATTTTCAATTCATTTATGCATATCCTGCCTGCAATTATTATAATGCTTCTAGTATCCGGTACTATTATACTTGTATATTTAATTATCAGGGCGTATTACCTGCTTCGCAGCAGCGAAGTGAAGTTCCGGACTTTTGTTGAAAATGCCAATGATATTATCTACAGCCTCTCTGTCGACGGTGTCTTTTTATATGTTTCGCCCAACTGGAAAGATATTATCGGACATGATACAGATGAGGTTATCGGAAAATCTTTCGAGCTTTTTGTACATCCTGATGATGTACAAAACTGCAGGAATTTTTTAGATACGGTTATTTCAACCGGAAACAGAAAAGCTGCAGTCGAATACAGGGTAAAATACAAAGACGGTTCCTACAAATGGCACGCTTCGACAGGTTCTCTCATGAATGACCGGTTCGGAACGAATATTTCTTTTCTTGGTATTGCCCGCGATATTACACAAAGAAAACTTCATGAAGAAGAGCTTGAACGTCTGGTCGAACAGAAAGAGTTTCTGATGAAAGAACTGACCCACCGGGTGAAAAATAATATGATGGTTGTGAGTTCGCTGGTGAGCATGAAAAATGATACAACTGATGCGGTTGATCTTTCTGACCTGGTAAACCAGATTAACGCAATGAGATTCATCTATGAGAAATTATCTCAGGGCGAAAGCTTTTCCCAGATTAATATCCATGATTATATATGCGATCTT
>QKCC01000318.1 GCA_003245835.1 Spirochaetales bacterium | reverse complement strand
TGCGTCCAGAGCGGACCACGCACAGATCATCTTCAGGTCCTGCAGACTGATGCCTCCGGAACATGAGAATGTAACGAGGATACCGCCTTCCCTTACCAGCTTCAGCCCCTGCAGGTTCAGGTCCTTGTAGGCCCGCATGGCTTTTTCTGCATGGGTTTTGGTGGGCGCCAGTTTGGGCGGATCCAGTATGATTATATCGTACGATCGGCCCTCCCTGTTCTCTTTGCGCAGGAATTCGAACGCATTGTCTTCAATGATGCGGAATGCATCCTCCTGTATCCCGTTCAGGACCATATTCCTTTTCAGCGCTTCAAGGGCCGCGCCGGAGGAATCAACGGAAGTGACGGATTTTGCGCCGGCATTCCAGGCATTCAGAGAAAATCCACCCGAATAGCAGAATGCGTCCAGCACTTCCAGTCCTTCAGCCCATTGGGCTGCGCGTCTGCGGTTGTCCCGCTGATCAAGGTAGAAGCCGGTCTTCTGTCCTGTTGCCAGGTCGACTGAAAACCTGATGCCGTTTTCTGTTATAGTGCAGCCGGCAGGCGGTTCATAGCCCCACAGAAGACCTTCAGAAGGGGGAAGGCCTTCGAGTTTTCTCATTTCCGAATCGCTTTTTTCTATTATTCCCTTCGGCTGAATCACTTCGGATAGAATCGCAACAATTTCGTTCCTGATGTTGTCCATGCCGGCGGTGAGGAACTGAACGCTCAGGTATTCACCATATTTATCGGCTACCAGTCCCGGCAGTCCGTCTGCTTCACCGAAGACCAGCCTGCAGGAATCGGTCTGGTCAGGTTTGTTTAAAAGAAAGGAGCGCGCAGAGACGGCGCGGCGGATCTTCTCTTTCCAGAAGCCTGTATCGGCAGAGCATTCCGGATCCCAGGAAATGATGCGCAGGCAGATCTGTGAATTGGGGTTATAAAATGCTTGTGCTGCCGGTTTGCCGGCGGACGTGCAGACCTGGACAATTTCTCCGGCCTGTCCTCGGGCAGGTTTCACGGCACTATTGAAGATCCATGGATGTTTATTTTTCAGGGATTTCTCCCGGTTTTCTTTAAGGTAAATCTGTTTCATTATCTATTTTTTGTACTATATAAGCCCGGATGTCAACACGTAACCCTTACATAAGTCCCTTTGTTGATTCATAAAGCTGCCTGTATCTGCCGTACTTGTCTTCATAGAAACCGGACAGCTTCGGTTCGGGTTCTATGCGGTCGGCGGTCCGAACCCACTTTGAAGATTCGGCTGAATCGCTGAAGTATCCGCTGCCGACAGCCGCAAGGAACGCATCGCCGTAGCATGCGCCGAGCGTCCTGTCGGGAATCTCCTGGCTGATTCCGGTTACATCGGATATTACCTGCATCAGGGATCTGCTCCCTGATGCGCCCCCGATGGCGACAATGCGTGAAGCGACGGCCCCGGCCCTTTCCATTTCTTTAATATTGTGCCTGATGCCGAAGCCGAGGCTTTCCTGGAAAGCGCGGAATATATCGCCGGCTTCTGTTTGAAGGCTCAATCCGAAAATGACGCCTTTGGCCTCCGGGTTGTTTATCGGGGTCCGTTCTCCGGCGAAATACGGAAGTACAGTCAGGCCGGAAGCCCCCGGTTCGGCTGTCAATGCGAGGGTTTCCCACTCTTTCATGGTCCTGCCGGGAAAGGAGTCGTTCAGCCATTTGAACAGGCTTCCTGCAGTTGACATTCCTCCGGTCAGCACGGAGCTGCCCGGGTCGGTGAAATTGGACGCCCAGAAGGAAGTCAGCGGAGTCAGGCTGTCCGTCCGCATTATGAAGAAATTGCTGCTGCCGTACATCATCATCATTTCGCCCGGTTTGCAGACTCCCGCGCCGACGGCTTCCGATGCCGCGTCTGCTGTTCCTGTAATGACAGGGGTACCGGGTCTTAGTCCGGTTTCGGCGGCGGCACGTCCGGTTATTACACCGGCGATTTCGCTGCTCCAGAGCAGTTCGGGAAGGTGTTCCGGTTTTACAATCTGTCCTGCCGGGGTTTCATTCAGGCTGAAATCCCACCGCTGGTTCCTTATGTCGAACACCGGCGCGTAGCCGATAGCATTGTAGATATCGAGGGTGTATCTGCCGGTGAGGCGGTACACAATATAGCCTGCAGCAGTAAGCATCTTTGACGTCCGGTGCCATATTTCGGGTTCGTTCTTCTCTATCCACCTTATTTTCGGGCAGCAAGCCTGTGATGAGAGATCCTGACCGGTCATTTGAAAAATATTTTCCCGGCCGGCGAGTTCGGTAATCTCGGCAATTTCTTCTGAAGCCCTTGTATCAATTCCGTACATTATTCCGGGACGAAGCGGCTTTCCGTTTTCATCAACAGGCAGCACACAGGGAGCGATCGTACTTACCCCGACAGCCTTTATGCAGTCGGCCGGCAGAGAGTGTTCGGATTTTATTTTTTCAGTCAGCAGGAGGCTCAGTTTTGTAAAGTCGCCCCACCAGATTTTATCGGCATCCTGTTCGTAGAATCCGGGCCGGGGCATGTCCATTCCATGCGGGACTGCAGCCTCCGCCAGAATGTTTCCCTCTATGTCGGCAATCACACCCTTTGACGATCCGGTTCCTATGTCAATTCCAAGAAAGCACTCTTTCAATCTTCTGCTCCGATTATAATTTTACCGCTTTTGAGGATCGTTTTACCGTCTATGGTTACGGAACCTTCTTGTCTTATGTCTTTTATGATGTCCCAATGAATTGCGGATTCGTTTGTTCCTCCGCATTCCGGGTATGCCCTGCCCAGGGCAATGTGGATTGTTCCGCCGATCTTCTCATCAAGCAGAATGTCGCTGCAGAAGCGGTCGATCATGAAATTGGTACCGATTGCGAATTCGCCGATCAGCGAAGCCCCGGGATCTTTTGTAATGATCGATCGGAAAAACTCCTGCTCTGTTAAGGACGAGGCCTCAGTCAGCCTGCCGTCTTTCCACTTAAGATAGATGCCTTCAATCAGCCGGCCGCCGAGGACTCCCGGGTTTTCAAAGAATATTTCACCGTTCAGAGTTTCAGTTACAGGGGCTGTGGCTATTTCTCCGTCAGGCATGTTATTGATCCCTGCGAACGGCATCCATTTTCTGCCTTCTACGGAAAAACTCAAATCGGTACGGCTTCCCTGTATCCGGATGTCTCGGCCGCTTTCGAGGGCTTTGCACCAGGCCGCCATTTTTCCGGCTTCCTTCTCCCAGTCGATCAGGCAGGAGTTGAAGAACATTTCCGTTATGGTTTCATTGTCGGTCTTTGCCTGCTGGGCGAATGCTTCGTTCGGAACCCTGATCAGGCACCACCTTGTTTTCTGCCAGCGGGCTGTCGAAACCACCCCCATCGCATTCTGGTTCGAAGCGAGTTTCGACGCGTCGATATCCTGCAGCTCGTACAGGTTGTGGGCCCCGCGGAGGCCTATGTAGACATCCGCCCAGTCCATCCCGTACATCTCTATTTCTGGTACCCAGCTTATCTGTTCATCGCTGCCGTATTCAAGAAACGCCCTGCGGAGGGTTTCGGACAGCAGCTGAATCTGGGGATAGCCTCCGGCTTTAATCACAGCCTCGTAAACCGCATGTGCAAGCGGCCAGGTTTCGATTTCAATCATTGCTATCATCACCCGTTCGCCGGGTTTTACTTTTGTCGAATAATTGACCAGCAGGTTTCCGAGCTCTTTCCATCTTCTGTCCAAAATAATACCTCCGCGGTTGTTATTATACCGGTAAGCTAATCAGCGTATCGATTTTACCTTGTCCATGAATTCCTTGACACGTTTTTCATCAACCTCGTTGTAGAATTCCCCGTCGCGCTTGAAGGTTGTCGCTGTGACCGTACCGTCCGCGATTGAAAGCTGTTCTTCTACATTTGAAAGCCTTACGCCGGTGTTCGCGAAGACAGGCGTATCAGGAACCGCGTCCTTCACTCTTTTAAGTGTCGAGGCATCTGTTTCCGCCCCGGCTGTCAGACCCGATACGCAGAGCGCATCCGGCAGGTGGTTGAAAACGGTTGAACGTGCAATGTCCGCTATGTCGCGGGTGCCCAGGTACTGGGCCGCTTCCGGAACGATGTTGAACAGCAGTTTAACGTTTTCTCCGCCTATCCTGTGCTGGTGCCGAATCACCTCGCCGCAGTTGGTGTTCCAAAGCCCGAAATCACTAGCATAGACTCCTGAGAATATCTCCCTGACGAAAAGCCCGTCTACCGCAACCGCCAGGTCAATGGACGCTTTCGGGTCCCAGAGTACATTGACGCCATACGGGATCTTTATTTCTCTTTTAAGCTCACCGATAATCCTCGCCATCGCAGCGTAGGTAATGGGTTCAACCTTTGTCAGGTAGGGGAGGCTGAATTCGTTAGAAAACATCACTCCGTCAACTCCGCCGTTCTGCAGCGCATGCAGATCCTTTCTTGCCGCTTCGATTACCCAGTCGAGGCCCTTCTCTTTGTTCCAGCCCGGGTCTCCGGGCAGCGCCTGCAGATGGCACATTGCTATCACCGGTTTTTTTACTTTGAAAACGTCATTTAACCATTTCATTGAATATCTCCTCTGTTATCCGCAATATCGATAATTGAATTATTTTCATTAAGCAGCTGCCTAATTTTTATTCCGGGATCCTTTTCAGTAACAAGGATGTCGGCTTCCCCTGCTCTGCAGACCTGTGCGAATGCCGTACGACCGAATTTTGTTGAATCCATAAGTGCAATTGTCTTTTTGGAATGAGAAATTATAAGCTGCTTAATTTCTGCATCCTCAATTATATATTCTGTGAATCCGGCTTCCGGGCTGAGGCCTGCTGCCGACATGAAAAACTTGTCGAAGTAGAGCGCCTCGAAGGTTCTGCGTGTTATGTCTCCGACAAGGGATCCTTCATGCTTCCGGACTGTACCGCCTGCGAGTATTGTTTCAACCCCCGGATTCGAAAGGAAGAGTGCTGCTATATGTATACTCGGGGTTACAATAGTTAGATTCCTGAATTCCTGGAGTTGTTCGGCGAAACAGAGCGCGGTAGTTCCCGAATCGACTGCTATTGTATCGCCATCCTCGACATATTTAACCGCCAGTTTTGCAATCCGGATCTTCTCTTCATTCCGTATCGAAGCTCTTGCTGTAAAGGGGGGTTCATAACTTCTGCTTGATTCCCTGACGGCGCCGCCGTGTGTACGCTTAAGAAATCCCTCTTTTTCCAGGTCCGACAGGTCTCTTCTGATTGTCATTTCAGAGACAGAGAGTTCGTCTGCCAGGGTGCTTACGGTAACGTTGCCGCTGTTTTTGATTGATTCCCTGATATGCTGTTTCCGCTTTTCAGATATACCCATTATGGCTCCTGTCGAAATGTTAAAACAAACATAATAATTGTTAATACAAACTATAACGAACAATTCGCCGGCTGTCAACCTTATTGGTTGACAGCTGTCTGATGTTGGTTTAAACTTTGGTTGGTTTAGTAAATCAACCAACCGGGATAAGAATTCATGAAGAAATCAGCAGTAAATGCAGCAAACAGATCAAGAGTCCTCAGGGCTATCTGGCTTAACGAGGGCATCAGCAGGGTGGAAATTGCGGACACCCTCGGTCTGGATAAATCGACGATTACCAATATCACATCTGCGCTGTTCAGAAAAAAGATCATCTCAGAGATTGAAGAAGGGGAAGCAGGTCCGCAGGGAGGCCGCAAGCCAATCAAGCTGAAGGTGAATAAAAACTTCTGTGCCGTTGCAGGCATCGAAGTACAGCCTCAGTACTGCAATGTGATCTGCCTCAATATGAGCGGAGAACAGCTGATGACCCGCAGGATCTTCGCCGATATTACAGCCTATGATTTTCCGGAGATATTTCGAAAGATTCTCGCTGAAATAGAAGCAGAAATGGAAGTTCTGAAAATACCGCTGGCCGGAATCGGAATAGGTCTTTCGGGTATTGTCGATCATGACAGAGGCGTGATTCTTAAATCAATCCCGCTTGGAGTTTCTGATGAGTACGCAGTCCTTGATGAGATTGCCGGGATTACTGATGTTCCGGTTTTTATTGACAATGACGGAAACTGCTGCAGCTGGGGTGAACTTGTTTTCAACAGGGATCAGGAACTTAAGGATTTTCTTTTCTGCCTGATTGAATTCAGGGACCATCATGTATCTGAAACAAATTATGAAGGGCTCGCCATCGGCATGGGAATCGTAATTGACGGGAAGGTCCATTACGGCAAGGGGTATACCGCAGGAGAATTCAGAAGCATCTTTGCCGGTGAGGACGACCCCGGACAGGTTGCAATCACCTCTGAAAATCAGCTGGGTCTTATGGAAGACCCGAAACTGTACAAAGAGTTTGCCGTTGAACTGAGCCGTAACCTGGCGCTTCTTTCAAATACATTCGCGCTTTCAGACTGTTTTATAGGCGGTGATCTCAGGACAGGTACTGATGAGTTTCTTTCGATTCTGAAGGAAGAAACGGACAGGAACTGGTCCTACCCGGGGGAATCTTCCTGCCGGATACGTCTTTCGTCTATGGGCGGGCAGGCTGTCTCGTACGGGGCAGCGTCGATGATTATTGATCGGTTATTCAGGGTTCCCGGATTTGAGGGACCTGAAACAGAAATTCTCGGTAATTTTCTGTAAGGAGAATAAAGGTGAATATAAAAAATAACAAAGAAGAGCCCGGATTTATACCGTTTCCGGTCTTTATAGAGGAAAATTCAATAATTCATAATACTCTTTCAGCCTCTGTTGAAATCTACCTGGATCTTTTTGCCCTGGAATATTCACAGGTCGACGCTGCTGATTTCCTTGAAAAAACCGGAAAACGACTCAGCAGACTGCTGGCGCTGCAGAACGAAGACGGAAGTATATACAGCGGTATCAGACCGGGAGAAAGCCGGCTCGCGTGGGATATGATCGTGGCGTCAGCGGCGGCTTTTACAGGAGTCATTGCATACGCCTGCAGCCTTATAGAAAAAAAGGCTGACCCGGGTCGATTTATAACCTTTCCGGCCTATGACCGGCTGTTCAGGTCGGCATTGTCTGCCGCTAACAGCCTTAAAGACAAGGCAGCCGCCGGCTCGCAGAATACAGGAGATTCACTGGCAGTTGTGTCAGTTTGCTATTGGGCTTTTGCCGAACTGTTCAGGCTGACAGGCTGCAATGAATGGCTCTCAATCTGCTGTGAATTCGAGGGCAGGGTATTTGAATTAAGAAAAATGCATTTGGGCGACAGTGAGGAAGATGTAAATATTTTAACCGGACACTCTTCCGTGAAGGATATGAGCGCTGCCGCTGCATGGGCGTTGTATAAGGCCGGTGGGGCTGAATACTATCGAACCCAGATTGAAATTTTATATGGAGCAGAAGATGAAATACGGATATTTTGATGATGATAACAAAGAATATGTAATTACCAACCCGGAGACGCCGTCTCCCTGGATTAATTACTTCGGAACCGAAGGCTTTTATTCGATTTTTTCCAATACCGGGGGCGGTTACAGTTTTTACAGGGACGCCCTGCTGCGACGGCTGACGCGGTACAGGTATAATGATGTTCCGGCTGATTTGAACGGCCGCTGCTTCTACCTTCGTGAAGACGGACCCGGCGGAGAGCTCTGGTCACCTTTATGGAAGCCCGTTATGAACAGCCTCGACAGCTATGAATGCAGACACGGGATGGGGTACACCTCGATCACTTCCGAAAAGGCCGGCATCAGGACGGACGGACTTTTTTTTGTTCCTCCCGGGCAAAACTGTGAAATCCACAGTCTCCGGGTAACCAACACTTCGAATCAGAAGCGAAACCTGAAGCTGTATTCATACATAGAGTTCTGCCTGTGGAATGCCCAGGATGATCAGACCAATTTTCAGCGCAACCTGAATACGGGCGAAGTTGAGGTGGACGGCGGGACAATCTACCACCTTACCGAATACCGAGAACGAAGAAACCATTACTCGTTCTACAGCCTTAACCGCCTTCCCGACGGGTGGGACACCGACCGCGAAAGTTTTCTGGGGCAGAACCGCGGCGCCGGAAACCCTGTCATGGTTGCTGAAGGCAGGAGCGGAAACAGCATAGCTGCCGGATGGTCGCCCTGCGCCTCTCACCGCATCGACATCAGCCTGGAGCCTGGGCAGTCTGAAAGTTTCGTATTCGTACTCGGATACATTGAGAACCCCGAAGAATCCAAATGGACCGGTGAACACCGTCCGAATAAGAACCCGGCGGCTGAAATGATAAGCAGGTTCAGCACCGACGCGGCTGTGGAGGCAGCGCTTGGAACCCTGAAGGAATACTGGTCCGGCAAAATGAGCTGTTTCAGTGTAAGTTCCGGAAACGAAAAGCTGGACCGGATGGTGAATACCTGGAACCAGTATCAGTGCATGGTAACCTATAACCTTTCAAGGAGCGCCTCGCTCTATGAATCGGGAATAGGGCGGGGTATAGGCTTCAGGGACACAAACCAGGACCTTCTGGGTATAATGCATATGGAACCGGCTAAAAGCCGGCAGCGGCTGATAGACGTCGCATCGATTCAGCTTCAAACCGGCGGCGCTTTTCACCAGTACCAGCCGCTCACGAAGAAGGGAAATGACGCTATAGGCGGAGACTTCAATGATGATCCGCTCTGGCTTATAATTGCGGTTGCGGCCTATATAAAAGAGACGGGTGATTTCGGACTGCTGAATGAAGAAGTCCCGTTTGCAGATCATACCGGGTACCCGTCCGAAGACAGCCGTGGAGCGGTAATGGCTGATCACCTGAAGCGCGCGTTCCATTTTATAAATGAAAACCGCGGCCCGCACGGGCTTCCGTTGATCGGCCGCAACCTGAACTGCTTTTCGACCAACCCCGATGAATCCTTTCAGACTGTGGTCAACCGAAACTCGGATACGGCCGAATCGGTACTGATAGCAGCTATGCTGGTCTATGCCGGCAGGGAGTATGCCGCATTGTGCCGGGCAGCCGGCGGTCCGTTTATCGCCGAGGCGGAATACACAGAGAGAGCCGTCGCGGAAATGTCCTCGATTATTCTCAGTGAGGGCTGGGACGGAGAGTGGTTCCTGCGGGCTTACGACGCTGAAAGCCGGAAGGTGGGCAGTTCCGAAAACACCGAAGGGAGGATCTTTATCGAGCCGCAGGGTTTCTGCGGAATGGCGGGCATAGGTGCAGACCTCGGCTATAATATTCAGGCGCTTGATTCTGTCGCAAAGCACCTGGCGCATGAATACGGAATAGATATTCTTGCACCTGCGTATACTTCGTATGATCTGTCGAAAGGCGAGATAACATCATACCCGCCCGGCT
>QKCC01000228.1 GCA_003245835.1 Spirochaetales bacterium | reverse complement strand
TCTGCTTGCCAGTATTCTTTTTTTATTAGCTTCGCTTTCGGCATGCCTTATGAAATACAGGTTACTCATTTTAAATCCCCTGATAACTATACCACAGTTATCAGGACAGGGAAAATACCGATAGACTAGGCAACTGCCTTCGCTTTCCTGTTTTTCTCTTCATTTCCGTTCAGTTTTCTAACTTCGAGAATTAAAAGAATTGATGTCAAGGTTGTTGAAAGCAGGTCAGCTGCGGGAAAAGCCAGCCATATACCGTTCAAACCTAAAAATCCCGGCAGAATAACGACACAGGGAATAAGAAAAATAAACTGCCTCGACAGCCCCAGGAACATTGCCTCCCTTGCCTTTCCAACAGCCTGAAAATAGGAAGTTCCTATAATCTGAATGCTTGCAAGCGGCACAACCATAATCAGAAGCCTGATAACCCCTGCACTTGATGCCTTTATAGCGGGATCAGCCGTAAACAGCCCCATGCATGCCTCCGGGAACAGCATGGTCAAGATATAGCCGATGGAAATTATGGTTAGCCCGCTCAAAAGGGCGGCCTTTAGACTTTTTCGGACCCTGCTGTAGTACCCTGCCCCGAAATTATATCCTGCAACCGGCTGAAACCCCTGCGCTATACCCAGCATAGGCAGGATTAAAAGCGTTATAAACTTATGAGCCATTCCATAGCTGATAATAGCTGAGTCTCCGCCGTAATAACCGAGTGAATTATTCACGACAAGGACCAGAATACTCATTCCGGCATTCTGAATAAAGGCGGGAACACCAAGTATCAGGCTTTCTTTCAGTATGGACGGATCCAGCCTGAAATCAGGCAGCTTTAAACGGATATTATTTTTCCGTTTGAGATATATAATAAGGAAGGAAAAAACATGACGATGCAAACTGGCTCAGTGTTGTTGCAAGCGCGACGCCCTTTACGCCCATGCCGAAGGCAAAGATAAAAAGCGGATCGAGAAGGCAGTTTAGAACCGCTCCGATCATCATTCCTGTCATTGAAGTCTTGGCCATACCCTCAGCGCGTATCATTGTGCTTGCTATCATTGAAAGTGCGAAGAAAAAGAAGCCCGGAATTATTATTTTTGCATATTCAAGGGCATACGGCATTATCGCATCAGTTGCTCCGAAAAATACAAGAACAGGTTTCATAAAAATGGTCATAACAGCCATCAGAATCAGTGTGCCTATGGCCATCGCAGTATAGCCTGTACCTACCGCTGCGGATGCGCGGTCTTCTCTTCCCTCACCAAGACGGCGCGAGACTATAGATGCGGTGCCGACTCCTATCCCCATCGAAAACGAGGATACGATCATCTGGATCGGAAAAACGATTGACAATGCCCCGATTGCAAGAGGGCCGACACCCCTTCCGACAAAAATCGTATCTACAACATTATAAAGCGCCTGTACAAGCATACCTGCCATAGCAGGCAGCGCCATCTTTACAAGCAGCGGAAATATTCTGTCCCTTCCAAGGAACAGAGATTTTTCATTCTTAATCATGGTTTAAATATATATATTCCCTTACAGGAATGCAAGTACTTACTTGCTTTTTATCGGACTTAATTGTAAAATAAATCAAGAGGCGTCAATTGGAACTTGAAACTAAACAGAAGATTCTTGAAGCGGCAAGAAGGCTATTTTCAGAAAAGGGATTTACAGCCGTCAGGACAAAAGAAATCGCGGAAGCGGCAGGCGTAAACGAGGTCACCCTTTTCAGAAAGTTCGGAAATAAAAGAACAATCTACCATGAAACATTCAAGGAATACATTGTCCGCCCCACACCTGAATACCTGCTCGGCGGAACTGTCGGAAATCCGGAGGCGGACCTTGAAATTATCTGTACATCCATAGTCAGACTGTTTAACCAGAATTCCAGCCTGATTCAGATGAGTTATAAAGCTGTATCGGTCTTTGAAGAAATAGCAGGAGAACTGCACAGCCAGCCGGAACAGATGATCGGTATAATGGCTGATTATTTTTCCGGAATCGTTAAAAGCAGGGGGATTGATAAAACACCGGAACGGCTTGCCAGGTATTTTGTTACCTCAATATTCAGCGCATCATTCCATTTCATACATCACCCGGAAATCGAAAAGGACTATAAGATAAAAGAATATATTTCTGATTTTATCAGCAACTTCCTCGCCGGGCTCGAATGCGGATAATAAGCTAACCCAATACCCTGAGAGCGGCAGACTCGTCGGTTATCAGCGTTGTTATCAGCCCGCCCTTCAGGGCCGCCTTAATTGCATCCGCCTTTTCGGCCCCGCAGGCAATACCGACACGCTCGGGAATGCTCTTGAGCTTCTCGAAATCAATTCCTATAATCCTGCGGTTTACCGGAAGCTCTAGCATCTCGCCTTCTTCTCCGTAACTGTAACCGCAGATATGGCCGACGGCTCCGGCCCTGAGAGTTTCTTCTGTTTCTTCCAGGGAAAGAAACCCGGCTTTTACGAGAGCGGATTTATCAGGATCGTTCGAAGAAAGTCCTACAAACGCAATATCAAGATCACCGGTCCTGAGCAGGGTATCGCGAATCCCGTTCTCTGATACCAGCATTTCTTTTACCTCGATTGATTTGACAAGCACCGGACACTGAAGAGGGTAATACTTCGCGTTAATCAGCTTGGAAAGCTCACGGGCAAGGTCCGCCCCGTCATACTGAGGATTGGACGCCCCCAGACCGCCCATAAGCTGAACGACCTCTGTGTCCACTACATTGAGCTGCTTCATATTATGGACCATCTGAAAAAGCGAGGTTCCCCACGCGATGCCTATTTTCATCCCGTCATTAATAACGTCCGAAGCAAAAGCAGCGGCTTCAGCCCCGGCCCGGTTAAGGACAGCTGATGGATCTTCATTTGACGGAACTATAATTACTTCGCGGACTCCGAACCGGCCGCGCAGCCGCTCACTCAGCTCACGCGAGAAGGAAGAACCTTCCCTAATCCGGATTTCAACGATTCCTTCTTCACGGCACTGCTTCAGAATATTTGAAACAGTAGGCCGGGAAAGATTATATTCCTTTGCAATTTCCTGCTGAGAGAATTCATCCATATAGTATTTTCTTGCAATTTCAACCAAAAATTCCCGGCTTCTGTTCATCTTTTATGTTCTCAATCCAATGCTGATAATATTTGGGCGCTTCAAACAACTCTATATTGGAGTTATTTGAAGCGCCTTGGTGTTTATTTATTTCCTTATCAGTCAATAAATAAACATCCACTATATTTTTAGAAGTCCCCTTTATTTCTTCGGGGGAAGATGGATGCATTTGCCGAGCGCGTCCGCAGCGGCTTCCATCAGCGCCTCGGAGACGGTGGGGTGTCCGTGCATTATCTCGGCAACCTCATGGACGGTAATCTCCATCGCCATAAGCGCTGCCGCTTCGTTGATAATCTCGGAGGCCCCGTGCCCGACTATATGAACGCCCAGGATCTCTCCATATTTAGCGTCGGCAATAACCTTCACAAATCCCTCGGCAGCACCTACAGCCAGCGCCCGTCCGTTTACGGCAAGCGGAAATGTTCCGACTGCAATTGCGCCTTTTTCGGCGGCCTGTGCTTCAGAAAGACCTACGCTTCCGAGCTCGGGCACCGAGTAGACAACAGCGGGAACATATTTCAGATCGGCTGAAACGGGTGCGTGCTTTGCGACCTCGTCCGACTTAACACCCGCGAATTTTGCCGCATTCACTGCTGCAGCTTCTCCCATCTTGAAGGCGGCATGGGCAAGCATCTTGCGGCCGTTCACATCGCCGGGAGCGAAAATTCCGCTGACGGATGTTTCCATCTGATCGTTTACAACAATCTTTCCGCGTTCGGTTTTTATATTCAGCCCGTCGACACAACTCAGGTCCGCCTGGCGTCCGATAGACAGCAGTGCGAGGTCGGCATCGACTCTTTCACCGTTTCCAAGAAACAGGCTTATACCGCTGCCCTTCTCTTCAAACTTGTCGAGCTTGATTCCGGTTTTAACCTCTACTCTCTTCTTTTTAAGTGATTTCAGGATAAGCTGAGACGCGTCCTTTTCCATAAACGGCAGAATTGACGGCTCAAGCTCTACTATCGTAACCTTGCTGCCGAAAGCAGCAAAGATCATTGCCATCTCGACGCCGATGACCCCGCCGCCGATGATTGCAAGGGCTTTCGGAACTTCCTGCAGGTCAAGGATCTCGTCGCTGGTTACAACCCGGCTGCTCTCTACCCCGGGAATCGGAAGCTTTACCGCCTTTGAACCGCCGGCAAGGATAACCGCCCCGGTCTGAAGAGTCAGGCTGCCGGAGCTTCCGCCGGAAACAGCAACCTGGGTTGCTGATTTGGCAACGCCGGTACCGTAATATACGTCAACATTATTGGCCTTAAGCAGGGAGCCTACCCCGCCCGTCAGCTTCTTAACGACCTTGTTTTTCTCTTTAACGGCAGCAGGCATATCCATACTGAAATCGGTTGAGGCAAGTTTTATTCCGCGCGAAGCAGCTTCCTGCAGCTCATAAAGAAATTCCGCACTGTGAAGATATGTCTTTGTAGGAATGCATCCCCTGTTGAGACAGGTCCCGCCGAGAACATCTTTTTCGATGCAGGCAGTTTTTGCCCCGACCTGTGCGGCCTTGATTGCCGCAACGTACCCGGCAGGTCCGCCGCCGATTACGATTACATCATATTTTTCAGCCATATTAACTCCTTTGAAACGGCCTGCAGCAAAGGCAGACTGCCTGGTTACGCCATTATGGTCAGCGGCGCCTCAAGAAAATCTCTCAGGGTACTGAGGGCCATCGCGGCTTCCGCGCCGTCTACGATACGGTGATCGAACGTCAGACTGAGTCCCATCACCTTCCTGTTGACAATTTCGCCGTCAATCATCTTCAGCTGATCCTCAATCGCGCAGACACCGAGTATTCCGGCCTGCGGCTGGTTGATAATCGGGGTGAAGGATGTAACGCCGTACATTCCCACGTTCGATACGGTAAAGGTTCCGTCTTCCATATCATCAGACTTCAGCTTGCCGTCGCGGCCCTTAACAGCAAGGTCCTTCGCGGCGGCTGATAGCCCCGTTATGGAATACATATCCGCGTCTTTGATTACCGGAACAAGAAGTCCCTTCGGGGTGGCAACCGCCATTCCGAGGTTTATACGGCCTTTGTACAGAAGCTGATCATCATCCGCAAGGCTCGAGTTCAGTCTCGGATTAAGCCTGAGCATCCTTGCGGCTGCGAGCAGAACAAAATCGTTGATAGAAATCTTTGTTCCAAGAGAGTCGTTAAGGCTTTTCCGTATTGCAAGAAGTTCGGTAACATCGGCCTTCGCATTCTCTGTTACAACCGGTATTTCGGTATGACTCTGAAACATCCGTTTTCCGGTAATCTTCTGGATACCGGTAAGTTTAACATATTCATCCTGGTAATTGGGAACAAAATCATCTGCAACTGCCGGAGACATGACGCTCAGAGCTGAAAGGTCGGCTTTGAAAATCTTGCCTGCATGCCCGGATCCTGAAACATCTGCAAGCGGAATATTCTGTTCCGCGGCGATTCTGGCGGCAAGAGGAGTAGCAGTCACGCTCGGCGCGTTAAGTACATCGGCTTCGCGAACCTCTCCGTGTTTTCCACTCGGCTGTACATCGGCAAGGTTGACACCCTTATCGCCGGCGGCTCGTCTTGCCGCGGGGGTGGCTTTAACCCTGTCGCCGACAGCATCAGCCTTTGCCGCGGCGGGCTGCGCAGAAGCAGCCGCACCGGAGGGTACGGACGCTGCCGCTGCAGGTTCGTCAGCAGCCCCGGCAGCCGATGCGGATTCCTCATCTTCGGGAGTCGCCTCGCCGGGTTTGCCGATCCACGCTATGGTTCTAACAACCGGAACAGTAGTGCCTGCGGGATACAGTATCTTCAGAACCGTGCCTGCATAGTCGGACTCAAGTTCCATTGTTGATTTATCGGTTTCAAGCTCGGCAATAACATCGCCCTTGGAAACCTTATCGCCTTCTTTCACTCTCCATTCAATAATAACGCCTTCTTCCATCGCCATGCCGGTTTTGGGCATTATTATCCTTCCCGCTGTCGGAGCGTCTGATGCGGCCTTTGAAGCTTGGGCAGTAGCCGCGGTTTTATCAGGAACGGCAGGAGCCGCAGCCGGAACACCGTCTTCCGCCGGAACGGCTTCACCCGGTTTTCCTATCCAGGCAATTGTTTTAACAACAGGAACCGTAGTTCCAGCCGGGTAAAGGATTTTCAGTACTGTGCCTTCGTAATCGGATTCCAGTTCCATTGTTGATTTATCGGTTTCAAGCTCGGCAATAACATCGCCCTTGGCGACTGTATCACCCTCTTTAATAAACCATTCAATGATAACGCCTTCTTCCATCGCCATGCCCGTCTTGGGCATTATTATCTTTTCAGCCATCAGTAACTCCTAAAGCAGGCTTTTGACTGCTGCTGCTATCTTTTCTTCGGTCGGTACAACCTGTGCTTCAAGGTGCGGGTTGTACGGAATGGGGACATCAAGTCCGCCGAGCCGCTTGACCGGAGCATCCAGGTAAAAGAAGGCATCTGAATCTACTATAACACTTACAAGCTCTCCGCCGAAACCGCCGGTCTGGCAGGCTTCATGAACAACAAGTACCTTACCTGTCTTTTTGGCCGACTTAATAAGAGCTTCCTTATCAAGCGGAACAAGTGTTCTGATGTCGACAACTTCCACATCAATACCTTCCTTTGCAAGATCCTCAGCTACCTTCAGACTTCTCGGAACCATTCTTCCGTAGGTTATTATTGTAACATCCTTTCCTTCTCTTTTGACATCCGCTTTGCCGAGGGGGATAATTTCATCCTCTCCGAGCTCGGCGACAGGCCCCTTGGTCCTGTACAGAAGCTTCTGTTCAAGAAAAACAACCGGGTTGTTGTCTCTGATTGATGCCTTAAGAAGGCCCTTTGCGTCGGCAGGAGTCGAAGGAATAACAACCTTAAGGCCGGGTACATGCGCGACCCATGCTTCAAGGCTCTGGCTGTGCTGTTCAGACGCGCCAGTTCCGGAGCCGCCCGGCGCTCTCAGAACCATAGGAACTGAAGCCTGGCCGCCGAACTGAAAACGGTTCTTGGCCGCCTGGTTTACCAACTGTTCCATGGCCAGTGTAATAAAGTCACTGAACATAATCTCAACAATTGTACGGACGCCGGTCATCGATGCCCCGGCAGCACATCCGGTTATAGCCAGCTCAGTAATCGGGGTGTCCAGAACGCGCTCCGGACCGAACTCTTCAAACATTCCCCTGGAAACACCAAAAGCGCCGCCGTACAGCCCGATATCTTCACCCATAAAAACGAGGTTCTTTTCAAGGCGCATTTCTTCACTCATGGCCTCGTTTATTGCCTGTGCATATGTAATTTCTCTCATAAAATTATTCTCCTAATGGTAATCCATTAAATCTCCGCCATGGAAGGCGGGTCATCATGGTGGAGTTTGGAAGCACAGCTTTCAAACTCCGGAATAACTTTGAACACGGAAGTTCAAAGTTATTCAGCGTACACGTCGTCAAAGATGTTTTCGATCTGCGGTTCCGGGCTGTTTTCTGCAAACTCAACAGCTTTTGCAATATCATCAATAGCCTGCTTTTGCAGTGCGTCTACTTCCGCTTCGGTCATGACCTTGTTTTCAATCAGGTAAGCCTTATGTCGCTTGATAGGACACTTTTCTTTCCACTCGTTGACCTCTTCCTTGGACCTGTATAACTGAGCATCACTCTTGGAATGTCCCATCCAGCGGTAGGTGTTCAGAACCATCAGCATCGGGCCGTTTTCGAGCACGTACTTTTTGGCTTTAACCGTCTCTTCATAAACCTTGATAACATCGTTACCGTCAATAGAGATTCCCGGCATACCGTAGCTTGATGCCCTGATTGCGATATCTTCAATATTCATTGATTTTTCAATACTGGTTGACATACCGTAGCGGTTATTCGTACATACGAAAAGTACAGGAAGCTTCCAGACCGAAGCCAGGTTCAGGGATTCATGGAAGGATCCCTCGTTGGACGCACCATCCCCGAAAAAACAAACGGTAATATTCGGCTTTTTCAGATATTTCTGCGAGAACGCAGCGCCGGTGGCAAGGGGAAGCCCGCCGCCTACAACACCGTTCGCACCGAGACTTCCGACGGAAAAATCGGCAATGTGCATGCTCCCGCCTTTTCCTTTACAGTAGCCGGTAGCTTTGCCGGTAAATTCAGCCATCATCCGGTCGAGTCCCATTCCTTTTCCTATTGCCTGGTTATGACCGCGGTGTGTCTGCAGGATATAATCTTCTTTCTCAAGCGCAACGCATACCCCGATGGTAGCTTCTTCACCGGTACTGAAGTGGGCAGTTCCGTGAACCTTGCCTTCTACAAACAGCCGTGCGGCGGTTTCTTCAAATTCTCTGGACTGCGCCATCTTGAGAAACAGCTCTTTATGTACTTCTTTTGACAGCTTCATTTAAGACTCCTCGGAGGGTGGCCCTCCTGTCAATATTTAAGTTTTAATCTCTTATCTTTACTATAGTTATAAATTTTACTTTTGTAAAGTATAAAAGTTTATATTTTACATTTGTAAAGTTTATTTAAACGTTATATTTACATAAATATTCTGATATACTGTGTTTATGAATGAAAAACACCCTGTATTTTCTATTTTAGACAGGCGGATCATGGTCCTCGACGGCGCGATGGGAACAATGATCCAGAAAGCAGGCCCATCTGAGAAGGATTTTACATACAACGGAACAGATGCTCCGGGAAACAACGATTTGCTGAATCTTACACGGCCCGGGATGATTACGGAAATTCATACAGCAATGCTTGATGCCGGCGCTGATATAATAGAAACGAACACGTTCAACAGTACCGCCGTTGCCCAGAATGAATACGGGCTCGGGGCACTTTCGTACGAGCTGAACCTTGCGGGAGCCCGCATTGCCAGGGCGGCTATTGACGGCTGGGTGAAGCAGCACCCCGGAACACGGAAATTCGTCACCGGAATCCTCGGCCCCACGACCAGGACCCTTTCGATATCGCCGGATGTGAACGAACCTGCGGCCAGAAATATCAGCTTTACGGAACTGGCGGCAGCCTATTCAGTCGCGCTCAGCGGCCTCGTTGACGGCGGAGCAGACCTGATAATGATCGAAACAATATTCGATACCCTGAACGCGAAAGCCGCTATATTTGCCGTAATGGATTTCTTCGAAAAGTCCGGCCGTCCGCTGCCGCTGATGATTTCCGGCACGATCACCGACGCAAGCGGGCGGACACTGTCTGGACAGACCGCCGAGGCCTTCTACCATTCGGTCAGACACGCAAACCCCCTGTCGGTAGGCTTCAACTGCGCACTCGGGGCCGACCAGCTTAAAAAGCATATTTCGGAGGTTTCAGCCGCAGCTACTACCTTCGTCAGCGCCCACCCTAACGCCGGACTGCCCAATGCCATGGGTGAATACGATCATTCAGCGGCCTACATGGCCGGCATTATACGCGGTTTTGCCGAAGATGGAATAGTGAACATCGTCGGGGGCTGCTGCGGCACTACCCCCGCTCACATAAAGGCAATCGCCGAAGCTGTCGAAGGAATAGCACCGCGCAAGCCTGTCGCCGATACGCACCGCAGGGTTTTCACCGGGCTTGAACCGGTGGAAATAAAGGACGACAGCCTTTTCGTCAACATAGGCGAGCGCACAAATGTCGCCGGTTCGGCCAAGTTCAAACGGCTTATCGAGCAGAAGGAATACGCCGAGGCGCTCGAGATAGCCCGCGATCAGGTAATAAACGGCGCGCAGATGATCGACATCAACATGGATGACGCTATGCT
>QKCC01000293.1 GCA_003245835.1 Spirochaetales bacterium | reverse complement strand
GGACTTTTATGAGGGTTCTCAATATATTCCTCCTCCCAGGTTTTGTCTTCAGTAAATCTTGCGGTATATGCCCAGGGGTACGTTTCGAGTGTAAATCCTTTTGCCATTTTGTTTCTCCTTTTAAATCCTACGGCTGCTTAATTCGAATCTCAGAAATAATTAATCACGGAATCCCGATTTATCAATCATATTGCAAGAATCTGCAACGATCAAGCCTGATATTGTTGCAAATTTTGCAACCTGAAAGTGATGATAGATAAATGTTCTGTCAAAAATTATTTATTATTATAACCGTATTCGGTTATCTCGGTGCCGGTAATGTCCGTCGATAGGGTTTAGTGATTTGCCCCCGGAATTGTATACCGGGGACAGTTATGAGTAATATCAGAATCCGAACGAGAAGTCCCATCCTCTGAATGAGATTGAATTACCGGCAGCTGAAACAGTAAATTCTGTCGAATCGCCAGTGAAACCATCATTCAGGACAATGAAAAGGGAACCTGTAATAATGCCCGATTTGGTCGAAGCATCATATGTGTATGTGAAAGCATCGCCCTCTTCTGTCCATTCGCCTAAGAGCATCTGATCTGCTACACCAGTCCCGTCAGCGTTGAAGGTAAGTCTGCTTCCTGCAATGAAAGGAATCTTGTTCGTCCAGACTGTGTCAGCCAATGCGTCGGATGCAGTCGGATCGATCGAACAGCCGGCGGCCATTAAAACAAGAACAACCGTGATTAGAATTAAAATAGATTTTTTCATGTTTTTCCTCCTGTAAAAAAATATAAATAAGTATATTAAATATTTTCAGAATGTCAAATTGATCATAAAACAAAAATCGGTTATTAAAGCTGACTCGGATTAAATCAGCGGCAAATAAACTGCGTAAATATTTTTATAAACGCTTCCGGAACGAATAAACGCAATGAGGTAAAAAAATGAATTCTGTAAACTCAGTTATTATCGAAGGGAATCTTGTACGGGATCCTGTTCTGACCGAGACTCCTAAGGGAACGAAGGTCTGCAATTTTACAGTGGCATCAAACCGCTACTACAAGCAGGATGATGATTATCTGAAAGAGGTTACCTTTCTGGATGTTGAAGCCTGGACAAGGCTTGCGGTATACAGTGAAAGCAATTTTACAAAAGGAAAAGGTGTGCGTATTGTCGGTCGACTGAAACAGGACCGGTGGGAAGACAAGGACGGCAATCCCCGTTCAAGACTGAAGCTGGTGGCTGAGTATCTTGAAAAACGTCCTACCTTCAACAAGGAGCCTTTTCAGCAGGAAGATGAAAGCCTCGAAGAAAGCGCCGATTTGGTGGAATCGGAATCTTCGGTAGAGACTGAAACTGTTATCTGAGACGGTGATTCCCTGCTGGAACTTTTGCATTTCGGCAGGGTAAATTTACCCGTTTTATAGGGGCGGGGAAATATTCCCCGCCCCTGCCGTTGTTATTTCAGAAAAACCCCGAATACAAGCTTAAATATCCCGAAAATGCTGTAAATTACATGCTTATTGCATCACTTTTTAGCCGCTTTTGGCACAGTATCTGCTTTATGGTAAACAAGAAACCTTAAGCAGGAGAGAAAAATGAAGAAGATTTTCTTGATACTGATGATTACAGCTGTTGCCGCCGGTGCAGTATTTGCAAACGGCACACAGGAAAAAAATGAAGACGGGGTAGTCGTGCTTGAACCCGGAATGTATGACAGAAGCAGTTCACTGGATGACCTTAAAAAGGTTGATGTAAAGGGCAAGCTTACTTTTGAGTCCCCGGTACCCGAACTTACAGCAGGCGGTAAGACATATACTCTTGTTGCTCCCGGCGCAATGCAGTTTATCAGCTACGTAAAGGAAGGCGATACACTGACAGTGCACGGCTACATTCTTGAAGACGACAATACGTTCTTCGGCGGAATGTTCGGAGGTCGCGGCGGCAGAGGCATGATGTATGACAATTCAGCTGTTGAAGGAAATATCAACCTTCTGGTTGAATCTGTAGAGTATAACGGTACTACCTATCAGCTTCCATGGGTCGGCGACGATGATGATTTTTGCGGTCCCGGCTACGGCGGAATGAGGGGCGGATTCGACAGGGGCGGTTCTTACGGAAGAATGCCCGGCTACGGCGGAATGATGGGCGGAACTTCCAGCGGATCTTTCGGTCCCGGCCGCAGATTTTAATGTAGCGTTTGGATTCGGAATATAGTATCCTTAATTACAATGAAGATTTTCAAAGCGAAACCGGGTGTGATTCTGCTCCCGGTTTCTGCTGTATTTATCATATTCATAATACTCCTTACACTTCTGATAGATCAGAAGAAATCCAATAATGAACTTGCTCTCGAATACAGGGCCAACAGGGTTATCGATCTTCTGCTTGATCTGTACAGTGACGAGAGAAGCATTGACCCGTCTGTTATCGACGGAGATATAATCGGTTTCGGTATCTATGATCCGCAGCATAATGTGCTGTTCAGATACGGTACAGCACCGGAAATTCTGCCCGTTCAGGACAGGCGCAGCGTTGAGCATATGGTTAATAGAAACCGAAGCATCCTGATAATCAGGCAGGCTGCCGACGGTTCACTGCTGCAGTTCGGTATGGGGCTGCAGATGCAGCGTATGTCTCCGAATATGATGAGAAGGCTTGATGAGCAGAGAAACGACAGGCAGGACCTGTTTTCAACTATGATGGGTAAATATCAGGCGGGTGTTTACCTTGAATATGCCAACAGCAGCTACATTGCAGAGCGCAGGCTGATTTCTCTTATCATCATCCTTTTCATTCTTCTTTTTGGCGGATTCTTCACGCTGCTGTTCAGGCTGTATATGACCAACAGGCGGCTGCTTGTAAAGGCGGAGCATGACAGGCAGCTGATTCAGCTTGGAGAAGCAGCACGTACACTCGCTCATGAAATAAGGAATCCTTTGGGAGCGCTCAAAATCCAGCGGGACTTGCTTAAAAAGAAACTTCCTTCCGAATATGAAGGCAGCCTGAAAACAATTGACCGCGAACTTATGAGACTCAATGTTCTTGTTGAACGCGTCGGCGAATTTTTACGAAACCCTGTAGGAAGCCCTGAGCAGCTCGACCTTGTAAAATTCCTGAAAGACCTTTACGGCGATCGGGACAATATTACTTTTGCAGATCCGGAATCCGTTAAACCGGTAATCATCAGTTTTGATCGGGACAGGCTGCGTACTGTTGCAGACAACCTTGTTAACAATGCTGTAGACAGCGGCGGCAGTGCTGAGCTTTCTGTTTCAGAAGTTCGCGGCAGGGTCAGGCTGAGTGTAGCTGACAAGGGTCCCGGCTTCACTGAAGAAGCTTTGAAAAGGCTGTATGATCCGTTTTTTACCACCAAGAATACAGGGACAGGCCTTGGCTTGTCTGTTGTGAAAAGGCTGGTAGAATCTGCCGGAGGACGGGTTGAAATAAGCAACCTGAAAACAGGCGGGGCGGCAGTTGAGATTTTTTTTCGGAGTGAATAATGAGAGTTCTGATCGCAGACGATGAGAAAGGTATAAGGGATTCTATAGCTGAATACCTTGAACTGGACGGAATCGAAACCTCTACAGCCGAGAACGGGCTTTCCGCCCTGCGGCTTCTGGAAAATGAATCTTTCGATGTACTTGTAACCGATCTGAAAATGCCCGGAGCCAGCGGCCTTGAAATACTGAAGAAGCTTGAACAGGATGACAACAGGATTCCTGTTATAATGATATCCGCTTTCGGTGATGTATCAGATGCTGTAGAGGCCATGAAGCTCGGAGCTGAAGATTATCTGGTTAAGCCCTTCGAGACCGAAGAACTTCGGCTTAAGGTTTTAAAAGCCGGCGAGAGGCGCAGGCTGCAGCTGGAAATTGCGAGGCTGCGGGATCAGAGCGGATCAGGCGTTAATATGGAAAGCGGCAGCCCGGAAGTACAAAAGTTGATTGTGCTCGCCGAAAGGGCTGCGCCGACCCCGTCGAATGTCCTGATTACCGGTGAGAGCGGTACCGGTAAAGAAGTTTTTGCAAGGTTTATTCACAGACGGTCCGGTCGTTCGGACGGAGCCTTTATTGCCGTTAATGTCGGCGGAATCCCCGAGACGCTGCTTGAGAGCGAATTGTTCGGCTACGAAAAGGGCGCTTTTACGGGTGCAGACAGGATGAAGACCGGCCTGTTTGAGGCTGCTTCGGGCGGCACGCTGTTTCTGGATGAGATCGGCGATATGCCCCTGCACCTGCAGGTTAAGCTTCTGCGTGCTATACAGGACCGGAGTATACAGAGACTTGGTTCGGTACGCCAGGTTAAACTTGATGTCAGAATAATTGCCGCCACGAACAGGTCCATTGAGAAAGAAGTTGAAAACGGCAGTTTTCGTGAGGACCTCTTCTACCGGCTCAATGTGGTTCGGCTTCATCTGCCTCCTCTCAGGGAACGTACCGAAGATATTCCGGCCCTTTGCGGAAACTTCATAGCCGCAATGAATGTCAGGATGGGCAGGAATATCAGGGGGATTTCCGCAGAGGCTGTCGAAGCCCTGCAGCGTTACAGGTTTCCGGGAAATATCCGGGAACTCGAAAACCTGATAGAGCGGGCCTTTATTCTGACGGACGATGACGAACTGTCATTATCCGCATTTTCATTTCAGGGGAGCGATGGCGCCGATACTAAAAAAATACGCCGCCCTGCTGCCGGTACACTCAAGGAGATTGAAAAAACGGCTATACAAGAAGCTCTGTCAAGGTGGGAAGGCCGGAAGGCGAAAGCTGCTGAAGAACTGGGTATTGATCGTAAAACACTTTTCAACAAGATTCGAGAATACGGTCTTGAGAGCTGAACCCAGTCCGGCAGGAAACAATATAATTGTATTGAGTCTATCTCTTCCCTGAACTACCCAATGTTTATTTATCCGAAACAATAAAGTTGGCTGAACGCCGGTTTTCTGTTATCTTTTTATATATTTACCGAGGAGATAATATGCGATATGTGATAATAGGCGGGGACGCCGCCGGTATGAGCGCTGCATCGAGACTGAAAAGAAGAGCTCCGGATGCGGATGTTGTTGTTTTTGAGAAGACGAATGATGTTTCGTATAGCGCATGCAGTATGCCGTATAATATCGCTAATACCGAAAAACCTATGGATGGTCTTGTTGTAAGAACGGCTGAGGCGTTCAGGGATGTTCAGGGTATCGATCTGCATACCGGGTATGAAGTCTCTTCAATCAATCCATCTGAAAAAATGATTTACGGAAAAACACTCGACGGAAATGATTTTGAATCCTCTTATGACCGGCTGCTTATAGCTACCGGTGCTTCGGCAATAAGGCCTTCGATAGCAGGTATTGATCTGGACGGTGTTTTTGTGCTCAAGAGTCTCGAAGACGGCAGAAAACTCAAGAACTACCTTGCCGATGGAAAGGTTGAAACTGCCGTGATCATAGGAATGGGGTACATAGCACTCGAGATGGCTGAGGCGCTTACAGCCCGGGGGATTAAGGTCACAATGGTCAAGAGGCGGGAACAGCTGCTGCCGTGGATGCTGCCAGAGCTTTCCGAAGTTGCAGCAAAGGAGCTCGAAGCCAATAAGGTTGAATTTTTTCCGGGGCTGCCTCTCGAATCAATCACCCGGGGCGGAAACGGGCTGACTGTAAACGCAGGCGGCAGAAGTTTTCCTGCCGATATGGTTCTGGTCGCCGTAGGTGTGAAACCCGAATCCCGGCTTGCCGCTGCCGCCGGATTGGATCTTGGTGCAGACGGGGCTGTATCAATAGACGCCAATATGAGAACCTCAGCAGCAGATGTTTTTGCAGCCGGCGACTGTGCCGATATAACAAGTGTTGTCAGCGGCCGGAAGATCTGGCTGCCGCTTGCCCTGACCGCAAACCGCGGAGGCAGGGTTGCAGCAGATAATATGATGGGGGAACCAGTAGCTTTCCGGGGAATAGCCGGAACAGCCGTTTTCAAGGTCTTCAATCTAGAGATTGCCAAAACGGGGCTTACAATGAAAGAAGCCGAAGATGCCGGGTTCAAGCCTGTGTACAAGGCGATCGCCGCAAAATCAAAGGCGCATTCTTTTCAGGGTTCAGCCCCTCTTCACGCATCATTTATTGCCGACAGCGAGAGCGGAAAAATCCTCGGCGCCCAGATGATCGGATCTGAAGGTGTTGCAAGAAGGATAAACGCAGCGGCTGTAGCGCTCCAGGCCGGAATGACAGTTGATGAGTTTTATGAATGTGACCTGGCTTACGCGCCGCCGTTCAGCCCTGTGTGGGATCCTCTTTTAACGGCTGCATCAATGCTGATGAAAAAGTCCGGAACGTAGACCCTCCGGATTTTCTAATCAATGTTGAAGAAGAGGGTTACGGAATCCTTATCGTGGAAGACTCGTCCGTTCATAATTTCGACGAGAGTTTCCAGAATTATATTTGAGCCTTCATTGTCTCTTGTTCCCTGATAAATCGACATCATCTTTTCTGATGATTTCAGTTTAAGCTGAGCTATGTCATTGTTCATCAGGAATGTAATCGAAAGGGGTTCGATAGTCGAATCAAGAGCTTCCTGAATCTTCAGGAATTCGGTTATAAGTTCATTCACAAACAGTGAAACTGTAATAGCGGAATCTTCGTCAAGGTTGATTGCATCACATCGAATATCTATATTCTGAATCCACGGATTCCCTGCATAGGAAGATACAAGGTGTTTGATAATGTCGTCCAGGTACGATGCCATATTTACCCTGACTTTTCCTTCAACAGTGACCATGTTCTGGTATACGAGCGACAGTGTATAGACCTGAAGCTGAACCTCACCGAGTGACGCGCAGGCAAGCGGATTGCTGCAGATGCTCTGTTTAAGCGATACCAGGCTGCTTAGAATCTGTAGTTTGTTATTCAGAAGGTGCATAACCTCATCGTGAGACAGTGCCCCGTCGGAATTGAAGATGCTCTCAGCCTCGATGTGGTTATCAGATTTACCGTTCCGGCTGTTTACTTCCCGAATGATGCCGGCTGTTCCGAGCCCGTCTATTTCCTCAGTCTGGAATCCGGAATAACCAATTGATGAGATTTCGCCGTAAGAAATCAATGAAACGCTTATTGAGCCGCCGATAGTCGGTTTCCGCTTCAGTTTCAGCTGGAGACCCCGCGTCATCCGGTTTCCGGTTCTACGTTCATCGAAAAGCTTCGGCGCCCGGTCGTTGCCGGTCACCATTCCCCGCAGAGGCGGAAGAATATGATCCCTTGAGACCTTATGGACATCGTCTTCATACAGGAGAACGGTAAAATGCTTTCCTATCAGCTCGACAGGTTCCCAGCCGAGATTTCGTACTGCATTATTGATGAATGTAAAATTTCCGTCGTTGTCCAGAACATAGATTATATCCGGAAGTGCCTGAACAAGGTTCATATACTGTTTTTCGGAAGCCTTTATATAGTTGTTCTGGGCGGCCCTGCTTTGCTGAACGTTCAGAACCTTCTTTATCATATTCGGTACGAATTTTATATGCAGCAGATCTTCGCGTCTGACTATGAAAGAGCTGGTTTCATCGCTCATTACCGACTCAAGTTTACTCCAGTAATTCGGACTGGTCAGCAGAATATAGGGATAAGGCCATAGAGTCAGCCAGTCCACGAGGCTTCCGTTCTGATATTCAAAATCGGTGATAATCAGATCGATATTGTATTCAAGAGTTACCTGGTTGAATTCCTTGAGAGATTTGGGGCAGAAGACTTTATGATCCGGATTCAGTTCATCGAGAATGCCTATCAGGCTTTCAGTTTCTTCCTGAATGGAACTCGCCATTATAATATTCAGGGTTCTGTCTTTTGCAGCTGTGTCCATCAACTTAAGTATTATTAAAAAAGGCCCGGAAAACAAGTGTTTCAGAGCCTTTTTTTGCTCTAATATATATAATTGATGCTGATGATTACCGCGGCTCCGTCGAGCATATCTTCGGCAGGATTCCATAGACTGGAGTCCATTTTCCATTGAAAAATATCATCCGGATCACCTGCTTCAACGATGCCGTAACAGCTGAGATCTAACCCTTCAAAAACATTCCACGAAACACCGGCCGATATCATGGCTGAAAGATCAATGGGGCTGAAGATCGACCGGGCAGTGAGGCTGACTGTGTCTGCAGGTTTCCATCCGATTTCCGGGTAAAGCAGCAGGCCGTAAAGAGGATCGTTTCCGTCAGCCGGAGCAGTTTCTTCGAATATTCCGAAAGGACGGTATAACCCTTCAAGTCTGAATGAGATGCTGCTTACGCTGTTCAGGCTTACAAGATGAAAAATTCCTGCGCTGACATTAAAGGTGTCTTTTGCCGTGTCTGCAGGTTCCCCTGAGACCGGCAGGGCGACAGACGATGAAACATACCAGTCCGCAAAGAGGTTGCCCTGCAGCCCGAGATACATCCTGTGAAGATCAGCACCGGAGGATGAATCGGTTTCGCCGGAGTTATCGAAATAATAACCGCCCTCGAGTTTGACCTCACCGAGCCTTGTATAAAAACGTGCGCCGGCGGATGTGTCTGTAACATTGCCCAGGGTGAAACCGCCGGCAGAATCCGGTTCCGGGGGTAAAACAATTCCTTCAATGAATGAGAACCGGCCGATCGGCACATTGACGGCGGTAAGCCATCTTGTGTCGGTGCGGATCTCGGCGGCCGTCAGATCAACCGAGGTATCTGTGCTTCCGAAGACAATGTCCCCGGCATTGAACACAAAGCCGTCGCCCCAGCCGACTCTTGTTTTTCCGGCTGTAAGCCGGAACTCCGGGAACCGGGCCTTAACAAAAGCCCGGTCGAGGCTGATTATGGGCAGCATTGTTTCGCCGGCTGTTCCCCCAAGGGCCGCCCCGAGGTCCAGCTCCGGTGCGGCAAATGTAAAGGCAAGGTCGGCCTTTACATTTTTGTCGCCGGCGGATTTAAACGAGAAAGCGCCTGAGCCGGCGGTCATCCAGCCCCAGTAGCTTTCTTCGGTTATTGCGTTT
>QKCC01000312.1 GCA_003245835.1 Spirochaetales bacterium | reverse complement strand
GGCGGTAAAGATATGAACTTTTATATGATTGAGCAGACAGACATTAAAAACAGCATCGGTCCGCTGCTGCGGAACAGGATGAAAAAAGCTGAATTATGAGACGAGGCGGCAGCGTTCATACATATTCCATAATCGCGGTAGATACGAAGTCGGGACTGATGGGCGGGGCAGTACAGTCGCACTATTTTTCTGTTGGAGGCACTGTTATCCGGGCTGAGGCTGGTTCGGGGGTGATCGCGACGCAGGCCATGGTCAACATGGATTACGGGCCTGCTGGTTTGAAGCTGCTTCGCGAAGGTATGAGTGCCGCTGAGGTCATAAAGCAGCTTACCGCAGATGATCAAGCTGCCGATATCAGACAGGCAGCGGCAGTTGACTGTTCCGGGAACGCATTCGCGCATACCGGCGGCAGTACAATAAGATATGCCGGACACCTCTGCCGCCGCGGAGTCTCAGTTCAGGCAAACATGATGCTGAATGATTCCGTTCCTCAGGCAATGTATGATGCCTTTGCCGGTTCTGAAGGCAGCCTGCAGCACCGTCTGCTGCAGTCCCTTATGGCTGCCGAACGTGCCGGCGGCGATATCAGGGGTATGCAGTCGGCTGCAATCCTCATAGTTCCGATTTTAGATAAAGGAACTGTCAGAGACAACATCGTTATGGACCTTAGGGTTGAGGACCACCCCGAACCGCTTGCCGAGCTTCAACGCCTGCTTAATATACAGGCGGCCTACTATCATGCCGATCAGGGCGACCTTGCTGTTGAAAACAGCGATATGAAGAAAGCCATGACGGAATACCGGCTTGCAGAAGAGCTTCAGCCGGGGAATCCCGAGCTGATGTTCTGGAAAGCGGTTTCACTTTTAAACGCGGACGAAACCGGGGAAGCGGAATTGATTCTGAACGGACTCTCTGCAGACGGCGGAAACTGGATTGAACTTCTGAAAAGGCTTCCGGCAGCCGGAATCCTTAACCTCAACCGCCGGATTGCTGAGTGTATCGAAAGAGTCGAAAAAAACTGTTTACCTGATTAAGCCGTTTTCAGTTCAGATCTCGATTCCTGCAATGTAATTATTGGTTTCCGTCTCTGCTTTCTGCAGCCTCAGCCTTGCGTCCGTAATGTCCCTGTTAAGTGATGCAAGCTTATCTTCCTGCTGCGAAAGCTGATCAGAATACCTGGTGAACAGCTCTGATTCCTTGTCGAGGACCTTCATGTTCTCGCGAATCCGGCTCTGGTCCCTGCCGATAAGGTTTATCTGCTCGTTCAGGCTGTTGATCTCGGCTCGTACGGCTTCGGAGTTCCGCTTCAGTTCAGAGAGCCTGTTCAGCACGGTTTTCATTCTGCCTGAAACTCCGTCCCACTCAAGGTAATAGCTCAGATCGGAAATCTGAAGGCTGACAAGACGGTATTGGCTTGAGATAAGATACTCTTCGGCAACCTTCACCGGGGATTTCCAGTCAGTCAGGCTGAACCTGTATTCACCGGGAGTTTCCTCATAGGTTTCAGGTGAATCGCTGAGGACCCATCCGCTTTCTTTCGGGTGTATTAACAGCAGTTCATCCTCGTCTCCATCGATAAAATAGCTCGTTACACGATCCATCTTGTCGGTGCGGTACAGAATTCCACCCGAGATTTTAACAGACGTCATTCTTCTCGGCTCTGATGTTACCTCTTTTGAAACATCTACAGTACCGTGAACAGCGTAGGTTATGAGCCTCTCACTGCCCGGAATCATTTCGGGTAGAAGCGCATCGCCGCCGTAAAAGCGGCCTTCAAGAACAGTTGCCGGGCCTGCGGCCCAATGCGCTTCCGTGCTGTTTTTAAGGCGAATGCCCTTGAAAACAAGACCGTAGGACGGATCATAGACACCAAGCGGTGTGCCTGCCTTGTCCTTCTGTATGATGGGAATCATGGCGGATGACCTTGCGCCAACGGTTACGGGCTGTCTCACCTCGTAACGGTAGAAGTTCCCCGAGCGCACACCATCGGCCTGTGACACTGTCGGGGGAGGAGCGTAGGCTTCGGCTTCCTCAAAATCATAAAACCCCTCATCCATCGCCGCCGCAGGAGCATCGTAGGAGCGGCTCATCGACGGCGCGGCCGACGGGGCAGACTTGTAGGCTTTTTCATATGCTGTGGTTCCGATAGGTGTGCCGGCGGAAATCTCTGCACTTTGCCTGATTATATATCTTGGAGTGGATAGATCCATTGTGAATGCGTTGGGGCTGCCTGCAGTAAAGCTGAGTTTTACATCATTCCATGCGGCGTTCCCCGTGTTTTGAACTATAGCCCAGCCCTCAAGCCGCGGGACGCCATTTTCATCGATAATTATCCTGTAGCTTGTTTTCCATAACGGTACCGTCCTGATGTAGCTGAGCCTTATCCGGCGCTCGCCGCTGCCCTTCAGCGAAATCTTCAGGGTCCGTACTGATTTAACTCTCGAACCCGCAATCTTTTCAAGGGCTGAAGACAGCTCCTGCTGCAGGGAACTGTCTTCGAACCTCAGGCTGTAAAGGATGGAAATATCTATCGACCTGATGCCGTTTTTGTCCATCAGGTTTAACGCCGTGTACGTACCGCCTTCGGAAGGGGCGGGCCGCGGTTTCTCTTCGATACTGAAAATTCTGCCGCTGAATTCACCTGCCGCGGTGATTACGGTGACAGTTTCTCCCTGAGTCTGCCGCAAAAAAGCGAACAGGGAAGGTGAGCCTGACGGGTTTACCCTTAAATCTCCGAGGACAACCGACAGCGGATCGCTTGCATCAAAGTTGACAACATTCACATTCCCGCCGTCAAGATCCTCTACTACCAGGCTTTTAAGAATATCGTTGATATCACCCGGGTCAACCTGGAAGTCGATCACTCGGCTGCCTGTTACAGTTGTTTCATGAACTATCTGCGCCAGTCCGGCGCTGTAAAGGGTTACTGCCGTTACCGGAAGTTCGTCTCCGGCTGCGGCTGCATTCGCGTTTCCCGCTTCAGTTTCGAGGACTCCCTCTGCGGACCCGAAAACTGAACCAGCCAGAAAAACCAGCAAAATAAATACGGTGGTATATCTGTTCATAACTGGATCATACCACAGCTTGCAACTGCTGTCTGCCGTTAGATTATTTCTTTCAGCTTCTTCTCGAGCCCGGTTCTGAACGGTATTGCTACAGCCATATTGAAAAACAAGCCGTACAGAAAGGTAATTAATGCAAGCGCCATTCCCGCACCGATTCTTTCCGGGTCGTCAAGCAGAGCAAGCATCGTGATTAAGCCGATAAAAAAACCTATGCAGCCCGCTATGAACAGGTATTTCTGCATTGCCTTGAAAAAGATAATCCCTTTTTCAAGTTCAGCTCGATCTGCGGCATCCTGTTTGAAGCCGAGCTTGAAATACTTTCCGATCTCGGCCGGACTGAAGCTTGCAGTGAGCATAAAAAGCGTACTGAGTACTATCAGCAGCAGGCTCGGGATATCGAAGAAGCATTTAATACAGCCGCTCATTATCATTGCGAAAATCAGTACTGCGATAAAGAGCGCAAGATTGAGAATATAGGTCTTTTTCATTTCAATCCTCCTGTGATTGATGGTTTGGATGATATTTTTTTGATCTCCATGACCGTTTCGCAGATCCTGGATTCAAGATCATATTTACGGCTGAACTCAGCCGCTCTGTAGGCGAGTTCCGGCGGTGATTCGGCTTCCCTTATAAACGGCAGGGCGGACAGCGCAATCAGGGCTGCAAATGAAAGCTTCAAAAGTATTGAACTACGCCGTTCGGGAGTCTTCTTTAAATCTGTGTCCGTTATAAAATCAGCCGGGAGTTCCGGGATTTCAACAAGTGCCGCTTCTTCCCTGAAATAACCGGACATGAGTTTTTTAATCTTCATAATTTTCTCCGAAAAATACCGCGAATTTCTTTTTTATACAGTGGACCCTGAATTTAACTGTTCCTGCCGGGATTCCTGTAATCAGGCTGATCTGCCGGTAGTTGAGTTCTTCATAGTATTTCAGAAATGAAATCTGCCGTTCTTCTTCGGGCAGCGAACCGATGAATCCGGCAATACCAATTCTTAGTTCATCCTTCATATACAGGCTCTCGGGAGTCTGCAAATCAGTACCTGTAGTCTCTCCTTTAATGAGATCGAGTGAGCCTGCTGCGGCAGCTGTTTTCCGGACTATTGATTCATGTTTTAGAAAATCAATAGCATGGTTTCTCGCGATCGAATAAATCCAGGTGTTGAACGAATAGATTGGATTGTAACTTTCGAGCTTTTTATAGACCCTGAGCATTATTTCCTGAACAGGATCATCGGTTTCTTTTATATTGAACGATGTTTTAAGATATATCGATAGCGCCGGGTAATACTCTTTCCAGATTACTTTAAAGATCGAGTCCCTTTTTTTGGGGTTAAGAGAGCTTCCCGCAAGCCGGAGGCGGGCGCGTATTTCGTTCATACCTATATATACGATTATACACTGAAAAGGTTGGGAACTTATTATTCAAATCGCCAGATAATCGAGAAATACATGACATAAACTGGATGTCATGGTAATCTTAGCTCATGTCTGAACTAAAATCATATGATCCGAAACTCTCATTCGAAGAATTGGGAAAAACAATCTCAAAACTGGGAATCAAAAAGGCTAATACCAAGCCTTGGCAGCTTGTTCTGCTCGGGATTCTCGCGGGCCTGTACATAAGTATAGGCGGTCATCTGTTTCTTGTTGCTCTGAACGAAGGAATGGGCAAGGTAGTCGGCGGTGCGGTATTCTCAACCGGGCTGGTACTCGTAGTAATTGCCGGGGCTGAACTGTTTACCGGGAATGTCCTGATGCTTGTCGGCGCAGTTACCCGGCGCTACAGTTTTAAAAAGCTGATCAAGAGCTGGGTGTTTGTGTACATAGGCAATTTTGTCGGCGCAATCCTTTATACCTGGCTGGTGTACCGGTCAGGGCTGTTCGGTTCGCCCACATCTTTATGGGGCGGAGTTGCCGAAGTAAACGGAATCGGAAGTCTTGCAGCCTCTATAGCTGTAAAAAAACTCGCGATTCCGTTCGGAGAGGCCGTTATCAGGGGCGTTTTCTGCAATATGCTCGTAATTCTTGCCGTTATAATGTCGGCTATGGCTAAGGATATTGTTTCCAAGATTTTATGCTGCATTCTTCCCATCATGGCATTCGTGGCGATAGGGTTTGAACACTGTGTGGCCAACATGTTCCTTATACCCATCGGTCTTTTTGTCGATGGTGCGCCGTTTCATGACTTTATAACAATGTGGGGGAACCTGCTCCCCGTTACGCTCGGAAATATAATCGGCGGAGTAATAATTCTTTTCATTCATCCGAACAGAATCCGGCAGATTAAGATCCTGCTTAAGCGGGACTGATAATGAATATGTGGCGCTTCCTGAGAATATTACACATTTCAGTTTTTCTTTGTGTTTTATTATTTGCAGGATGCGTCACTCTCAAAGCTGAGATAAATGATACTGAAGCCGCCGCAGCTGAGGCAGCTGAACCGCCCGCTGAAGCTGTTTCGATTCCGGAAGTGGCAGAGCCCCCGGCTGAAGTTATATCTTCTGAACCGGTTTTGACGGAAATCGAAGCGCCGGAGCCTGTTCCTGAACCCGAACCTGAACCCGAACAGCCTTCTGAAGCGGAAGAACCGTCACCGTTGTGGATGGAAAAGTCCTACAGCCTGGAAGAACTCGTGCTTAAAACACTTGTTTTTCCTAGGACGATTAAGCCTGTATATAAAACCTCGGTACCGGTTATTGTCAAAGGAACAGAGGCATCAGAAGGGTGGAAACTAAGCCTATACCTTTGGAGAGAGGGCAGCCGGACTGCTTCCGGCATACGGCTTGCAGCAGATGAATATAATTTCACCGGGAAAATTAAAACCGATTTCTATCCGGGTGAGAATCTTTTATACAGCATACGGGTCGAAGTGCCGGGTGATGAAGGAGGTATCTGCGATTTTCCGGGGGGACCCGTTACTGTGATTAACGACGGGCCGCTGTCATATTCCTATGCGGAGATAAGGCGGGCTTTTATGTACCAGCCTCTTTTTGATATCGGGCAGGCGGGTGATTCTCCGGGTGTGAATAGAACTGCGGACGGCCTTAATTTCAGGGAGGTTATGCTGCGCGGCGATTTCAAACGCTGGAGCTGCAGGGTTTTTTACCGTGTCCGCGCAACAGGTGATGAATGGCGCCAGGTGCAGAGTCCCGTGACTATAAACACAAATTCTAACAACGCAGGGCGTCAGCGCTACAATATCCCATCCGCGGCATTCAAGCCAGGGGACCATGTTGAATATTATTTTGAAGTTATGATTCTGGATACAGATCAGGTTTTTGAAATAGAAAAAGACCATCCGCCTTCGTTCAAAGTAGTATTCCCGGCGCGCTGACACCGGGAAGCCTCAGCCGATTATTTTTCGGCAGCTTTTCTAAGATCTTCTTTAAGATAGTTAACCGTTTCCTGCATGATTTCATGCGTCATTCTCTGAAAACCCTCTGCGAGCTGTTCCTCGCTGAGGCTGCCGAGGCTTGCGATTGAGACTACATTGCCGATTACCTGATCGAAACCGAAAATCGCCGGGGTAATTTCCTTTTTAACTGAAACATGCCGCTGCCATATCAGCGTGTTGTCGTAGCCGTGGTAAAAACGTGCCGTCATCGAAAATACCATGGATACGTTGCCGCCGAAAGAATATGCTTCAAGTCCGTATTTATCAATATCGATTTCAAGAATGAGGTCCGCCCCTTTCATATTGCTGAGCATCTTACCGTCGAGCATTTTAACGATCCGATCGAAGGTCAGTTCAGCGGCATATTCCGGAATGTACAGTCCCTCGAGCGCCCGTTTCAATTTCTTTTCGGCGTTATCAGCCTGACCGGCTTTGATGAGGTTGGTTCCGAGCTGCACGGCTGCAAGAAGCTTGTCGCCTCCGAAATCAACATTGCCGTAATCGACATCGACCGAGGGCTCAGGCGGGATCATCATGTCCATTGCTATCGAGGCTCCGTATATATCATACTCATTGAGTCGGTTGACCGTCGAGCAGCCTGCAAAGACGACGGCTGCAAGCAGCGCTGCAGCGGTAATTTTAATTCTGAATCCGGTCACGGTATTCTCCTGATCTAAGTTTATAAGGCAATCTAATATTTATAACACACGAACCTGCTGCAGCTGTTACTTTTTAACCGGAATAAACGGAAGGGCAAAAAAAAGCCGGCAGTAAAGAGCCGGCTGCCTGATGGTTTCAGAAATTATTTTTAATATACGGACACAGTACCTGTTGATGAAACCGACATATAGTAATCAATATCTCCGTACTCACCGGAACAATCCTCTGCCAGAACTGTTTCATCGATATAACTACCGTCACTTACCCAGTCCTGGACCATAAAGTCATAAATGCCCGGCGCCGGCAGATCGAAGGTAGCTTCGTTATTGGTTGTCCCAACCCATATAGGAGAAGACCAGGTCGTGGTTCCGGTCTCACGGTAATATACGTTAATTGTCCAGCTGAAATAGTTGGTCACCTGAACTGTTGCTGTTCCGAATAAACCTAAGATGTCACACCCCGATAAAGCAACAAGCACAGTCAGAATGGCCAATACCATCAATATCTTTTTCACTGTCTTTTTGTTCATTTTTCCTCCAGGAGATAAATATTTACTATATTATGAGTACACAATGTGTTACACTATCACCCGCTGGGGGTTAAATTTACCTTTTCAGGGGTGAATTTAGGGGTGATATTTCTATATACAGGTTGATCTTTTGTTTTGCTGATGAGTTGGTCTCAAAATTTTAATAAGAACAATTTCCTTTTCGCGTTAACTCTTGGTCTGCCGTATTCTGTAATTCTGATATTTTCTGCCTATGGTCCCGCACTTCATTACATCATCGGTCCTCAACAGAATGCGCTGCTGAGCAGTATTTTTCTTGCAGTCCTTCTTGTTTCGATGGTTCTGCCGCTTCCGCGCATGATCAGCCGGACTGCCTATATAAAACTTACCGCCGGATTGATTGCCGCTGCTTCAGTTTTACTGGGGTTTTTTGCGGTTTTACCATTATATTTGCAGATCGCCGTTATTATCTTAACGGGTTATATAGAAGGCAGAATAGCTTCACTATGGTCGGACATGTTTATTTCAGACGGAGATCGTAAAAACTGCATATTCGTTCTGTCTGCTGCTCTTGCAGCTTCCTATTTTTTACTATACTTGTCGAACCTGATCTTCCCTCAATTGTCATCGACTGCGATTGCTGTTGCTTCAGCATCTATTCTTGCGCTCTCAATACCCCTGCTGCTTATACTGTCAGGCAGATCAAAAACGGATGCACCAAACGGAACAGCTGCCGGGAGCATGGATGTTTTTGTAAAACTTAGACGCGGGGTAATTTTACGGATACTTATTCTGGTATTTATAATCTATATTACCGCCGGCTTTACTTATACAATCATCTTTCCAACGCTGAGAGAGACGGTAAGATTTTACAGGTTTTACAATGTCCTGCCTTTCGTAATTGCCCTGCCGTCTGCAGGTTTCATCCTTCACAGGTATGGTGTACGGGTTTTACTGCATCTTGGGATTTCTTTTCTCGGGATTTCATATGTTTTCTATCATCTGAGGATTGGAAACAGCGGTTATTTCCTTACTGAATCGTTTATTCAGCCGGGCTGGGCTTTTCTTGACCTTCTGGTCTGGTTTCTGGGTGTCTATTTTGCCGAAAGAACCGGTAAAAGTATTATAGTTACCGTTTTTGTGGCGGTATTTCTATTAGGTACGCTATCAGGCGCTGTGCTCTCGTTATTCCTCGAACAGGTTTCCGCTTCAAACAGCATGATTTTTCTGCTGCTCTCGATATTGCCGCTTATCATCGTAATTCCAGTGCTGAATAGTATCCGAATTTCTACGGGAAATGAAAAAAGCAAAAAGGAGTCAAGGCTTCCGAAAAAGAAACTTACTCCGCGGGAATATGAAATCGCACTTCTGCTGACTGAAAATTACACTCAGGCAGAGATCTGTGACAAGATCAACATATCTATTAATACACTCAAGACACACACCAGGAATATATACAAAAAACTTAACCTGTCGTCAAAGCGCGATATTATAAATAACTACGGCGAAAGAAGAATGTGAGCCGTTTTTTCAGGCTGAGTCCCTGCTGTATTCGTCAAGCTTCTTTCTTGCTACTTTCGGATTACTGATTACTCCCGGCCCGCAGATGCATCCTCCTTCGCACGACATTACCTCGATCATGCTGCAGTCCAGTTTTCCGGCGGCTGCGGCTTTAAGCAGGTTTATATTCTTTTTCGACAAGCCGTTTACAGTCAGCAGCTTCAGCCTGCGTTTGGCTTCAGCAGTCATCTTTCGTTCAACTGCAGCCGCAACACCGCCTGAGGCTGCGAAAGCCTTGGCGGGGAATTCACCTTCCGGATTATCAAAGTGGCTATCTGCACAATCATTCACATCAATTGACCTGGCTATCAGAAGGGCCCCGAGTTCTTCGAAGCTCAGGACGTAATCGGCTGAGCCGTCCCTGAGCGCTTCAGCCTTTTTGGCAGTACATGGTCCAATAAACACTTTTACCGCCCCAGGGCTTAGTTTTTCAGCTTCTTCAGAGGTATAGTAGAGCGGCGTTCGCGTTTCGGAAAGATACTCCGTGATTTCGGGAATATGCTTCTGTGCCGCGTTTACCCATGACGGGCAGCAGGATGTCGCCAGCAGCTTTTTACCGTGTTCTGCAAGACGGCTGAATTCGATTGCCTCGAGTTCCGCGGTTTTTTCCGCGCCGGAGGCAACGTCAAGTACGGTTTCGAACCCGGCGGTACGCAGCGCTGAAATTAGCTGTCCGAGACTGCCCGGAAACTGTCCGATCACGGACGGTGCTATCATGGCTGCTGCCGGGGTGCCGTTCCTGAGTACTTCGGCTACATCAATAATATGGCTTCGTTCCATAACCGCTCCGAAGGGGCATGACCGGGTGCATCGTCCGCAGGATATGCATTTTTCGGAGTCGATTCTCATCTGTCCCCCGGGTCCTCTTGTCACCGCACCTGCCGGGCAGTTGTCTTCACAGGGAACACTCGTCCGGATGATTGCGTTGAACGGGCATTCGTCTTTGCATTTTCCGCAGTTCCTGCAGGCTTCCTTATTGATGACAGCCCTGCCTCCGATTATTTCAACCGCATTGAAAGGGCAGTTAGTGATGCAGGGCCTTGCAAGGCAGCCCCTGCAGTTGTCAGTTACCTTATATGCGGTTTTTTCACAGGAACTGCATGCTCCCGGCAGAACCGTCAGCGGCGGTCCATCTGTATTTTCCCTCTCAAGAGCTTCCTGAAGGAACCCGCTTAGCGGTTTATATTCATCATCCCCGGTTTCTATTCTGATTCCCAGGAGGGCCATGATCCGGTAGCGGGTCATGGCACGGTCCTTATAGATGCAGCATCGCATTGACTGCTCGGTTCTGGGGTTAAGGCGTATGGGCAGCCGATCTATTTCTTCAGGAAGTTTGTCCTGAAAGAATGCCCTGAGCAGTTCTGCTGTAAGTTCTTTCCTGATGTAGTTGCTGTTGTTATTTATCGTAAGCATATAATCCGCCCTCCGTTTCAGCTTTTACCGCATCGAGTACTTTTTCGATTGTAGCCATGGAAATGATTCCGTCGTTTACCTGCACAAAGGGAGGTTTAAGTCCATGTTCACGGCACAGTCCGAGGCATGCTGCACCTGTTATACTGATCCTTGAAAGCTGTTCCGCTGACAGGTGTTCTTCAAGCACAAGAAGATCCGATGCGCCCATTACATAGCAGGTTGTTCCTGTACATATCCTGATCCTGATGTTCTTATTCACTGCGTTCTCCTGTTACAGATATTCAAGTACCGTCCGTTTCAGGTACTTTTCTTCAAGGATGGTTTTGATTCTATTGATAATGGTTCTGCGTAAACCGATTTCGAAGGGAATGCTCGGGTCCTGGTGCGCCTCATTAATTTTGGTACCGACTATGAAGTGAACCTCGTCCGTATCCATCAGAAAATTGATAAGCCTTTTGGCTGCGTTTGATTTCATCCCGGCCCAGCTGTCTTTTTTTGCCAGCAGTTCGGCGGTTTTTGACAGCGTCAGAATCCCTTCCGTTACCAGTTCCGCCTGGTTCATATATGATACCGGAGGAACCTCCGGAGTTCTTTCTTTCAAATCGGTTGTGATCGGCTCCCCAAGAGCGTCTGAAATGATTCCCGCGGTAGTCCCGCCGCAGATGATCCTCTTTCCGCTGAACTCCCTGTACTTTGCTATCAGTCTGGCATCGTTTTCACGATCAATCGGAGGGCCGGATATTACAAGCAGTCTTCTGGGTTTCCGATGATAGATGACCGCACAGGTAATATCGTCTTTGGCGAGCTGTATATCATTTCTAACCGCCCTGCTCACAATCTGCTTCGAAAGCATTCCTGCTGAAATATCAGGCTCGCTGGCGACCGCTTCAATAATAAACTCTTCAACCTTTTTAAGCCGCCAGCCGAGGGGGAGGGCTGCTGTCCCTATTCCGGACTGTGAAACGCCGTCGCTGAAGAAAATCAGGCGGTCTTCGTCCTGCAGCTGAAGTTCAGTATAAAGAAGCTGTTCATCTCGGCCGGGAAACCGGTTTGTAAGCGGAATCTGCTGCTTCTCGAACCTGACAATTTTTCCATTCCTGAGCAGGATAAACGGCGGGTTGTCATATTCTATTATTGAAGTCTTGCCGGTTGGTTCAATATCGGCCATGGTAAAAGTTGAATAGCTGATCTTCCTTTCCCTGCACACCGGAAGGGTGTTCATAATCACCCTCGCTGACTCACGTATGTTCATCTTGGACATCGTGAATTTCTGTCCCATGGTAGCGGTAAGGTTCGCAAGTACATTTGCTTTAACACCGCTGCCGAGTCCGTCCGAAAGCGTACAGACAATCCGTCCTTCCCTGCTGTCCCTTGAAAGAAGAAATACGTCGCCTGCGATCCGTTCGCTGTGTTTGCATTTTTGTGTATAGTCTACTTCAATAAATCCGTTCATCTTATGAGGTTGCTCCGAACGATTCGATTATTGAGCTCAGTATCAGCTGTGTTTCAGCGGCATTTTCGCCTAAAAGCGAGGCTATCTGCTGGACCGAGTTAAGGTTTTTCTCAATTACTTCCTCGGTTTTCTTTATAAGAAGTTCCCGCTGTACTGCCGGGGATGTGATGTCCTGGAAAACGGCACCTAGTAAATCGTCCTGTCCTATCTTGAATGTAAAGGTCCGGAAGATTCTGCTGCCGATTCGGATTTTATCCTGAACCATATTCTGCCCGGTATTCCGGAGGTTTTCAAAGATTCTGCAATCGGGCACGAACTGCCTGAACGGGGTGTTTTCAATCCTGTTCCCGACCGAAGCGGCTATTTCCTGGTCAATCTCGGTGAACAGGCTGATGAATTTGCCGTTGCATTCAATTATATTTTCCCTGTTATCCGTAATTACTACACCCAGCGGCATCGCCTTCATAAGTGCATTGCTCTTCCTCTCGGCGAGTTTACGCATATTGGTTACACACATGGTGTGCTCTGCCTTGCCGTGCAGCAGGGCCGCGGCGAAATCCCTGCATGTGTTGTAACCGCATCCGCCGCAGTTAATTTCATCTTCGGGTTTGTTTTTATCAAGCCTGTTCCGAAGTACTTCTTCGAGTTCCATAGCGGAAAAGTGGAATGCTGGTACAGGGGCCGCTTCAGTTAGCCTTGTTATATTGAGTCCCGCGCCTGCTTCAGCCTGAATCTTAGCCGGCCTGCAGCTTCTGTAGTATTCGAGGACCCGCAACCGTTTTTTAAGGTAACCTTCTTTATTCGTCATCCCTTTGCCGGAAATGCAACCGCCGTCACATGCAAGGAATTCAAGAAAAATATCTTTTCCCGTCTGCTCATCAATATCGCCGAAGGTGTTGATTATGTTTTCGATGCCGGAACAGCTGATCAGTCCCGGATCGATAGCTGAAGCATCTGCCTTAATCGCGTTAAGCATTCCACCTTCAACTGCGAACTCAGCTGCTCCGCCGGTGTTTTCAGGGATGAAGTATGAATCCCCGCCGGGCTCATCATCGGGGTTGATCCCCTCGCGGCTGAACCATTCAGCAAGCTCTCGGAAACTAAGGGCAAGGTCTACATTGTTTCCGGGATCATCGGCTTCAATCTTTTTTGAAATACAGGGCCCGATAAAGACCACCTTTGCCGCTTTTCCGTATAGTTTTTTAAGCATGTCCGCATGCGCTTCGAGCGGTGAAACAAGATCTGAAAGACTGTTTAGCAGCTGCGGCCTGTATTTTCGGATTAGTTCCTTGACGGTAGGGCAGGCCGATGAAATAATCCGTCCGTCTTCCTGATTCCTTCTTTCGGCTATTCTGCGGCTGACGATTTCTGCCCCTAATGATGTTTCCGACACCCCGGAAAAACCGAGTTTCTTCAGCGCAGCGATGAGACTTCCGGCAGAACAGCTGAATTCAGCAGGGAACGACGGGGCAAGCGACACAATAACGGTTTCATTCAGGCTTATCATCTGGCGTGCCCGCGCTGTATCGGAACGGAACTTCTTCGCGTTTACCGGACAGATTTCTATGCATCGTCCGCAGAAAATGCAGGATTCATACATTATCACCGCGCTTCCGTCGTTTACCCTGATGGCCTTTACGGGACAATGCCTGACGCATTTATAGCAGTCGCGGCAGATGGTTTGTTCGGTATAGATGGGCGATTTCATACGGCTTCCGATTCCAGGTAGTGCATAATCAGGTCTATTACGCACTCGGGTTCACAGTTTTTGTGCAGGTTGCCGTTTATAATAATGTTCGGTCCTTCTGAGCAGTTTCCGAGGCAGAGTTTTCCCGACAGCCTGATGCGGTTTTCGAGCTGATTTTCAGATATGTATTTTTCGGCAAGTTCAAGCGAAGCGGAATTGCCCCTTGAGTAGCATGAACTTCCCATGCATATTTCGATAGATAGCATATACATTCCTTAAAGATAAAAAATTATCTAAAAGGAATGTATACTCATGACTGATTAGTGTCAATAGATAAAATAATATCTAAAATAGTTTTTTTAAATTCTGAAAATATTTCCCGATACCGACAAACCTGCTCCGGACGCGACACAGCATACAAGATCACCTTTTTTTATCCTGCCGGATTTCAGGCTGTCATGCAGGGCCATCGGGATGCAGCCGGAACCGGTGTAACCGTATTTATCCATTACCATTACCGCCTTGTCCTCGGGCTGGTTGATGATGGACATTACTTCCCTGATTACACTCGCGTTTATCTGGGTATAAATATAGTAATCTATTTCATCCAGCTTATATCCGGCTTTTGCTGCAAGCCGCTTTGTGAATTCAGGCCAGAGCTTGACATTGCGTTCGCCGGGAAGCCGCTGAAGAAGCTGCAGTCCCCATTCGCCGCTTTGAAGCCTTTCTTCAGTTATCGGCTGCCTTGAGCCGCCGGAAAATATTCCTATGTAATTCCACTGGGTGCCGTCGGTCAGCTTATGGCCGCATTTATAGCCGCTGCCTTTTTCACCGCTGTTTTCAACTTTGCTCAGTACGACAGCCCCGGCCCCGTCGGCAAAAATTGAATAGCCGAATGCATCACCCGGCCGAAAAAAGGCTGGCATATTGTATACTCCGACAATTACAGCGTGCTTAATACCAGGATCGTGGGCAACAAGCGAAGCCCCGGTGTCGACGGCATTAGCGAAACTCGCACAGGATGAGGCAATATCAAAGGCACCCGCGTCCCTCTCTCCGCCCTGAAGCCGTCCCTGAACAAGGATTGCGGTTGCAGGTGAAATGTACTCCGGCGTGTCGGTTCCGACGATAAAAAGATCAATATCTGAAGGTTTGAGCCCCGCGTCGGCGATTGCGGCTGCGGCGGCTTTTTCAGCGAAATCGGCAGTTGTTTCGTCAATACCTCGCAGATGGGCAATATGCCGGTTTTTAATTCCGGTTTTTGCAGCAAGCTTATCGGCGTCGAACTCTATTCCTGCGAGTCTGCAGACTTCTTCATTTGAAATCGGTGTGCCCGGAGCATATGCCCCGGTCCCTGTTATTACAGCTTTATTCATCTGTTTTTGTTCCCCATAATCAGTCTTCGTTTCTGAGTATTGTAACACAGTTTGTGACCGCTGAGCCTCCGACATTGAGCAGTGCGGCTGTCCGCGGAGTGCCCTTCGACGGTTTCGCACCGATTGGTTCCCCTGTAAGCTGCTTGTAAAGCAGTGCGTGCATTGAAACGCCGGTTGCACCTACCGGGTGACCTTTTGCCTTCAGTCCGCCGGAAAGGTTTACCGGGCATTTGTCATCGGCTCCAAACCGGCCGTCAAGGTAGTCAAAGCCTGCCTTGCCGTCTGCCGACAGCCCGAGAGCTTCCGTACACAGCAGCTGGTTTATTGTAAAACAGTCGTGAACCTCGGCTACATCGATGTCTGCCGCTGTTACACCGGCCTCGGTGTAGGCTTTGTAGACAGCCAGTTTTCCGGCCATAAGCTCGTGCATGTTCGGGCGCACGCTGATCGGAAGCCTCTCTGTTGTATGCCCGATTCCGGCGATTCTGACCTTTTTAGCGGAAGAAGGGGCTGCACCCTCTGCGGTCAATACTACTGCAGCTGCACCGTCGCTTACGAGCGAACAGTCGTGCAGCCTCAGCGGAGGTGCTATCAAAGGGTTTTTGTCGTCCGGAAGATTTTTAATCGCTTCCGCTGTAAAAAGACCGAGTTTTTCAGTCAGCGACCCCTTTCCAAAATGGGCGAGCGGATTTTCAAGCGCATTCGTATACATAAGTGCAGTAACCCGGGCAAGCATGTCAGCAAGCTGTTCCCCGGAAAACCCGTAATGCCTGCTGTATCCCTTTGCGTATTCGGCAAAGAGCCCTGGAAATGTCATTCCTGATGCGCCTTCCTCCGGCCAGTAGGAAGAGCATGCCAGGGTATGTGTGACGCCCTTTGTATTCAGAAGCGACATCTTTTCTGCGCCTATGACAAGTACACGTTTGTATCTGCCTGATTCAATTCCGTAGAGTGCATTATAGACTGCGACAGAGGAAGATGCGCAGGCCCCTTCGACTCTTGTCGACGGCAGAAACCGAAAATCGTCCGGGCTTACTTCTATTGTCAGAGGCGCCACATGTTCCTGGTTTACAAAAAGGGAAGGGGAACATGAACCGATCCATATTGCATCTATGTCGGACGCCTGGAGGCCGGAATCTTCAATTGCGCCCCTGCCTGCTTCTTCTATTAGTTCATAGTAGCTTTTAAGGTCCGTGATCTCTCCGGTTTCCCGGTTTTTCTGTGAAAAGGCGCCGAATTTTGTATTGTAGGCGCCGATTATGCTGATATTGCTCATCATTTCTCCGTATTCATTAAAAGATTATAAGTGAATCAGCTCTCATTTTGCGTTGTGGTTTCAGTATAGCACAGAGTAGATTTATGTCAACGCAAAAAAAGTTAAAAGTTTTTCTTGACAGATTTGAATCTGCGATCAAATAATGAGAGGTGATTCAGTTGATATGCGTTGAAATTAATTTTCAGGAGGAATGAAAAAAACAATTCCGTGTGTTTTTTTCATATTGAAGTTTGCTTATGCAAACTTCCCCTCAAAAACCGCCCTCTATGGCGGAAAAATTTAGTAGGAGAAAATAATGGACATTAAAGATAAGGTCCTTGTCGTCACAGGCGGCGGGAGCGGAATAGGCGAAACGGTTGCCAGGGAACTGGCAGCAAAGGGCGCAAAGGTTTTTATCGGAGATATTAACCAGACTGCTATAGACAAGGTTGTGGCAGATATAAAGGCAGCGGGCGGATCCGCAGCAGGTACTACTGTAGACGTTCACAATGAAGAACAGGTGAAGGCTTTATTCGCGAAAGCTGCAGAGACTTTCGGTTCGGTGAATATCGTCGTCCCCTGCGCCGGAATTATCCGCGACGGCCTCATGATTAATACGGATAAAGAAACCGGCAAGGTTAGAAAAACTATGCCGCTTGCAGATTTTGAATCCGTTATAAATATCAACCTTACAGGCACATTCCTGACACTTCGGGAAGCAGCGGCAATAATGGTCGATAACGGCTGGGAGGGTGTACTTTTCACAATTTCATCCGTAAACAAGATTGGCCAGGTCGGCCAGATGAATTATTCGGCGACAAAAGCCGCTGTCGGTATGTGGCCTAAACTGCTTTCCGGTGAATTTCATATGAAGAACATCAGCGGGATCAGGGTAGTCGGAATCGCCCCCGGTTATGTAGGCACCCCGATGCTTACAGGAATGAACCAGGACGCACTTGCCGCCATACTGAAGGACGTACACATCGGCAGACTGATTGAGCCGCGCGAGATTGCCGATCTTATGATGTACGTCGTGAATAATGAAGCCATAGACGGAACGACAATAGAAATAACAGGCGGCGTTACATTCGGTCCGAGGCAAATAGCCAAATGATTTTTGATTCACCAGTTATCGGTCTTAGAGGCTGGGGAAGTTATATTCCGGAAGGTCGTATGACCGCGGCGGAAATTTCCGAAAAAAGCGGAATTCCAGAAAATGTAATTGTTGAGAAGATCGGGGTAAAAAGCAAGCCTGTCGCGGCTGAGCATGAAACTACAGCATATATGGCAGCTGAATCGGCGAAGAAGGCAATTGCAGCGGCCGGGATCGATCCCCTTGAAATCGACTGTGTAATTTATAACGGCGGACAGCATAAGGATTATATATGCTGGCTTGCCGGTTTATGGATAGCCGAAGAGATAGGCGCAAAAAATGCATGGTCGTTTGATATGGAAGCAATGTGCGGTTCGATGATCTCGGGGCTTGAAACAGCAAGAGGACTTATTGCATCAGGCCGGTGTAAAACGGTTCTGCTTGCTTCAGGTTATCGCAATGGTGATCTGGTCAGCTACAATGTGCCGGAAACAACCTTCATGTTCGACCTTGCTGCGGGCGGTTCAGCGATCGTTCTGCAGGCAGGCTACGACAGGAATGTACTTCTTGGTTCCTCGTTCAGGGGTGACGGTTCGTTTTCGGAATTATGCACTGTAAAACCCGGCGGAGTCAAAAACTGGCCGATTAAGCCGGGTGACTCTGAAAAGATGTATTTTACGATTGATGATTCAGATCTTTTCAAGGAAAAACTGAAAGAGGTGACGGTTCCGAATTTCTACAAGGTTGTGCGCGAAGCGCTTGCTGAATCAGGTCTTGATGACAGCGGACTTGACTATCTGGCAATCCTCCACTTCAACAGGAGAACACACCAGGCATTTCTGGATGAATTCGGCCTGCAGCCGGAACAGAGCTTCTACCTGGAAGATTACGGTCACATCGGTCAGAACGATCAGGTGATATCGCTTGAAGAGGGGATCAGAAACGGAAGAATCAGCGAGGGAGATAATGTCGTTTTTGTAGCCGGCGGCATCGGTTTCGTTTGGTCCGCATGCGTAATAAGGTTCGGCTGAGATTAAATATGGTTATTACGGCCGGGGCAGAAGCCCGATCGGGCCGGAGAATATCAAGGAGGACTCATGAAAAGAGTATTTAAAGGTCTATTAGTTTTAGTACTGTTGTCAGCAGTAAGTTTCGGAGTATTTGCCGGAGGACAGCAGGAAGCTGTGCCCGGCGTTACCGAAGACAGCATTAAGGTCGGCACGTTCCAGGCAATGTCCGGACCTGTCGCAAGTATCGGGGTACCGGTAGCAAACGGTCTGAATGCATATTTCAACTACGTAAATGCCCGCGGCGGTGTGTACGGACGCAAGATTGATCTGATTGTTGCAGACGACCAGTTCAATCCAGGCAAAACAACGGTCGAAGTTAAGAGACTTATTGAAAGCGATAATGTTTTTGCACTTGTTGCCGGACTCGGAACTCCCGGATGTCTTGCAGTTATGGATTATGTAAATGAAAGCGGCGTGCCCTTCGTTTACCAGGCCAGCGGTTCTTCAAGACTCGCTGTTCCGCCGAAGGAATTCGTATTTCCGGTTCAGCCGAACTACCTGGTTGAAGGCAATGTTGCTGTAAGATACCTTGCAGAAGTAAAAGGTGCAAAAAGAATCGCAATCGTTTACAGGAACGCGGAAGACGGAAAAGAAGAGTTTGAATCTGTAAAAGAAGCAATCAAGCTTTATGACGCCAAACTTGTCGAAGCAATAGCAATCGACCCGACAGCAACTGATTTTGCTACCGAGGTTAACAAGCTCAGTGCAGCCAATGCTGATGCAGTAATCGTCATGCTGTTCAACCCGCAGACACCCCCGTTTGTAAAACAGGCAAAGCAGTACGGAATTACAAAACCCACATACCTTCTTACCTATGCAAACGCTGCCGTAACTTTCATGCAGCTGGCTGAAGAAGCCGCAGAAGGCGTTGAAAGCATGGCATGGGTTGATGTTGATTTTACCGATACAACCTTTGAACCGTTCCAGATGTACCAGGAAACATTCCCCGGAGAAATCCCCAATGCATATGCGCTGGCGGGTATGGTAGCCGCAGAACTTTTTGTTCATGCGCTTGAAATGGCCGGAGAAAATCTTTCAAGGGCGGACCTTGTAGATGCACTTGAAAAACTGAGCGACTGGAGCGGTCAGCTTGGAAAGGGAATCACCTACAAACCATACAGCGCTGATGATAATACATGCCGGCTCGGTAAGCAGTCGATGTATGTGCTGAAGGTTAAAGACGGCGTCTGGACAAGAGAAGCTGACTGGGTTTACTACCAGGACTAATATTCGATATTGCGAAGCCCTCCCCCAAACGGAGGGCTTCTTTAAGAAAAGGTATTTATGCTTACAATTAAAGACATTACGGTTAAGTTCGGCGGCTTGACTGCTGTTAATAAAATGAACATGACGGTTGAGAAAGGGAAAATACATTCCCTAATCGGTCCGAACGGAGCGGGAAAAACCACATTGTTTAATGTTATTACGAGAGTAGTTCAGCCTGTTGGAGGAGAGGTCATCTATAAGGATGAAAATCTTCTCGACATTTCTGCCGAAGAGATTATTTTCAGAAATATTGCGCGGACCTTCCAGAATCTTCAGCTGTTTCAGGGCTGCGATGTTTACAGCAACCTTTATTCAGGATTCGTACATAATTATAAGCGGGGTATGTTTTCTCTTGTGCTGGGAAAACACAGACCATTTGTAAAGGATGTTCATGAAAAGATCCTGGCTGCTGCTGAAATGATGCAGATCAGCGGAATGCTTAAGCTTTATCCATCACAGCTTTCATACGGAGTGTTAAAAAGGGTAGAGCTGGCCAGGGCCATGATTTCCGATCCTGAAATCCTTCTGCTTGATGAACCGGCAGCCGGATTGAATATGGACGAAACTGAGGAACTCAATGAGATCCTCCTGAATCTGAATAAAAGCGGAAAAACAATTCTGCTGGTAGAACACGACATGAACCTTGTCATGAAGGTTTCCGATCGTATTACGGTTATGAATTTCGGGGCCCGGATTGCTGAAGGTACACCGAAGGAAATCTCTGAAAATAAAGAGGTCATCAAGGTTTATCTTGGAGAGGATGAAGATGCTGCAGGTTAAGGATCTTAGAGTCAATTACGGTCATATAAAGGCTGTAAAAGGAATCTCGTTTGAGATTGGTACAGGAGAGATCGTTTCAGTTCTCGGCGCAAACGGCGCAGGAAAAACCTCAACACTCTTCGGGGTAGCAGGAATAATCAAGCGTGAAGGAGAGGTTTCTTTTAAGGAAAAACTGCTTCCGCCGAATTCATCGGTAGAGAGTACGAAGGCCGGACTGGTCCTTTGTCCTGAAAACAGGCGGATTTTTTCAGAACTGCTGGTCGAAGAAAATCTGAGAATGGGAAGTTATGCCCGCGGAAACTACAAAAGCGGGCTTGAGTTTGTTTATGATCTTTTTCCCAAGCTTAAAGAGAGGAGGACCCAGACTGCGGGCTCACTCTCCGGAGGAGAGCAGCAGATGCTTGCAGTAGGAAGGGCTCTGATGGCTGAACCTGAACTGCTGATGCTTGATGAACCGTCATTGGGGCTTGCCCCGGTTATTGTCGACGAAATGTTCAGGGTGCTTGCAACTCTGAAAGGGAAGATGTCAGTTCTTCTTGTAGAACAGAATGCTCTGAAGGCGCTCAAAATCAGCGATCGTGCATATGTGCTGCAGAACGGAAATATAGTCAAGTCGGGACAAGCAGCGGATCTGCTGAAAGACGAGTCGGTCAAAAAGGCCTATCTGGGAATGTAAGGAGAATAGAATGCTTGTTTTACAAAGTATTATTTTAGGAATTCCGCAGGGCGCCTTGTACGGACTGATGGGATTCGGTATAGCATTGATTTTCAGATCAGTCGGGGCCATGAACTTTGCGCATGGAAACTCAGGTATGATCTGTGTTTTTGTAGCTTTTTCGGTTTTCAAGGCAACCGGCAACCTTTTTATTGCCGCTCTTTGCGGTATTATAGCCGGTTTTATTCTCGGCGTTTTGATAGACAGGCTGCTTATGGGCCCGATAAAACATCTGAGCCACGGCGGGATGCTGATGATATCGCTCGGGCTCCTGATGATATTCGAGGGTGTGGCCCAGCTCGCATGGGGTACTGATTATCTGCAGCTTCCCGAAATCCTGCGGGGAGAACCTATAATTATGCAATTCGGAGCCAGTAAACTCATCATTCCGATGAATGATCTGCTTATTACGATCATCGCGGTAGTGGTTTCAGTTTTAATGGCTCTTTATCTTAAATACGCCAAGCTTGGTATTGCTACAAGGGCACGTGCCCAGGACGAGGTCGGCGCCAAGGTTGTGGGTATCGACACCGGAAAAGTCGATTCGCTTGTATGGGGAATCGGAATAGCACTGAGCGTTCTTGTCGGTGTTATGATTGCGCCGAAAACCTATGTCCATCCGGCAATGATGGGAAATATGCAGATATACGGTTTCACAGCCGGAGTTCTGGGCGGTTTTGAAGGTCTGTTCGGTGCTATCGGCGGCGGTCTTATTCTCGGTGTATTAGAGAAGATCGTCGGCGCCTATATTTCACCGGATTACCAGATGACAATCGTTCTTATCATAATAATTATCATGCTGGCAGTTAAACCATCAGGCCTTTTCAGCAGAAAATCGAGCGGGAGAGTGTAGTGAAAAAATTGATTATTTTAGGAGCTGTAGGACTTGCCGCAGGGCTTGTCTGGAGTTCCGAATCGTTCATGCTGATGATTCTTTCATCAATCGTTATCTTTGGCATCGCTGCTCTCGGACTGAATATTCTTAACGGCTTTACCGGACAGGTCTCGATCGGTCACGGAGCATTCATGGCGGTAGGGGCATATATTACTGCCTATCTCAGTACCACTTTTCATACGCCGTTCATCATCAACATCCTTGTGGCGATAATAATGGCCGGGCTTCTGGGGCTGCTGATAGGAATACCCGCATTACGGCTTAAAGGCTTCTACCTGGCTATCGCTACGATGGCCTTCGGTGTAGCTGTCCAGCAGCTTTTTGCGGCTATTGATGTATTCGGAGGGCACAGCGGGCTTTACGGAATACCGAGAATTATCAAATCGGAATTCGGGATGTATCTTTTTAATTTTGCATTCTTCATTCTGATGTATTTTATAGCGGACGTAATTACCTCGTCTCCTATCGGGCTTAAATACAAGATGGTAAGGGACAGCGAAACTGCGGCAAGGGCTTACGGTATTAAACTGTCAAGCATTAAGCTTAACGCATTCATCGTCAGCGCGGTGTATGGCGGTGTAGCCGGAGTTCTCTACGCACATACAATTACGTATATTTCGCCGGCTGACTTCGGGCTTGCGAATTCAATCAATCTTCTGTCGATGATAATCATCGGAGGATTCGCCACTCTCGAAGGAGGGTTGGTCGGATCGGTTATAATAACCGGTATGCCGTTTCTGTTTTCACGTTCAAAATTCCCGATGTCGATAATTATCGGAGCCCTCATAATCGTGTTTGTTCTGTTTTTTCCGAGGGGAATCTCATATGGATTCAAGGTTGCGGTTATGAAGTATCTGCAGCTTCCGCTTGTCTGGATTAGAAAAAGACGTGCTTTAAAATCTGACCGCAAAGGCGGGGAGTATATTCAAGTAAAGGGGAAACGGATTTTCTACGTATCCGCAGGGGCGGGCAGACCAGTTGTTTATCTGCACGGCAACCTGGGCTGCAGCCTGTGGTTCTCGGAGGTTATGAATATTCCCGGGTATAGGACCATAGCCCCTGATATGGTAAACTTCGGCAGGTCCGACCGAATCGATAGCTCCGAAATTGATGATTACGCGGAATTTCTTGAAGCGTTTATCGATGAACTGGAATTGAAGGATGTGCTTCTTGTTGCGCATTCTCTCGGCGGTGCCGTGGCACTGAAAACTGCTATCAGCAGGCCCGACCTTGTTTCGAAGCTTCTGCTGGTGGATTCTTGTCCTATTGACGGTCTGCGGACCCCGGAAGAAAGCTACCCGGTTATTGAACTTTATAAATCAAACCCCGGGCTTCTGAAGAAAGCGCTGCATTCCATAGCGCCGGACCTTAAAGATGACGGACTGCTGAATGCGCTGACAGACAACGCGTATCTGATGAATCCCGATTCTTTCGCGGGGCATCCGCGGTCGCTCGAGAAAGTAGATTTTCGTGATACAGCCTCTGGATTTACCAAAGCTGTTATGTTTGTGGTTGGAAAGAAGGATCCGTTAATCAGTACTGAAAAGGCTGAGGAGACGATGAAATATTTCAACGGAGAAGTTGTGACTGTAGAAAACGGTCACTCCGTAATCGTTGAAGATCCGAAACTGTTTATGGAGATTTTAACACGATTCGATGGCTAAGGACCGGAAGACCGCTACGATAGAAAAATTAACAGCTTCAGCTGTAGAACTCTTCTCCAATAACTGGTATGAGGCAGTCTCCGTAGCGGAGATCTGCCGCAATGCCGAACTCTCAAACGGAGTATTCTATCGATATTTCAAGGATAAGGAAGAGCTTGTACGGCAGATTCTTGACAGCTTTCTCGATGTAATCGAGTCGCGCTTTAAAGATGTTGAAGGGGATGATGTCCGTTCGAGGCTTATCTCATTTTTCACTTATGTTCTTGTGAGCAACAGGGATGATCTGCCGTATATCGCCATATTCCGTGAGGGAGAATTCCGTTTCCCGGAATATGAGCAGCGTCTAAGAGATATCTATCTATCGGTTCTTTACAAGGTCTACGGCAGAGAAGTCAGTATCTCCGAATATCTCTACATAATAGGAAGCATCAGGTTCTTATTGAGGCGGCCGTGCTTCAGTAAAAACAATATTACTGCGGAGTTTCTTGCAGATCTGGTATACATGGGTATTTTTTCAGGAAAGCTGGCTGCAGGGCCTGAAGCTCTCAGTATCGATCCTCCCAGTACGATAGAGGACCCGGCCGGAGCTGATACCAAAACAAAGCTGATTCTGGCAGGGCGAAAACTGATTGCAGAAAACGGTTTCTATAAGGTGAATATCTATGAGGTTACCAGGACTGCCGGTTATGCAGTCGGTACTTTTTATCTGCACTTTGCCAGCAAGGAAGAATTTTTCAGCGAAATAATTCTGTACCTCGGCAGACAGCTCAGGCATTATATTGCATCAAATCTCAAAAAAGGCCTGAACCGACTGGAGATCGAACTGCAGGGGCAGCTGCTGTTTTTAAGGTATTTTGAAACACATCAGCAGAACTATCAGCTTGTACGGGAGGCTGAGTTTATTGTTCGTGAGACCGCTGAAAAATATTACGACAGGATCGAAAAGGGGTACAACCTCGAACAGTCCGATCTCAGCTTTGATTTATCTGAACAGGGCGGAGTCAGTGCTGAAATCGCAAAGAATTTTCTTATGGGAATATCACACTTTCTCGGAATAGAGTATTTGTTCGGCGGAGGCAGTGACGACCCCAGGAAGCTAATCAGTGAATTGAGTGTTCCGCTTACCGGCGGAATCAAGAAGTGAAGTTTAACAAAATCAGGATTTAATACATCGGATAGCCGGTGAACAGGAGGGATTATGTCAGTCTGGACTGAAGAATATAAATCAAAATTAACAAGTATCGAAGATGCTATTAAATCGTTACCGCGTAACGCGACAGTTATAGTCGGTATGGCTGCGATGGAGGCCCAGGGCTTTCTTACGCAGGTACATAAATATAAAGACAACTTTGATTATCTTAAAGTAGGTTCATGCCTCAACCTCGGCGATTTTCCCTTCTGCCAGGAAAAGGAATATGAGGGGACCTTCTGCAACGATAACTGGTTCTTCGGACCTTCGACAAGAAGGGCTGCAAAGCTCGGGTACAAGATAGTTGATTACATGCCCAACAACCTGCACGGAGCAGGCTATGAGAAGGCCCTTGCCGAGAAGGAAGAGGGCAACTACCTCGTATTCTGGGGCGCTGTTACACCGATGCAGGATAAATCCGGGTTCTTCAACCTCGGTATTTCGAATGTTTATGAGCATGATGTAATGGAGCTTGCCGACAGGGTAATACTGGAAGTAAACCCGCGGGTACCGCATATGCACGGTGAGACGCAGGTTCACATCAGCAGGGTTGATGCAATCGTTGAATATGAAAACCCGCTTCCGACAATTCCCATCCCGGAACCTTCAGATGTTGAAGAGCAGATTGCCGCTCATATTGCCGAACTTGTTGATGACGGGGCATGTCTTCAGATTGGTATCGGCGGGATTCCTAATGCTGTTGCAAAACTTTTAAAAACCAAGAACGACCTCGGTATTCATACCGAAATGTTTACAGAGTCGATGGTCGAACTTTTCAATGAAGGTGTTATTACCAACCGCAAAAAGAACTTCTGGCCCGGAAAAATTATATGTACCTTCGCCATGGGCTCGCAGAATATGTACGACTGGATAGATGACAACCCCGGTGTATTCATCCTGAAGGGCCGTTATGTGAACGATCCCTATGTAATAGCGCAGAATGACAGCATGATCAGTATCAATACAGCCATGTCGGTAGACCTGACCGGTCAGGTAAGTTCTGAATCTCTGGGTTCTGTTCAGTACTCCGGAACCGGCGGCCAGCTCGATACCCACCGGGGTGCGACAATGAGCAGGGGCGGTAAAGGTATAATAGCCCTTCGGTCTACAGCCAAAGGCGGAACCGTCTCAACAATAACTCCGATTTTCTCCGGGGGCACCATCGTCTCGGTCCCGAGGCACGATATCGATACTGTTGTTACAGAATACGGTATTGCAAAACTTCGCGGCCGAACAGTCAGCGCACGGACAAAGGCTCTTATTGAAATTGCTCACCCTGATTTCAGAGAGGAACTAAGGGCGGAAGCAAGAAAACTGGGACATATTTAGCGTAATTTCGGGCTGTCATTGTGGGTATGGCTCACAATATTACTGATTTATGATAAACTGTCTGCATCTCAGCCAAAGGACGTAATATGATTAGCGAAAGCAATTTAAGAGATGAAGTCATTATTGATGTAGCCAAAAAAATGTCGGTAGCTGCCGAGACTGCCCCGAAGGGCCACGGCAGAGACAATACCGTATCAAAGATACTGCTCGGCGATGAAATCAGGCGGTTATCGGACCATCTCAAGGAGATGCATAAAGCCGGCCGGACTCCCGATTTTTTTGCAAGAGATGCAGAAAATATCCTGCAGGCTCCCGCAGTATTTTTGATCGGGACAAAAGTAAGGTCGATGGGGCTGTCTCCATGCGGCAACTGCGGTTTTGCAAACTGTGAAGAAAAAAACAGGCATCCGGAAGTGCCGTGTGCGTTCAACACTGGCGACCTTGGCATTGCTCTCGGTTCTGCTGTAAGTGTAGCGATGGATCACCGGGTAGACAACCGGATAATGTACACCGTCGGAATCGCAGCCAGGGAAATGGGGATTCTTGGTGAGGATGTAAAGGTCATCTACGGCGTACCGCTTTCTTCATCCAAAAAGAACCCGTTTTTCGACCGCAGGTAAGAAAGGAATTTTATAACAGGGGTGCTCTTAAAAGGCACCCTTTGATTTATTCTCAGGTTTCTTTATAAGGATTGTTCCAGTTCTGAGCTGATATTTGCTGCCAGGTCATCGACTTCCTGTTCCTTGCGGAGCAGCTTTTTCATATACATTTTCTTGTCTACAAATTGAAGCAGTTCGTCGTGGCTTTCGCCGGAGGCCTCATGTATGCCTATACTCAGCCCCAGATTAAAGCGCACCAGGGCTTTTTTATTTCTTATATTTTCTGTAATACGATGCTCAAGCAGTTTAGCATCTTCAACAGCGGTTCCCGGAAGAAGGATTATGAACTCGTCTCCGCCGTATCTGAAAATAAGATCAGCACTTCTTGCAGATTCCCTGAGAACTGCTGCCGTCTGCTGCAGAACCTTATCACCTGCGACGTGCCCGTAAATATCGTTAATGCTTTTGAATTTATCGATATCGATGAAAAGAAGGCTGAGCTTTTCTCCGGATCGCTTGCTGCGTTCAATTTCTTTGGTAAGGTAGAATTGAAAGTACCTTCGGTTGTAGACCTCAGTCAGCGGATCTATATTGGCCATTTTTTTTAATCCCGCATGGTAGTACGCGCGTTCAATTGCGATAGCGGCAAAATCCGTGATTGTGGTAAGCAGCTTGAGATCTATCGGGGTAAACTTATCGCCCTCCAGTTTGTTAATGAGCTCTATAACGCCGTAGACTTTTCCCCGGCTGATCAGCGGCGCGCCTATTATTGATTTTGTCCTGAATCCCGATTCGCTGTCGAATGTGCTGTCAAACCGGTGATCATTCTCGACGTCTTCAATTATCAGCGGCAGTTGGTGTTCAGCTATCCAGCCGGCTATGCCCTGTCCCTTTTTTATCTTTTTACCAATCAGATTTTTTGAAGTCCTGCCTTCTGCGATAATAAATTTAAGATCGCCGGTCACGGAATTGCGGAGCATCAATGACCAGTTTACGGGTGCGAAAACATTGCCGATTTGACGCATTACCTCTGAAAGCGTCTCATTCAAGGTCTTGCATGATGCGATAGATTTTGCGATATCTGAAAAAAAAGAGAGCTTTACAAGTTCTTCCGATGTTGAGTATGTTTCTGTTACCATTGAAGTTAATATACTACTAAATGTAATATTCGTCATGCTTAATACTGGATTGAATTCTATATAAATAAAATACTAATCCTGTACTATTCCTGCGGTACGCCTACTGTGCTGCAAACATGCTTTTTAGTTTTTCTGCAGCTTTGAGCATATCCTGTTCAGTGCTATGGGAACGCCATATTACAATCTCTCCGGCAGGTTCTGCTCCTGCTGATGCAGTGTATTCTTTGAGCTGGGCGAAAGCATGGGCGGCACCTGTCCATTTGAAAGGCAGTCCTTTTGTTACCAGTAACGCCGTCTTCCTTCCGGAGATGTCGCCGATTGTCTGCATGTACTTCTGCATCGGAACTGCCAGTGAAAATGCCTGTACCGGAGAGGCGAATACAAGTGCATCGAATTTCTTCGGATCCGGGGCGTTTGTAATAGTAATTTCTGCCGTACTTCGGGGCGAGTCCCTCTTTATTTCTACCTTCTCGATTGTGACATCGTGTCCCGCGGCATCAAGAACAGGTTTTATTTTTTCGCAGGCATTCAGCGCATTGCCTGTCTGAGAATAAACTATCATTCCAATTTTCATATTGTTCTCCTGTGCTGTAATTATAGCCTGAAATTAATAGTCTGTGTTTTTTATAGTATCAAATATGTATGCAGACTTACCGGGATTACGGGATTTAGTTTTTTGTTATAGTATAAATCGACGCGAATTCCGTACCGTCTGCCGGCATCCGTTCGTATCCGGTGTAGATACAGATGTCTTTTAATCCGGAAGCAGTGAGCATCCCTGTCAGTGCCTGCCTCCCAATCGGGAGCAGCGGAACCGAATCTGACAGGGTACTGCCGGTTTTTGTGTCGGTCAGTTCGATAATAAAATCAAGCCGTTTGTCGGGGCGCCTTCTGTATTTTCGCCGGAAGATTCCCGCCCCGGTATCTATATCCGGAAAATCAAAACTGTCCTTTTTTTCGATAAGATCAAAGTTGATGATCTGGAAGATGAATTTACCTCCGGGTTTAAGCAGCGCAGATGCCTGTCTGAAGAAGTCCTCTACCTGTGCTTCTGAAAGAAGATGGGGGAGTGTGTTGCCGAAACAGACGATACCGTCAAATGAATTAAGTTGAAACAGCTTGCCTATATCGTTTAACCCCGCCTCAAAAAAATCCGGAGGGCAGGCTTGGTCTTTTACCGCATCAGCACGCTGTTTCGCAATACTGATCATAGCGGGGTCTATATCTATTCCCGAAACCCTGATGCCGTTATTCGAAAGCTCAAAAGCAAGATCGCCTGTTGCGCATCCTGCATCGAGAATAGAGGCTGCCTGCCCGGGTTTTATACCGCATTCTTCAATAATAAACCCGCAGCGGGAATTATCAGGCGGGAACAGTTCTGAATACAAGCCGGCTATAATGTCGTACATAGATTTATTATATAAGGGAAAATATATATTGTCAAAATATAAACACAGCGTTATATTCTATGTATGAATATGCGATTAAGATTTACCGGAATCATGCTGCTTCTTTTACTGTCGGCGGCATTTACAGTTTCTGCCTCAGGTAGAAAGGAAGCCGCCCAGCCCGGACCTGCCGATGGAACGGACCAGGCTGCGCAGGTATCGGTCCAGCAGCGCGACAATAAACCTTCAGCATCAAGTTATCCTCCTGAGGGATGGGTTACTGACATCAGGGATGCATACCGCATTGCCAACGAAGAGAATAAGCAGATTTTGATAGATTTTACCGGTTCTGACTGGTGTATTTGGTGTAAGAAGCTGAATGCCGAAGTTTTTACCACGGATGAGTTCAAGGCATTTGCCGATAAAAACCTGGTGCTTCTGTTTCTTGACTTTCCGAACAGCCTGCAGCTCCCTGACGATCAGGTCAGACATAACCAGATTATTGCCCAGCTGTTAGGGGTTCAGGGGTATCCGTCAATATGGCTGATGAAAAGCGATTTGACGCCGCTGCTGGTTACAGGCTACCGTGAGGGCGGTGCCGAGGATTATATACGCCATCTGAAGGAGGATCGGCCAGACGTTTCAAAAGACGAGGCTGAAAACTTCAGGCTTGCATTCACTGATGCAATCGAGGCTAATATAGGTTCTTTGGAATAAGTAATATACGGCTGATGCGGGCCCTGCGGTACGCATCAGCTTTACATTGAGTCCGGCAGAGGGATTGAGTTTATGACTCTTCCCGACAAGCCTGGGCGCTCAAGGCCGACGGAGGTTCGGCCTTTTTTTTTGGTTCTGCATTTTCCTCTATCCAGTCTGTAAGGATTCTGAAGACTTCTTCCCTGTTTATCTCATGAAGGCTCTCGTGATGACCGCCCTCGTTGAACATTACATCAATCGCAATGCATCCGTGCTTTTTATATTTTTCTGAAATAGCATTGATATACTTTCCATTTGCTCCGAGAGGGTCCCGGCTGCCTGAATAGAAGAGGATCGGAAGTTCTTTTGGCGTCCGGATGTAGGCTTCTCTCTTTTTGAGATACTTCATACCGTATGCAAAATCATTGAAGAACCCGAGCGTCGCAACAAAGCCGCATAAAGGATCTTCGAGGTACGCAATAATCTCATTTTCATCGCGCGAGAGCCATTCAAAACCTGTTTTACCGGGTTTGAACTGGTCGTTAAGCTTTGAGAAAGAAAGACCGTTGATCAGCCCGGACTGCTTTTTTTTGGAGATAAAGATTTCCTGTATTTTTGCAAGGAGGGTCAATGAATAAACCTGAAAATCAGGAAGGTCCCCGCCTGCCAGCAGAATTACCTTATCTATATTATCCGGGTAATCTATAATAAGCTTCCTGAGGATGAACGAACCCATACTTTGACCGATTATATAGAAGGGAAGGCCCGGATTCTCGTCTTTTATCAGGTTCCCGAGAACAACATTATCGTTGATTACTTTATTCCAGCCGTCCTTATCCGCGAAGTAACCAAGTGTTTCGCGGGACTCCGCCGTCCTACCATGGCCGCGAAGGTCCGCTCCGACAACAATATAACCGCTTCTGTTAAGGTAACGGGCGAATTCATCGTAGCGGCCGATATGCTCCGCCATTCCGTGTATTATCTGAATAATTCCTTTTGGATTTTCTGCTTCCCATTTTGCTGCATATATGGTTGAACCGTCGGCTGTTTCAAAGCTGTAGTCTGTCACTTCGCGTACTCCTCTTTCGTACTACACATTCCTGAAACAGATTATACCATATA
>QKCC01000313.1 GCA_003245835.1 Spirochaetales bacterium | reverse complement strand
AATTCATTCAGTTTTTCACGGGGCTGTCCCTGCCATGTAGCGGTCATAAGGATAATACCCGGAGCTTCACCGGGAAAAGTCTCCGTTCGCAGGTCCCGCAACATGGCAAAGAGCAGATCTCCGTCCAGATGGCGTTCATGAAATTCATCGAGAATAATCCAGCTGTACTCCGACAGAAACGGATCCTTCTGCATAAGCGCGACGGCGTAGCCTTCCGTTACAACCTCAATCTGTGTGGAGTCAGAAAAACATGACTCGCCCCTGACGCGGTAGCCTACCGTAGTTCCCGGTTTTGTTCCCAGCAGTCTGCTCATTCTGACGGCGACGGATTTTGCTGCAATTCTGCGCGGCTGTGTAAGGAGAATTTTTTTGTCCGAAAGATCAGAGCTCATCAGGAGCAGGGGAAGCAGGGTTGTTTTGCCTGAACCTGTGGGGGCTTCGAGCGCAAGTGCGCTGCAATCGCGCAGCTTTTTTTCGATATCGGTAAAACCCTCTTTAACGGGATAATCGGGCAGTCCGTCGTTCACTTGCAGGGGGATGATTTTGTCCATGTGTGATTATCCGAAAAAACCTGCTGTTGAGCAATGCTGAATATCAGACTATTTTTTCTTATTATTAAGCAGAGATTTAAGCCGATCCTTGTCTATCGAGTCCATTACATATTCAATGACTGTGTCTTTTTTTCTGATAGTATCGAGGTCGGATTCATCAAGAAACAGTTCATACGGTTTTACATCGAGGATTTCGGATATTTTATCTAGAAGTACTGCTCCGGGAAACTTTTTTCCCCTCTCGATGGCGCTTATATGGTTTTTTGAACATCCTGCAAGTTCGGCTAATGACTCCTGGGATAGTTTCTTTTTTGTTCTTATCTTCTTCACGTTTGCTGAGACTGAATCATTTACCGACATTAAATAAACCTCATAGAATTACTTGAGATATTATTTAACAGCCGCTCTGTGTTAGCAACAATCCAAAAAGATTAATGCCGGGCATAACTAATTCTTAAAGATTGATTAGAGGGCGGTGGACTGGAGCCCGCAGAATAGTGTAATACTGCTGAATAGCTCAGCATAAAAAACGGGTGCTTCGGCTATTACAACCGAAGCACCCGATACTGATAAAGTTGAGCTTTGAAACTAATCGTTCAGTTTTTTATCAACAGCTTTTTCTGCCTTGGCTTTGTCTTTGAAAGTCATTCGGGCCGAAATAGTACCGCCGTCGTAACCATTCCAGTGAGTATACTTCAAACCGAGAGAAAATCCGTCGTCAAGAAAGTAGTTGAAACCTGAATTAACCACAGCTCCGAACATGTATGTTGAACTATGCAGGAAATCAAAGCAGATTCCGAATTCCCCGAAGAAATCAAAAGGATCCAGGTATTCGCTTAGTCCGTCGATACCGAGGTCTTTGAATCCGAAATGCAGCGTACCGGCTGCTCCGATACCAACATCCAGTGCAGCAGGTATAATCCCGATTCCGACTCTTCCCATGAGTTTTCCGCCGATATCTATAAATCTTATACCGTCGAAATCCGGTTTGAAGAAGATCATTTCAACGCCGGGATATGCAGCAAGTTCAAAAGCATATCCGTCTTCAAATCCCGCATCAAGATCGAGGATAAAATTCCCCTGTTCGTAATTGGAATTCCAATTAAAATTTTCGGCTGAAACAACAGCTGTGATGATCAGCAAAAGCACGAGTAAAATAGACAATTTTCTCAACATTTATTCTCCCTCCAAGAGATGTTTCGTCATTATATACTATAGCCGAATGTGTTTCAATTAATAGTGTGAAAAGAATGATCGGTCACCTTAAATCTATCTTAAATATCTTTAAAAAAGTAATCTGAAAGTAATATAAAATGAACTTGAAGTTTATTCCGATAAGCCTGATAATGGAAGGCAATGGCCGACCGGTATAAATATATAGTCGATACTTCCCGCGATTTTATTACCCTTATAAACAGGAATTATGAATACGAGGTGGTTAACGCCGCGTATGAGAAGATTATCCGCAAACCTAAGGCTGAAATAATAAATCAGACCGTGTCCCATGTATGGGGTCCGGAGAAGTTTAATGATACAATAAAAAAATATCTCGACCAGTGTTTTGCGGGCGAGGAAGTTCATTATGTTGAAACTTTCAAGTTCGGCATTGAGAACAGGTATATGCATGTTTCCTATTATCCGTACAGGGAGGATGATCAGGATGTTACCCATGCTCTTGTCTTTACACATGATATTACAAAGCTAGGTAAAATTGAGTCAAAGCTGATTAATTATGAATATCGGGACCCTCTTACCGGACTTTTTAACCGAAAATCGCTCGGAGTAATTCTCGACATGGAACTCGAGAAGGCAAGGCGTTCAAAGAGTGAAAATCTCAGGGCGGTTTTGTTTATAGATATGATAAATCATAAGGATGTAAACAAGAAGTTCGGTCATGAGATCGGGAATATCCTGCTTGAGAACACCGGCATGCGTATAAAGGAATGCCTCAGGGAAAGTGACTACACGTTTTCGTATATGGGCAGCGAACTTGTTGTTTTCCTATCCGGAATTCAAACCAAGACTGATGCCGCGCGGGTAGCTGAAAAACTGCATGTTTCTATTACCCATCCGTATCAGCACAAACAGTATACGATTAAGCTCAGGGCCGCAATTGGTATTTCAGTTTTTCCGCATGACGCCGAAGATAAGGCCGGACTGATGCAGAAGGCGGTGTCGGCTGCAGATGAGGCCGTAAAATCCGGCAGATCGTACCAGTATTTTGATGAAGAACTGCATTCAGTATCGAGGCACCGCCTTGAGATGGAGGCCGAACTTACGTCAGCTTTTCATAACAACGAATTTGAGCTTTACTTCCAGCCGATCGTTGATATAAGCGGGACTGTCTGCGGTGCCGAAGCTCTGATTCGCTGGAATAACGGAAAACGAGGTATCATATCGCCGGTTGATTTCATCCCTCTTGCAGAAGATACCGGTTTGATCGAAGAAATAGGTAAATGGGTAATCTTTTCGACAGCACGCCAGATGTCAGTCTGGGCAAAAACATACGATATATACATTTCGCTTAATCTTTGTGCCAGGGAGTTCAGCAATGATCAGCTGGAGCAGATTGTCAAAAATGCTCTCAGGAATGCCGACCACCTTGATCCGCGTCATATCAAGCTTGAAATCACCGAGTCTGAGGGTATTAAAAACCCGGAAAAATTTATTAAGCGGATACAAATGCTGAAAGAACTCGGAATTGAAATATATATTGACGATTTCGGGACAGGGCAGTCGTCTCTTGAATACCTGAAAAATATACCGGCGGATGTCCTGAAGGTGGACAAGATATTCATAGATAATATTGATAAAAACAAGGCTGATTTGGAATTTTTTGCGGCGATGGTTGCCCTCGTTAAAACCCGCGGCAAGCGGATAATTACTGAGGGGGTTACAACTAAAGAACAGGCAGAAATCGTTACGAAGTTAGGCTGTGAGAGAATGCAGGGATATTACTTCGCCAAACCGATGACGGCAGGCGAATTTGAGAAGCTGCTGCGGGAGGGGACAACACTGCCAGCCTGATATAAGGGTGCGTTATGAGGGTGTTGATTACCGGAGGTTCCGGTTTTCTGGGAATTAATCTTATCCGCTTCCTTTTAAATAAGCAGTTCGAAATAATCTCACTGGATTTATCCGATTTCAATTACCCCGAAAAGAGCCTGATTCAATCAATAAAGGGCGATATAAAAGATCCTGCAACTGTAGAACAAGCCATGCAGACTGTGGATATTGTAATTCATGCCGCGGCTGCTTTACCAGGCTATTCAAGCGATGAAATATTTTCTACCGATGTAGGCGGCACAAGAAATGTAATAGACACTGCCCTGAATTCCGGTGTTAAAAGATTTATTCAAATTTCTTCAACCGCCGTTTACGGTATTCCGGATCATCATCCGCTGGTTGAGGATGATCCGCTTGTCGGAGTTGGTCCCTACGGGAAAGCCAAAATTGAGGCTGAAAAAATCTGTAATGAAATCAGAAAACAGGGAATGACAGTGTCAATCCTAAGACCGAAATCCTTTATCGGTCCCGAGCGCCTGGGAGTCTTTTCTCTTCTGTATGGCTGGGCAAGTGAAGGCCGAAATTTCCCGGTGATAGGGAAAGGAGAAAACAGGTATCAGCTTTTGGATGTCGAAGACCTGTGCGAGGCGATTTTTTTGTGCATGACCCTGGATGCTGAAATTGTTAATGATGTATTCAATATCGGTGCCGGGGATTATTCATGCATAAAAGAGGATTTTCAGCAAGTCCTGGATGCTGCCGGGTTCGGGAAAAGGATCATTGCCTTTCCGGCATGGCCGGTTATACAAGTGCTCAAGCTGCTTGAAATATTTAATTTGTCGCCGCTTTATAAATGGATCTATGAAACCGCATCCAGAGATTCATTCGTATCGATTGAAAAAGCCGTGAAAATGCTTGGTTACTCTCCATCTTTTTCCAACCGGAATGCTCTTCTAAGGAATTACGAATGGTACCTCAGCAACATTGATTCTTTCAGGGGCAAAACAGGCATCACGCACAGGGTGCCCTGGAGGCAGGGGGCTCTCAGACTGATAAAATTATTTTTTTAAGGCTGTTATGAAAAGTTATATTGAACTTTTACATATTAAACACTGGTTGAAAAACATATTTGTTGTTGCGCCACTGATCTTTTCTTTCAATTTGCTTTCTTATGAATTAGTAATAAAAACAATTTATACCTTTTTTGCGTTCTCATTTTCCTCATCATTTGTCTATATTCTCAACAATATTTCAGACAGAAAAAAGGATGCTGAACATCCGGTTAAAAGACACCGGCCTATCGCAAGCGGGAGGGTAACAGTAAGAGCTGCCGTTCTTATCGCAATTCTTCTGCTTATTCCTGCAGTCGTATTTTTAATGTGCTGCAATAAAATGGTTTTGACTGTTATTGTCAGCTACATAGGAATGAACTTTTTATACTCCATTAAGTTAAGGCAGATACCCATACTGGATGTATGTACCGTATCGATGGGTTTTCTTCTGAGAATTCTTGCCGGTTCATACGCAATAGGTGTCTCCAGTTCTGACTGGATATTGCTGACCACTTTTTTCCTGGCCTTATTTATAAGCTTCAATAAACGAAGGAGTGAGTTCATTGTACTTAACGATAACAAAGAAAAACACCGGATGGTCTTTAAGTTATACAGTCTCAAGATGCTTGAATTATTTGTCGGACTCAGCGCTGCACTTTCGATAATCTCCTATGCCTTATACGCGATTTCTCCGGAGACATCAGCCCGCTTTGGCGCCGGCAGGCTGGTCTTTACCGTGCCGTTAGTGCTTTTCGGTATTTTCAGGTACATAATGCTCACTTACAATGATCAGACAAAGGGGGAGCCGATAGATCTTATACTAAAAGATAGGACAATTTTGATCATATTTTTCAGCTGGCTGTGTCTGATAATCTTTTTTGTTCTTACTGCATAATTGGGGAGCTGCAGTTTGAAAAGAATAAAACTTGCTTTGAAATATATACTTTTTGCTGTAATTTCTGTTTCAGTCAATCTATGTGTGCAGCGTATTAACGGACAGATATACAGCGGCCGCTGGAGTCTTTATACAGGCATTTTATCAGGTACCGGAAGCGGATTGCTGGTCAAATATTATTTGGATAAAAGATATATATTTTACTATTCTGTGAGGAAAAGAGTATGGGAGATGAAGGTCTTTATAATATATACTGTCACCGGGGTCGTTACTACATCAATCTTCTGGGGATTTGAAATAGCCTTTCATTTTATATTTCCGCGGAACGGGTCTGAATATATCGGTGCGGTTATAGGCCTTTCAATCGGATATACCGTTAAATATTTTCTGGACAAGAAATTCGTTTTCAGAAATCAGGATTCTCAATTCGATAAATGATACAAAAATTGGCGGTCAAAGATAATCGCTTCATCTTTTTTTCTGTATTCCAGGTGCTCCTCAAGAGTCCTGAATACAAAAACGGATAGAAACACCTCTCTTTCTTTATTCTGAAGATACCCATTTATTTCAGCTGTCAATGCTCTGATTTCTCCTTCTGTTACCCAGAATGCAAAAACAATCGGGCAGTGAATATCGAGTCTTTGCTTTTTGATGTCCTGATAATAATAAGTAAACGGATAGTCATATATATTGTCATAAACTGCAGCATTCCGGGGGATTTTATCATTAAGCTGCTGTGTATACTGTTCAACGAGATTAAATCCCCTTTTATACGGATTTAAGAAATATTCAATCGGATCGAACGTATTCTCTGTCATGGAAATCATTGGATAATCACTAATATAATCTTTTACGGGCTGAAATCTGCCTATACTAAGATACAGGCCCAGCCTGCCTAATGAAGACAGGACGAGGACGGCAAGTAAAACTGATCTTAACTTTCTGCCGTTTATTGAACTGAGTCCTGCGGTAATTGGAATTGCAAACATTACGTATACGGGCAGCGCGAATGCGAAGATATCCCAAACATGGTAATTTAATGACCAGATTAATTGCACCAGGATAGATGATAAAAAAAATACGCTGAAAGGCTTTCTGTTCATAAATGCTTTTATTCCGAAAAAACCGATTATTACAGCTATTATTGAGAACTGATACAGAAAAAAATAGATATAATTTTTTGTCCAGAATAATAACCCTTCTGAAGAAAACATCAGATTGCGAAAATCACCGCCGGTGAAATGGTGGAATATTGTTATTATTGAATGATATCTCATAGCAGATTTTACGAAGGCAGCAATGAACAGCGAAAAACCGGCCAGAAAGCAGACGAATCCTATGATAATATTTTTTACCGACAGTTTACTGCGTTCAATAATCAGAAAAGATATAACCGCAAAAACAAACAATGCCATCAGAATATGGTTTGATATTCCAAGTCCCCAGGAAAAAATGCCCAGATAGGCGAAACGGATTTTTCTGTCAGAATAGTATTTGTAGAAGCAATACAGAAAAACCATCATAAGAAATGAATTGAGAGTATAAACTTCAAGCATTGTAGAGTGCCAGGTCAGCGAATGGGACAGCATAGTAACTATACTGACAATGCTGCTGATGATAAAGCTGTTGCTGATTTCCTTTGATAACAGATAGACAAAGAAAACAGTCAGTGCACCGCATACCATAGATACTGTGTTTGAAACCATGAACGGGTCAATTCCGCTGAATATTTTTATTAATAAATATGAAAGAAGTGAAAATAGATTGTGATTATCAACCCATGCGCTGATATTAAGATTATATGCATTATTTAAAACCAATGCGGCGTCAGTAAAGCCGATTGTATGGGACATGCTGATCCCATAATATAACAGGGGAACAACAAGGTGCATGATTGAAAATAAGAACCTGTTATGGAGTATATTATCAGCATACTGTTTTTCAACTGTTTTGATATCTTCCATAATCATCTACTGCCATTTGTCCGGCGGTAAAACAAAATATCAGATACTTCATTAGGAGGCAGAATTAATATTAGCATACGGGACTATAAAAAAGTAGTTTTTTTTAATTTATACATCAAAAATAAATTTAATTTGCAGTTATCCTGCTGTCCTTCTGTTATATTTATACGTGTGAAGTACTGGTTTGCAGAAGGACAGGTCAATGTCAGCTCAACACGCGGCAGCAGAGGAGGCTTTCTTGTTGTTTACGGGGATACCGCCAATTTTTCCATTTATGATTCTGTAGGGCATGACGATCTTCTTGAGCAGATAGCTTCCAGAAACCGGCTGGACAAGCAGCAGGTTCTTACCGATGGTATAAGGCTCTTTTTCGTCTACACTGACGACGGTGTGGCTATTTCAGGTGTCAGGGCAATCGATAACGAAAAACTTTCCGCCGATCTTCCCGGTTATGCAAAGATAATCCGCAGGGTACTTAAATAGAGCAATCTCGATATTTTGTTAACTGCCCTCTAAAGACTCTTATTTTTATTCGTGTCCTCAGCGGCCAATCAAATCGAGCGGTGCAGGCATAAAAAAAGCCGCACACCCGAAGGCATGCGGCCATATTTCATCGTTAATATGGGTGGAGTTTCGGTGTCACCGAAACTCCAAAACCTGCGCAGCAGGTTCGATTACATAATTTCGCCCATCTTTTTGTAGAAGGACATTCTCTTCTTTGCGTCCTCTTCCGCTCTGGCGAAAAGTTCTTCCGCGTGATCGGGGTTGGTTGCAAGCAGCGAAGTGTATCTTCTTTCGCTTCTGATGAATTCCTGGAAATCAAGAGTAGGCTCTTTGGCCTCCCATGTAAATTTCTTGCCTTCTTCAGCTGCAGGGTTGAAGCGGTAGAGCGGCCAGTAGCCTGAGTCTACAGCTCTCTTCTCTTCAAGCTGGGATTTCATCATGTCGATTCCGTGGTTGATACACGGAGCGTAGGCAAAAATGATTGAAGGTCCGTCGTATGCTTCAGCTTCCATGATAGCCTTCTGTGCCTGGTTTCTGTTTGCTCCGAGAGCGATGGACGCAACGTATACGTAGCCGTAGCTCATACACATGAAGCCCATGTTCTTCTTTGTAAGCTGCATACCTGCGTTGGCAAACTTGGCAACTGCGGCAATCGGGGTGGCTTTTGAAGCCTGTCCGCCGGTATTTGAGTAAACCTCAGTGTCCATAACAAGTATGTTTACATTCTTGCCCATTGCAACAACATGGTCTACGCCGCTGTAACCGATGTCGTATGCCCATCCGTCACCGCCGAAGATCCATACCGACTTATCTACGAAATAGTCTTTAAGTTCTACAATCTTGTCGAGAACCGGCTTCATTTCTCCGCTTGCCTTTGAAGCTTCAGCTTTGAGCAGTCCGCCGAGTTTCATCTGGCCTTCAATTGCAGCAGCATCCGAAGCCTTCCACATAGCCATCTGGGCTTTGAGTGCATTTGCTGTTTCGCCTTTAAGGCCGAGTTCAAAAGCCTTGTTAACCTTGGTTTCAAGGAGTGTTCTGTTTGAATCAACGGCAAGCCTCATTCCGAAACCGTATTCCGCGTTGTCCTCAAAAAGCGAGTTACCCCATGCCGGTCCGTGGCCGAGTTCGTTCTTGCAGTACGGGATTGTCGGGAATGTACCGCCGTAAATCGATGAACATCCTGTAGCGTTGGCTACAACCATTCTGTTTCCGCATACCTGGGTAACGAGTTTAACATATGGTGTTTCACCGCAGCCTGCGCATGCGCCTGAGAACTCAAACAGCGGCTGTCTGAACTGTACGCCCTTGACATTGTCATCAGCTGAACCGTCAAGAGTACCGTAGGGGAGTGATTCAAAGAATGCTTCATTTGCATTTTCACCGGCGGCTCTCTCTTTTTCAAGAGTACTGGCAACAAGCGCCTTTGTTTTTGCCGGACAGGTTTCAACACATACGAAACAACCCTGGCAGTCTTCAATGAATACCTGGATCTTGTATTTGAAGTCTTTTCCCTTGGCAGCCTTGTAATCGACAGCGTCGAAAGTGTCCGGAGCACCGGCCATCTTGTCGCCTTCGATCATTTTGGCCCTGATTGCAGCATGCGGACAGGACTGAACACACTGGTTACACTGAATACAGTTTTCGCTGAGCCAGTTCGGGACCCTCGGTGCAACACCGCGCTTTTCAAGCTTTGAGGTTCCTGTCGGAAGGGTTCCGTCAAAAGACATATGCGATACGGGAATATCATTTCCCTTCATGTGCATTACTTTCTTGATTACGTTCTTGGCAAAATCATCTGCATCGTCGGCAATCAGTTTTTTAGGCTCATATGCCTTGCCGACTGATGCGGGAACTGTAACCTGTTCAATAGCTGCAGCTGACTGATCGACTGCTGTCCAGTTCATTTTAACGATGTCTTCACCCTTCTTGATGTAGGCTTTCTTGATTGCGCCTTTCATCAGATCGATCGCTTCTTTTTCAGGCAGAACGCCTGAAAGCTTGAAGAAAGCAGCCTGCATTACGGTATTGATTCTTGAACCAAGACCGACCTTTTCGGCAATCTTCAGAGCGTCTATGTTGAAAAATTTGATCTTTCTGTCGATGATAATCTGCTGTTCTTCGGCTGTGAGATGTTCAAACACCTCTGATGTGGGAATTTCCGAGTTCAGGAGGAACGTTCCGCCTTCCTTCAGCGGTCCGAGCATATCGTACCGGCCGATGTATGCGGGGTTGTGGCAGGCCACAAAGTTGGCGCTGTTTACGAGCCACGGCATATTGACCGAACTCTTTCCGAATCTGAGGTGCGAGATTGTAACACCGCCGGACTTCTTTGAATCGTAGTCAAAGTAACCCTGGGCGTTCATATCGGTGTTGTCACCGATGATTTTGATCGAGTTTTTGTTCGCGCCGACGGTTCCGTCGGAACCGAGACCCCAGAACATACATGCTACAACGTCTTTGGGGGTTACATCGAGATAGTCTTTTACTTCAATAGAGAGATTGCTGACATCGTCTTTGATTCCGACTGTGAAATTGCTTGTACATGCACCGTCGAGGTGTGCGAACACTGCCTTTACATGTGATGGAGTGAATTCCTTTGATGAAAGGCCGTAACGTCCTCCGATTACCTTGATGTCCTTTCCTGCAAGTACTGCTGCAACATCGAGGAAGACCGGCTCGCCGAGAGACCCGGGTTCTTTGGTTCTGTCAAGGACAGCGATTTTCTTAACACTTGCGGGAATCGCTTCGATAAAAGCATCAGCATAGAAGGGTCTGTAAAGTCTTATCTTTATGGCTCCGACTTTTTCTCCCTGTTCAACCATTTTATTAACGGAAAGCTCTATAGTATCGCATGCCGAGCCCATTGCAATAAGAATTTTTTCAGCATCGGGGGCACCGACGTAATCAAAAAGGTGATACTGGCGGCCTGTGAGTTTCGCAACCTTGTCCATATACTCCTGAACAATACCCGGAACTGCGTCGTAATATTTGTTGGCAGTTTCACGGCCCTGGAAATAAACATCGGGGTTCTGGGCGGCGACTTTTACAATCGGGGTTTCCGGACGCATAGCTCTGCTTCTGAAGTCTTCGATGTATTCCGGTTCAACAAGTGAAGCAATGTCTTCATACGAAATCTCTTCTACTTTGGTTACTTCGTGTGAAGTTCTGAAACCGTCGAAGAATGCAAGAAACGGAATCCGTGATTTCAGAGTCGCCAGATGAGCCACGAGCGCCATGTCCATCGTTTCCTGGATATTCGAAGCTGCTGTCATAGCGAAACCGGTGTTTCTTGTAGACATAACGTCAGAATGGTCTCCGAAGATTGAAAGCGACTGTGCGGCAAGCGACCTTGCGGAAACATGGAAGACTGTCGGCAGCATTTCGCCGGCAATCTTGTGCATATTCGGAATCATCAGCAGAAGACCCTGTGACGCGGTAAAGGTAGTCGTAAGTGCACCGCCGCTGAGCGTTCCGTGAACGGCACCTGCAGCGCCTGCTTCAGACTGCATTTCGATAACATCAACTTTCTTGTCGAAGATGTTCTTTCTCCCCGTAGATGCCCAGGAATCAGAATATTCTCCCATCGGAGAAGAAGGAGTGATGGGGTAGATCGCTGCGACCTCACTCATCGCATATGCTACGTGGGCAGCAGCTGCGTTACCATCAATGGTAACCATTTTTTTATTGGCCATTTGTATCCCTTCCATTATTATAGGTATTTTGTTATCGACATTATAATGGTATTAGGTGAAATATACAAGGTTAAGACTTCTATATTCAGCCGTTAACCGATATGGTGTGTAGGATTGTCCTACAGAGAACTGCTCTGGCGCGGGTTGATGATTATCTATTCGGCTGCATTTATCGGCTGCCTGCCGGATTTGATTCGTAAAATCAGCTGCTGCGGAATCCCGGACAGCACAAGCGCCGCCGGCAGCACAATAAGAATGGTCTCCCAGTTTTCCTGCCTGCATGCGGGCAGCATTTTCATGATTATAGAGAGACCTGCTCCTGCCGCAGTTATCATCCAGCAGCGGGAAAGTCCCCCGCCGGTATTTTTACGGATGAGTTTCCCGATTGAAAAAGCAAAAGTCACAAACAAAAAGGGGTTAACAAAAAGAAGGTTCATATTCCAGAATGTATAGTAGTGGTCGGTGAAAAAGGCCATGAAAAACAGCAGGCTGCCGGGAACTGCAAGCACTAGTGATAAGACAGCGCTGAATAATGATACCGCCCTCAGTTTGATGCGGCTTCTGTTTTCATTCTTTTTGAGCAGAAGCGCTGCGGCACCTAAAATCAGTCCGACTGCCAGTCCGTACTGCCACCTCGGCGGCGGGTAATCCAGAACCTTTGCCCTTCCTTCAGCCCTGTTGTAGATATCAATATTTTTTACAAACGGCCTGGTGTTTCCGTCGGTATCGGTGACAATCAATGAGGCAACCCCGCGTTCAAGCTCCATCGGCAGGTACATACCTTCAAGTTCTGTTGCCGGTGCGTCTGTCTTTGCGTGGAGAGCGAAATTTAGCAGCCAGTCCATGAATGGAGAGCTGTAGGACGAACGCCTCAGCTGTGTCCGCAGTGTTTTGTCAGACGGTACATCATATGTCCTGTCGAACTGTCCGTCGGTAACAAGGTTCATCAGGTCCCTGATTCTCGTCGCGCAGTTGTCGTAGAAATGATCATACAGGTAGACACGGTTTTCCGGAAGAATATCGTTTTCAAGAAATTTATAGAGTTCAAGCTTTTTATCAAGACTGATGTCGAGGGTGTAAACTGTAATGTCGCGGTTCAGAAATGCATTATACTTCAGCAGCCGCGCCGGGTTGGATGCCGCCTTCAGAAAGTAGAGCCTGCCCATAATAAAATTCCTGACGAAGGAATCCTGATCGAATGAAAAATTCCCGTAATCATAGGCTTTGGCGGCACCGCTTGCCTTATTTTCAATAATAACTGCCACATGTCCCCACCAGGAGTAGATTGGGTCCGCGGGACCTATAAATGCGACCTTTACTTCAAGAAAGTCGTCGGTTGCGGCGGTATCCGAGAACGCACCGAAGGTTAAAATAAGTAACGTAATTATCAGGAGTAACAATCTTTTAGAAGTCATATATAAGCCTCATATACTGCAGTCCGGCAAAGCTGTCTATAAGGAACTGCTGAACAGTCCTTTCCTCTTCGGAGGTTTCATTTCTGTCCCCGTTCCCGGCCGGCGGTTTTTTTCCACTGCCGTAGATATAACCGATTATTTCTTCCACTTTTCGGCAATGCGCCTCCAGACCGAACTGGGAGGGTACACCTTCGGTTCTGTATTTTCCAGCTTCCAGAAGGTTATAGAATCTGTTCATCAGGTTCCTGTTGATTACCCGGACTTCATTTTTATAGTTCCCGGATTCGCCGATTTGTTCAAGTATCCGGATCTGCAAATTGACCGGAAGGTATGAAAAATCAATTTTTCCTTCCGTACCCAGGGCGTCTGCTTCAGCTTTCAAGGTTTTGAGTCTTTCAATTGAAAGGTAGTTTCCAAGCGACTCTATCTTTCGTCTGTATTCAAGCCTGACTGCCTCAGCATCAGAATCTAATACCGGTACCTCGATTTTATCGTAAAAATGAGTTCCTGATTTCGGGAAGATCTCCCTTATTCCGTCGAGTATGTCAAGATCTCTGGCAAACAGCGGGGTCCCCAGCTGAACCGAGTTTATAAAAAGGTAGCCGAACCCCTCCTGAACCGAGGATGAAATTATCATGTCGCTGATGCCCAGCATTTCCGGGTAAGACGGGACCGCCGGATTATACTCTGCACCGGTGCCCCATGCTCCCGGAATCAGGCCTTCTCTGAAGCATTTTTCACAAGCCGCCGAGTAAGCCTGTTCCCGCTCCGAAACACCGGGAAGGCTCAATACAAGGTTCACCGGAACTTCCGAAATCGCGGCGGCGAGCCCGGCTTCGAGGGCGTTTTTTCTGCGGATTGTTCTGACCGGGTAAAATACAAGAGCAGCCCCCGGATCGATCTTCGGGAAAATCCTGCTGCAGTATTCATAGAAGCCGGTTTTGAGTTTACCCGCATCAGGCCGGTTTTGAGGCGGCTGTTCTGAATCAGTATCTTCGACCGGGTTATTCAGAAGGAAAATCTTTTCAGGCGATATTCCCGCTTTTTCAAGCAGCACGGCATCACGTCCGTTTATAAGCGAATAGGCGACTGACTCGGTATCCGGGTAAGGATTGACTACTCCGGCACCGAATAGTTTATCAAGATTATCGTACCTGGCGCATTCGGGAAAATCGTGGATGTGCAGCAGCATCTTCTGTTCCGGACGGCTCAAGGCGGTTCTAAGAACTGCCGCCGTAAAAAGCGGGTTTTTTCCAAGCTGGTAATTATGTATCCACCAGAAGCTGTCGCCGTAGAGCCCCGTCAGCCGTGCAGCCATCCGTTCTGCTTCACCGGAGGGCAGTTTACTGTCGGTTTTCACATAAGAAATACCGGGTTCGATATGTATTTCGAATTCTGGAGAAGTACCATTAATGCTTACAGACTTAATCTCGATTTCCAGTAATTTGCGGATGGTTTCAGTATTTTCACTCACTCCGCATACGAGCCTAATCAGCTCAAGGTCAGGATAATGACGGATCAGCGCCTTCGCTCCAAGCAGAATTACATTCGTGACTCCACCGGGAAGCAGGTGATAATGAAAAATTGTGATCCGGTTCAATTGAGCCTCCGTACTGATTCTATGATGAAATCGGATCGATGTAAACCGCCGGAGCCTGTCCGGGGTCAGTCAGCAGGCAGACAGGGATATTCGGTCGTAATCCGTATTGCTGATATACGGTTTTCCGGTTTGACTAATTATTTATAATGCCTTATTTTATTGGATATGAACATAAAGCGTGACAATATTGATTTGATTGTAAGTGCTTCCGAGCTGACTTCTGTATTCGACAAGAAAAGCAGTCTTTCGACTCTTCTTCAGGATATTACCGAGATGGTCGCAGAGCACATGAGCGCTGATGTATGTTCAATCTACCTGTTCGATGAAAGCAGCCAGGAGCTGGTTCTCAGGGCCACCGTCGGACTGTCTCCTAGCTCTATCGGAAAGGTGCGGCTCAAACCCGGTGAAGGTATTACCGGAATCGCGATGAAAGAGCTCAGACCCGTCCGTGAAGCACGGGCATCTGCCAATCCTGCCTACAAATTTTTTAAAAATATTGACGAAGAAAAATATGAAGCATTCCTGGCTGTGCCCATAAAGAAGGGACTCAGCCGGATTGGGGTTATTACCCTGCAGCATAAGCAGCCTGATTACTTCAGCAGGCGGGACACCGCCGCCCTTAAGGCTATTGCCTCTCAGCTGGCCGCTTCGATTGAAAACAGTCAGCTGCTGATGAGTCTGAAGGCGAAAAAATCCGGGGGCGGCGAATGTACAAATGTTTCAATAAAGGGTACAGGAATCGGTATGGGCACTGCGGCAGGCGCCGCCTACCTTTTCAACAGCCGCAGGGATTCATCTTTCATAGCTTATAAGAATCTGACCGAGGATGATGATCTTGAGGGCTGCGTTGATCCGGATGATTCAGATGAAGAATGTCTTGATTTAGAGGTTGCAGCCTTTGATAAGGCGCTTGAACTTTCCATGAATCAGCTGGAAGAGCTTCAGTACAATATTGACGATTCACTCTCAGACGTAGCCGGAATGATTTTTACCGCCCATTTTCTGATGCTCAGGGATGACAATTTTACCGGTGAAATGCGGAACCTGATTCATACGGGAATAAAACCCGACGAAGCAGTTAGAAGGATAACAAGCCAGTACGTACAGATCTTTTCGAAGTCCGATCTTCCCGGGATTCAGGAAAAGGTTCAGGACATAAAGGATTTGGAACACAGACTGCTCGCAAATCTGTACGGGGAATCCTTCGAGTCGGCAGACTACTCAGCAAACATAATAGTGGCGGAGGAAATATTTCCTTCAGAGCTTGTAAAAATATGGCTTCAGAAGGCAAGGGGTCTTGTTCTTTACGGCGGCGGAGTTACCGCTCATATATCGATTCTGTCCCGTTCGCTCGGACTGCCTCTGTTTATGACTGATGATCGTCAGGTCCTCTCAATACCTGAGCACGCCGAGCTCCTTCTTGATACAGGGTCTGATATTTTATACGTAAACCCCTCGGATGTGATCCGGTCAAGCTACCAGACTGCCGTCAGTGCGGAATCATCGGTCGACGAAAATGTTCCTGAAAAAGCAGTTACTGCAGACGGTACGGAACTGAAGGTCCAGGCTAATATCAATATTATTCATGATGTGGATGCTGCGTTGAGAGTGAAGGCTGACGGTATAGGGCTGTACCGAAGCGAGTTTCCTTTCATTGTCAGGAACGAATTTCCCTCGGAAGAGGAACAGTATCGACTCTACAGCAGGATTTTTACGAAGATCGGTGATGCCGAGTGTCTTTTCAGGACTCTCGATATAGGCGGCGACAAGATGCCCGGATACTCAAGCCTTAAGGCTGAAGCCAATCCGTTTCTCGGTTTCAGGGGAATCAGGTTTTCTCTCGGTTATCCCGAGATTTTTCAGGACCAGATCAGGGCCATGCTCCGGGCGGGTGCAGGACATGATTTGAAGATAATGTTTCCGATGATTTCAAGTCTTGATGAATTTTTGCAGGCAAAGGCACTCGTCCTCGATAATATTGAAGCCCTCCGGTCTGATGGGGCGGTTTTTAACGACTCCCCGGCATTAGGAGCCATGATCGAACTTCCCGCCGCTGTAGAAATTATTGCGGAACTCTCCAGGGCCGCAGATTTTATGAGTATTGGAACAAATGATCTGATTATGTATACCCTTGCTGTAGACAGAACAAATGAAAGGGTCAGGGATATGTACAAACCTTGGCATCCGGCCATTCTAAGAAGCCTGCGAAAAATTGCTCTCCAGGCTGAAACCGACGGAACCGAACTTTCTGTCTGCGGTGAAGCTGCCACGGACCCTGGCATGTTCAGGTTTATGCTCGGCATCGGTATAAGAAAATTCAGTGCTGATCCTCTGCATATACCGGAAATGAAGCGCTTTGCGGAACATTGCACTATATCCGACTGCCGTGCGTTCGCCGAAGCTGCCGTTGCTGCGGAATCTGTTGAACAGATAGAAGCTTCCTTTTACGGCTGATTTTCTGTCCCAAAAAAAGACGGGCCATACAGGAGCATGGTCCGTCTCGGAGGAGAGTGAATCAGATGGTTATTTGACGGGTTATCCGTACAGGGTAAACCCAATTGCAGGGTATTCTGCAATTCCTTCTTTTTTACTTTCGAACTTTCTGTATTTTTTAGGATCGCCCCTGAATGGGGAACTGCCTACAAAAGGCATCAATAAGCTATGTTCGAGATGCTCCCGCATCAATTCTTTTTCAGTCATATCAAGCCTCCTTCAGCTATTCACTTCTATATAACTAAAATAATAAGGCACCCCTAATTCGTCAACAAAAAACTGACAAAAATTGTCATGCTTTTCTGTCTGCAGGACGTATTATCCTGATTCCATTTTGACGGCTGAATGAGGTTTGATAATCAGATTAATCGGCAGCGTGACAGCTTAACCGCGGCAGTTATCGGATGCTCCCCAGAATCTTGTCATAAGGTCCCAGAGCTTTTCTTCGAGCACCTTGTAGGAATAAAAGCAGAGCGCTATCCGGTAGTTTTTTTCAACCATCTGTCTGCAGCGTTCCGGATTTCCAAGCACTTCCTTCACCTCTTCGACAGTTTCATCCGTTATGAAATCATCCATTTCGATAACGTCAAAACCTTTCGGCTTTATGTCGGTAGAGTAGATTGAGTAATTATTGACAAGGATAGGTTTTTTGAAATAAATCGTCTCCAGAAACGCATTTCCGAATCCCTCTATAAGCGATGGATAGGTTACGAAGTCGGCGTACGGATAAATGTCCTGAAGTGTATAGATTTTCTTTCCGTCTTTGATTTCTCTTTTGTCTGCAATAAGTTCTGATACGAACACTGCCCTGATGCCCATCAGCCTTGCAAAATCATGGACCCTGCTCTCGTATTCATGCCCCTCATCACCTGAGGCGTGGGATATTACAAATACAGCCTTTTCTCCAAGCCGGCTTACCAGCTCGATTGCGTGCTCGATTCCCTTCCTCTGCACGACTCTCGTCGGCTGCAGTATCAGTATTTCATCGTCGGAGATGCCGAGGGCCTGCCTGATATCGGCATTATATTCGTCCTTTCCCGGTGCGGGGTCTTCAAAATCCATCACATTCGGTATAAGTGTCGACGATATCCCTGTCCGCAGCGCAAGCTGATTCTGTCCCGAGCTGTTGATAACCACGTGCTCTATGGACGGAAGGTGCGGCGGATACGCCATGTTGAAATAATCCCAGACACAGTTGCGCAGAAATCTCTTGCGTTCCCAGAAAAAATCATGATGGTGGGCGATGGTCTTTATTTCAGTTTCGGCTATAAACTCTGTGAGGGCAAGCGCGAGAGAAATATTCAGCGGAATGGTCAGCGCGTTCTGGGGTACCAGCAGGTCTATTTTGAATTTATCGACAAACTCGTGAAGTTCCTGCTTGATGCGCTTTCGGTAGTGGTGAATTTTTGCCGTAAGGTCAGGGTCTCTCTTTGAGGTTCCGTATATTCTGCTGTTGATTTCTTCGATCAGGGGATTTTTAAAATGAGCATATTGGGATTGGTATGACACCTCTGGCGGAGTGTCCAGTTCCTCCGCAAAATAGTAGCACGGACAGTTATTGCGCTCGAATATATCGGCCCATTTTTTGATTTCCAGGCTCACGCCGTCGGTTCCTGCTATCCGGAATGAAACAAATCCAACATTTTTCTGCATCACAACCCCTTTGTTACTCACTTTTTTCTGTTTTATAGTTTCCCTTTATATTGACGTCAACTCTTCTGTTCAGGTACTGTTCATCGCGATTCAGGGTAACCGGTTCGCTTGCGCCGGCGCCTGTCACAAGGCTGTCCGCCTTGATGCCCCACTCCGATTTAATAAAATTGTAAACAGCTGTCGCCCTCTCCTTGCTTAATTCAGCCCGGCCTTCCTCTGTTCCGAAGCGGGCGCAATGCCCCCTTATCTCCATCAGGAACCGGCCCTCCGATATTTCACCGCGTTTCGGAAGTTTTTTTATGAAAGCTTCGAGGTTACTGGCTGCTTCCGCTGTTATGACAGCGCTGTCGGGCTGAAAATAGACCGAATGCCTATCTGATATTTCACTTTCGGTGAACACAACAGTATTTGTCTGAACCTGGGTCGGCAGGTCCGGCGGTTTGTCACCGGAAGCTGCAGGGATTGTTTCGGTTTCGCCTGTTTGTACCGAATCCGTTTTTTCAGCCGACTCTTCAGCAGCTGATTTACCGGTTACATCACTGCCGGCGGTTTCTGCAACTATAGCGGGTTTATCGGCTATAGTGCTTTCCGTATTCTTCTGCCCGCTGTCTGCGAGCGGCGTACGGGTTGAAGCGACTCCTTTTTCAGTCCCGGAACTATCGGGTTTAGTGGTTTGAACCGTCTCGGTGATGTTTTTTGTCTGTCCCGGGTTCAGGAGAGGTATGAGCAGGAAGTATATCAGAGCGATCAGAATTAAAAGCGCAGCAGCTGCGCCTCCTATATACAGAGGTTTCCGGTTCCTCATGTACCTGCTTAGATCGTGGGTACTTCTTCTTACGAGGCTGCCGTTTATATAAATTTCATAAAAAAAGGATTTTCCGCGAACGCTGGATTTGACATCGAGGCTCGGTTCCCCGGCTTTCATCAGGGGAATCCCTGTCAACGATTCTCTGAAAAGAAATATTTTTTTTCCTGACTGTTTGATATAAAAATTGAGTACAGCTCTGCGCTGGTTATCAGAGACTGTCGTAAGCTGAACTTTTGACTCCACCGGCCGGACTGAATTGTATATCCATGCAATTCGGCTATTATCAATTTCAACACCTAACAAAAAGTCCATAATTTTATTTTAATACAATAAACTGATTGATCAAAACAAAAAAAAAATTTATCGGGGTAAATCAGGATGACGTAATTTTAGGAATTCAGAAAGATTCTGCCTCTATAATTTTACAAGTTTATGTTCGAGCATATCTTTCAGCGTCAGGCTGCTGAAGTAATCATTCAGATGGTTTGTCACTTCCTGCCAGATGCCGTATGCATCACAATCACCTGTGCGGGGGCAGTCTTTTTTGGCTCCTTCGGTAGAACATGGCGACAGCATAACCGGTTCGCCGACTGCTTCGAGAATATCCGCCAGTGAAATATCTTCAATCTTCTTCTGGAGGCTGAACCCGCCGCCGGGGCCTCTTGTCGATTTGATAATTCCTGATTTTTTCATCTTATAGAATATCTGCTCAAGAAATTCCGGGGAAATATCTTCTTCTGCCGCAATTGTACTGATTGAAAGCGGTTTCCGGTTATCCTGTTCGGCAAGTTTCAATACTGCCCGCAGTCCGTATCTGCCTTTAGTGGTTACTCTCATTTAGATATTCTCCTTTTACTTAAATATAATTGATTTGATTATATATCATTTTTGAAAAACAATAAAGTGCGGACTTGGATAACAATCAGCGTCTGCTTCCAGGCTGCTGCAGCAGAATTACCCTGAACCCCCTGTATTTAATGCTGTGCTTAACCGAGAAGTCTTTCCTGCTCTTTTCAAGCCTGGCCATATCTGAACTTTTCCCGGCAACCAGAAGTTTACCGCCCGGTTCGAGCAGTTTTCCGGCTGTACTGATGATCCCGTGCTCAGCACCCGCACCGCTCACAAAGTCGGGTACGGCAATTATATAATTCTGTTTTGTAACCGCGGACTGTTCAAGCGCGGAGAAGAACGGAAGGTGGTAATGAACCGATCCGGCGGTGGAATTATAATCACAGGCTTTCAGCTGAAGCAGGTCGTTTCCGGCTATTGTCAGCTCGGCAGCGCTGCTGCAGGCGGCAGGCAGATGCCCGATTCCTGGGTTCCAGATCAGGGTCTTTCCCCCGCAGCTGTAGCCCCTCAGGACTTCAAGAATCAGTTTTGTGGAGTATGAAATCGAGTCAAATTCGGGCAGGCCGTAAACGCCTGATATATCAACCTTCGAGCGTTCGTATATTTCGGGAAAGGTTCTAACTGTTTCATTAACAGGAGGTTTGAAATGGAATACCGAGTACTGCCTGTCTTCTTCCCTGTACCGTATTTCGGCCCCGGCCAGGTTCAGACATTCTTCGGCAAAGGCTGCGAGCGGTGCAACAATAACTACGGCGGCAAAACCGTCGGCTGTCAGATGCAGCCCGCAATTCCTAAGAAAATCCGCGATGACCGGATTACCGGCCTTTGCCGGGATATTTGAGACTATTAGATCGTACTTCTGAGGGGCTGTCCCGGCCGGTATTTTAAGGCTTCCGGGCAGCAGCCCTGCAGTCACTTTGAAGCCCTGTTCACCGATACCGTTATGTACGGCGTTTTTTGAGGTGAAATAAAGTGCAAGAGCATCCCGGTCCACGGCTGTTATATCCGCGTCCGGGAATTTCTTCTTAAGGCTGACGGCAATTATTCCCGTGCCGCAACCCGCGTCGAATATCCGGCCGTTTTTCGGGACGGCGTTCTGCTGGGCAAGCGTCTTAAGCAGGAGCTTTGTTCCCGGGTCAGCTGCGAAGCTGCTGAAAAGCCCGTGGGATAAATAAAAACGGAGATCTTCGCCCATAAAACGGAAATCGATCTCCCTGTTTATAAATTTGTCGTCGAATGTTAGTTGTTTACCCGTTCTACGTACTCCCCGGTTTCAGTGTTTACAAGAATCCTTTCGCCCTGTTTGATGAAGATGGGTACCTTAACTTTAAGGCCTGTCTCCACAGTGACAACCTTGGTTGCCCCGGTTACGGTATCGCCCTTGAGCGCATCAGCCGCTTCGGTGACCTCATAGACTACCTTGAAGGGGATTTTTATATCGATCGGTTTTCCATCCCATATTACAACCCTGTAGGATTCGCCGTCTTTCATATAGAGAGCTTTGTCTTCCATGCTCGGTACAGGAATTTCGAACTGTTCATATGTTTCGGTATCCATAAAATGGAAATTTTCACCGTCCGAATAGAGGAACTGGCAGTCCTTGTCCTCAACATGTATGTCTTCAACGTTGTCCTGGCTTTTCATGGTCTCTTTGAGTACTGAGCCGTCGAGCAGATTTTTTAATTTTACCCGCACAAATGCGGATCCTTTTCCGGGATTTACAAATTCCCTTTCTGCGACTAAATACGGTGCATTCTTCAGATAAATGAACATTCCCTTGTCTATCTGTCCTGCTTTTATCATTTTCGTGTCCTTGATTTCATATAAAGTATTGTACAGCTGTAAATATTATTTTTTACAGGTCAGCAATTGTATCAGAAAGGGGGAATAAAATCACCCCCCCCAGCGATCTGCTTCCGGAAAGAAGCATCATCAGCCGGTCCAGCCCGAGGGCGGTTCCGGAGCATTCCGGAAAGCCTTTCCTGTACATATTGCACCAGTCGTAGTCGGATTTTACCGCGACAAGGGCAGCCTTTTTAGCGGCGGATTCATCATCAAAGAAACTGCGTACGCGTTCATAACCGGTTTCTTCGGAGTAGCAGTTCGCAAGTTCCGTCCCCCCGGAATAGAGTTCCCACCTTTCGAGCCTGCCGGGTTCTGCAGCCGGTTTTGCAAGGGCAGGAATACCTGCCGGATAGTTATAGATTACAACAGCTTTTTCTTCAGGCAGCGAAGGTTCGATTTGGTGAACAAAAACCAGGTTGAACAGCTCTTCCCAGCTGCTGTCCGCAGACGGGGAAAGCCCGAACCTTGCCGCAAGTTCATGCAGCTGCCGGAGCTCTTCCTCTGCGGAGAGCCGACCGGTACAGTGACCGCTTAAATCAAAATCGGCCCATCGGCTGAAAGCCTCGGTCATCGAAATTCTTTCGAACGGCGGGGCAACCCGTGCAGCCGCCTCCGGCTGTATATTTGCCACCCTTCCCGACGCAATAAGATTATCGATCATGGCCTCGGCGGTACTGATCGACTGCATGTAATCAGCGCCCATGGTATACCACTCGAGCATTGAAAACTCCGGGTTGTGCTGCCTGCCGCTCTGCTCGGAATTCCTGAAACTGCGCGAGATGCTGAAAATGTTTCCCGATCCGCCGGCTATGAGCTGTTTAAGGTAGTATTCCGGCGAAGGCAGCAGAAACAGGTCTCTCGATGTTCCCCACGGGGTTACCTGTCTTGCGGAGAATAGTTCTATTGCGGCCTCCGGTATGACGGCAGGGGTTAACAATGGGACGTCAGCCTCTATATAACCTTTTGATGAAAAAAAATCACGTATTCCGGCAAGTACGCCGGCACGGATTTTCATTATTTTAACCAGTTCTGATTCCATGAAAATCAGTGTATATCATATTCCTTCAGGCTGTCACCGCCCTTCCTGTTTCGGCATTTTAACCTCCTTGCAAATTCCCCGCTTCTGCTGTTTAATGTCTTCTGCCATGAAATATATTAAAGAAACAGCAGAAGCTCTCGGCATCCGGGAGCGCCAGGTTGAAGCCGTAGCGGCTTTGTTCGCAGACGGAGCGACGGTTCCGTTTATTGCAAGGTACCGGAAAGAGGCTACCGGCAATCTTGATGAAACCCAGATTATTGCAATCCGCGATATGCTTGAAGAAATTGAAGCGCTTGAAAAACGGCGTGCTTCCATTCTGGAATCTCTTGCCGAACGCGAGCTTCTAACGCCGGAACTCGAAAAGAAGATCAAATCGGCGGAGACCCTGAATGCTCTTGAAGATATCTACCTTCCGTACCGTCCGAAGCGGAAAACGAGGGCAACAGCCGCCAGGGAGCGGGGGCTTCAGCCGCTTGCGGATATTATCATGAGCTTTAAATGCCGGGAGCCGGGGAAAGAAGCGCTTAAATACATTGATCCGGAAAAGGGTGTGGAATCGGCGGAAGACGCTGTGGCCGGGGCTTCCGACATCATAGCTGAAACCGTGAGCGAGGACGCCGCTGTCCGCGGAGAACTCCGTATCCTGTTTGAGCGGAATGCTGAACTGAGCTCAGCGGTTGTAAAGAAAAAAGCCGAAGAGGCTGTAAAATACAAGGACTATTTTGAATATTCCGAGCTGCTGTCGCGGGTGCCTTCGCACCGGTTTCTTGCGGTCATGCGCGGCACTGCCGAAGGCTTTCTTAAATGTCATATTCTTCCGAGCAAAGATGCGGCAGTCGGTCTTATTGAAAGAGCGGTATTCGGTGCGCCGGGCGGAAAAAGCTGCCCCCGCGCCTCCCGCGATATTATTTCGGCAGCACTCGATGATGCCTGGGACAGGCTTCTAAGCCCGTCGCTTGAAACTGAATTCCGCAACGCGGCAAAGAAGGAAGCGGACATTAAGGCCATCGAGGTTTTTGCTGAAAATGCAAGGAACCTTCTGCTTGAACCGCCGCTCGGCCGGAAGAGGCTCCTTGCAGTAGATCCCGGACTCCGAACGGGATGCAAAATTGTTGTGCTGAGCGCCGAGGGCGACCTTCTGAAGGACGGGGTAATCTACCCGCTGCCGCCGCATAACAAGGAAGCCGAAGCCTCCGCGATTCTGAAAAAACTCGCAGCCGAGTTCAAAGTCGAGGCCGTAGCGGTCGGCAACGGTACCGGCGGGCGCGAAGCTGAAGCCTTTGTCCGTTCGGTTTTTCCGTCCGGAGTGATCATCGAGTCTGTGAACGAGAGCGGTGCCTCTATTTATTCGGCGTCCGATACGGCCCGCAGGGAATTTCCCGACAAGGACGTTACCGTGCGCGGCGCTGTTTCAATCGGACGGAGGCTGATGGACCCGCTTGCCGAACTGGTAAAGATCGATCCCAAATCGATCGGCGTCGGTCAGTATCAGCACGATGTGGACCAGAAACTTTTAAAGAAAAGTCTGGACGATGCTGTGATTTCCTGTGTAAATTCAGTCGGTGTCGAGCTGAACACGGCAAGCCGCGAGCTTTTGTCCTATGTTTCGGGTCTCAGTACAGCAACCGCGGACAAACTGCTTAAACAGCGCGAGAAAAAGCCGTTTTCAGACCTGCAGCAGGTGCTCGATGTGCCGGGTATCGGTGAAAAGGTGTTCCAGCAGGCTGCCGGATTCCTCAGAATTACAGGCGGAAGCAATCCGCTCGATGCAGGGGCCGTGCACCCCGAAAGTTACGGAATTGTCGCGGCGATGGCAAAAGACTCCGGTGTGACTGTGGCTGAAATTGTCAGCAACAGGCAGCTGATTGACAGGCTGAACCCGGCTGATTATGTAACCGAGACTGCCGGTCTGCCGACTATCAATGATATTCTTGATGAACTGCGCAGACCGGGGCGTGACCCGCGTCCGGAGTTTCAGAGTTTCAGTTTCGATGAGGGTGTCAGCAGCATAGAAGATCTTGCCGAAAACATGGTGCTTGACGGTATTGTAACCAACGTTACAGCATTCGGGGCTTTCGTCGATATAGGAGTACACCAGGACGGTCTTGTGCATATAAGCGAAATTGCCGACCATTTTGTGAAGGATCCTGCCGATATTCTTAAGGTAAAACAGAAGGTAAGGGTCAGGGTTGTTTCTGTTGATATTAAAAGGCGCAGAATTTCGCTTTCGATGAAAGGAGGCTTGTCAAATGGCTGAAAAAATTTTTATAGATACGGACTGCGGTATCGATGATGCGGTCGCCATTATGCTTGCACTTTCGAGTACCGAGGTGGAATTGACCGGGATCAGCTGCGTTGCCGGAAATACCACCCTGGACAACGTGGTCAAAAATGTATGCGGCCTTCTAACATTTTACGGGCGGACAGACATTCCTGTATACCGGGGATGTACAACATCGCTGCTTCGCAATCCGCACAGGGCCGAGCATGTCCATGGCGACAACGGCCTCGGAGGTGTGGTTCTTGAGTCGCCGGAAAAAAATGCCGAGAAAGAGGACGCAGCTGCCGGCCTGCTGAAGGCCGCGAAGGCTAATCCGGGAATGAAGCTGATTACACTCGGACCTTTGACAAATATCGCTGCCGCATTCAATCTGCACCCTGAACTCAGCAGCCTTGTATCAGAGATTATAATGATGGGCGGGGCTGTTGGCGACGGAAATGTTACCGCCTGGGCGGAGTTCAATTTCTTTTTCGACCCGGAAGCGATTGCCTACAGCCTCGGAATAGATGTGCCTGTCAAACTCCTGTCTTGGGATGCAACCGTTTCCTTTGCCCTCACCGAGAAAGAGTTTTTTGACCTGAAAATGGATGAAGCGCCTGCAGGGGATCTTTTTAACAGGGTACAGAAGCACTATTTTGATTTCAGGGAACAGGTTTCCGGCAAACGGATCATTAATTTTCCGGATCCGCTTACAGTTGCGTGTGTTATTGACCCTGAAGTTGCTGAGGTTACCGAAACAATGCATCTGCGGATGAATCTTACACGGGGCGACGATAAGCGCGGAGCCTCGGTCAGAGTTTCTGATACCGATGAAGCCGACGGAACGGCTGAAGTAATAATGAAATGCAGTCAGGACAGGTTTCTGCGCCTCATAAAACGAATAAAGGAAAACAGTCCGCGCTGAACACAGCGCTGAATGGACTCAGGATATCGAATGAATCAATTAAAACCGGGAGACAAGCTTCACGGGTTTACAGTAAAAACAGTCAGGGAGCTTCCCGAATACCGCGGCAGGGGCATCCTGCTTATACATGATGTTACCGGAGCCGAGGTATATCATCTGCACAACGATGACAAGGAGAACCTGTTTTCGTTTGCGTTTAAAACACCGGCATCCGACAATACCGGTGTTCCGCATATTCTTGAACATTGCGTTCTTGCAGGATCGGAAAAATATCCAATCAAGGACCCCTTCCTTTCGATGATGAACGGAAGTATGAATACATTCCTGAACGCAATGACATACCCTGACAAAACTGTTTTTCCGGCAGCATCAACTGTCGCGAAGGATTATTTCAACCTGATGTCCGTATACGCGGACGCGGTATTTTTTCCGCTGCTTCGTGAAGAGATCTTCATGCAGGAAGGAATCCGCTTTGAACCGGAGGATGACGGCAGTGCTTCCCCGTCAGGGGTAGTATTCAATGAAATGAAGGGAGCCTACTCCAATCATGATTCAATTGCCGCGGAATATTCATACAGGTTCATGTTTCCGGACAGCCAGTACCGGTTCGATTCCGGCGGCGAACCGGAATCGATTCCGGAGCTGACCTACGAAGCGTTCAGGGAGTTTCACAGAAGGTATTATCATCCGTCGAACTGCAGAATTTTTCTGTATGGTGATATTCCTACCGAACAGCAGCTCGAATTCCTTCAGAGCAATGCCCTGTCGGGATTTACCGGAACGGGTGAACCCGCCGCCGAACTCCAGCTTCAGCCGGAATGGCCAGCTCCGCGCGATGAAAGGGTTTCGAGCCCGCTTGCTTCCGACGGGGAGGACGAGGACGAGGGCGAAGGTGAAGAAACCGGAACGACCCTGACGCTGAACTGGAAATGCAGCACGACTGAAAAATCCGAAAATATACTCGCCTTCGAAGTCCTTACCGAGGCGCTGATGGGTAATATGGGTGCTCCGCTTTACAAGGCTGTTGTCGAGTCCGGAATAGGCGAGGACCTGAGTCCTGTCAGCGGACTTGATACCGATCTGCGAGAGATGGTTTTTTCTCTCGGGGTAAGGGGCAGCAGCCCGGACCGGGTTGATGATTTTGTCGGCCTTGTTACTGCGGAGCTTAAAAAACTGGCCGAAGACGGCATTCCTGAAATTTCGCTTACCGGGGCAATGCACCGCGTTGAATTCAGGAACAAGGAAATCCGCGGCGGCTCGCCCTTCGGGCTCAGACTGATGGGCCGTTCATTACGGGGATGGCTCCACGGCGGAAGCCCTGAGGATACTATTGCGTTCCGTGAACCCATGGAAGCACTCAGGGAGAAGTTCGCGAAAAATCCCCGGTATTTTGAAGAGCTGATAGAAAAATGGCTGATCAGCAATAACCACAGGCTTATGCTGGCTATTGTACCCGATGCAGCACATAACAGGATTATGGAGCAGAAGATTGCCGAAGCAGTAGCCGGCGAACGCGGGGTACTCTCCGAAGACGAAAGGGCTGCTGAAAGGGCAAAGATCCAGGCGTACAGAACATTTCAGGATACTCCGGACCCCGAAGAAATGCTTTCGGCTATTCCTTCGCTTGAGATAGAGGACGTTCCTGATCAGATAAGAAGAATCAGGACTGATAAGGACATGGTTGCCGGCAGGACGGTATATAAGCATGATCTTTTTACAAACGGTATAATCTATATCGATCTGGCGCTTGATATTCGGGATGTATCTGATGCCGAGGGCATGCTGCTTCCGTTTATGAGCAGGATGCTCTGTTCATCAGGGCTGCCAGGGCGCTCATACGATCAGGTCGCGCTTGAGCTTGCGCTGAAGACCGGCGGGCTGTATACATTCCTCGAATCAAGCAGGACCGCGGACGGGCTTAAGGAGCGAAAGGATTTTCTTTTCTTCAGGCTGAAAACGCTTGAAAAGGATCTTGATGAAGCATTCGCACTTGTGAAGGAAATGCTGCTGGAATCCGACATCAGCGATCCGGTTAGGGTCAAGGACCTGCTTCTCGAGATGAGAAACGATTTCAAATCGAGTATAATCCCGTCCGGTCATTCGTTCTGTGCGGTCAGGGCATCGGCTGAATTCGACCGGGTGCTCGAGCGTGAGGATGAATGGAGGGGAAGCAGGCAGCTGATCTATCTGAACAGGCTTGCTTCGGATACCGGAAAATCCGTGCCGGAACTCTGCGACGCTCTCGACAAGATGAGAAAACGTCTGTTCCATCCTGAAAGATTTCAGTTCAATATCACCTGTTCTACCGAATACTTCGAGCCCGTTAAGCAGAAACTTGGGGATTTTATAGCAGAACTGTCGGAGGCTAAAGGCTCGTCCGAAGTTCAGCATCCGGTGGCAGATGTTAAAAAGACGCCGGCATTCAGCATCGGCGGGCTTTCGGTGCCTTCAGCTGTATTCTTTACCGCGAGGACCTTTCCCGCTGCTTTTATCGGGACCGAAGAGCATGCGCACGAGAGCCTTCTTGCGCACATGATGAAGACCAATGAACTATGGGAGGTCGTCAGGATGAAAAACGGCGCCTACGGGGTCTATGCCTCAGTGAACGGAACCGAAGGATTGTTTACGGTATCTACATACCGCGATCCCAACCCTTCAGACAACCTCGACGCCATAGGTTCAGCTCTCCGGGCCGCCGCCTCGGGTAAATACAAGGCTGGCGATCTTAAGAAGGCAATAATTACCGTTATCGGAAGGGATTTGAAGCCGCTGAGTCCGGGTGAAGAGAGTCTTATCGGGTTCAGACGCGAGCTGTACAGGATCTCCGACGACATTCGTCAGCAGAAACGGGACGCCATGCTGAACGCAGTACCCGGCAATATTGTGGCGGCGGCAGAAACCTTGCTGAAAAACCTCGAGACTTCGGTTGCCGTGGTTATGGGGCCCGATGATCTGCTTAACAAGGTAGCCTCTCGTCACGGAGCTGAACTTAAAGAGAATACCCTGACGCTTCCGTTATAGAACCGTTATTCCCAGCAGGAGGACCGTGTCTTCTATTCTGAAGGTCCCCCTGCTTATATCATATAGAATCCTTATGCCCGTTCTGAGCGGAACTGTATTTCCGAACAGGTGGAAATCGGTGTAGAATTCCATTCCTGTAGTCTGAATCATCGTGTTCGGCGACCTGTAGAAGAAGCCCGGTGAAATGTTCCAGGCAAATGCGGCGTCTAAAAAGCAGTTTGTGTATATTCTAGAAATATACAGCAGGTTTCCTATGGCAAAGTCGGGGTAAATCACCGGAAGGCTGTAGTCGACTCCTGTATTCAAAAGCACCGCCTGGGAAAAATCTGAAGGCAGATAGCCCCGCGGGACATTTTCAGGGCTCTTAATACCATAGGCACCGAAGTTGTAGTCGGTACTCATGCTTATCTTCACTCCGTTATTCGGCAGAAATCCCGGCAGATAAAACCCTGCCGACGCTGAAATGAAATTGTAGTAGGCAGGGCTGATGTTATAGTACCATTCTACCGATGCGTCCGCACCCAGCGGAGGAAGGATGTCGCGTTTGGATTTATATTCATACATACTCCATGCCGCCTGTGCCTGTACAGCTGAAAGAAACGGCTGATCCGGATACAGCTGCTTCTGCAGCAGGAGCAGACTCTTCAGCGTCAGATGCCTGCTGTAGATTCCTTCCGAAAAATCAAGCGGAATCCAGAACCCTCCATACATATTTGCGTCTATCTCTGTACCGGGCGAGGCAAGCGGGGTCTGAACTTCTGCACCGTAAAGCAGCACCGGGAAAAAGCCTGCCCAGGCCCCGCTGAATCCTCCGGCGAGTTCTCTGTAGTACGGGTCGTATCCGGCGTATATACGGCCGCTTGAATAGTTCAGAATATCGTCTGCCTGAAAGGTCAGCGCGATTCCCGATCCGCTGTTGGTGTAGCCGATGCTTCTGCTGTGAAAATTGATGAGGCCTGAAAGAGGGCTGTAGCCGGTTATTTTCATCTCCGGTGAGGGTGCATTATCTTTTCCGGCATCGGTATCTGTACCGGGGCCCCTGTCCGCGCCGAAGCTTCCGTACCAGGGTTCCTGGTCTGCGATGCCTGTGAAAAAATCGACATGAGGCGGCCAGCCTTCGTATTCCTCAGCGGTCAAACCGGGACTGAAATCGGTTTCCGCGATTGAATAACCGGCGGCTGAGTAGTCTGCGAAAAGCAGGCCGTCAGCGCCCCCGGCGGGTGAGGCTGCGCCGAACGGTCTTGAAACAACGAGCCGCTGACTGCTTCCGTCCAAATCCACCGCGTGTATATTCTCAAGCCCGGTTTCTTCCGATATGAAGTAAACCGTACCGTTTATCACTTTCGGGTCCGAGATGTTGTACGAAGCGGGTTCTGTCAGGACTGTATTGAGCCCGTTTTCCGGATTAAGCAGCCGCAGAGATTTTTTCCAGTCCTGCTGCCTTACATAGACTATTGCCGTCCCGTCGCTGTTCCAGCATGTCTGCAGCGCAGATGCTCCGGCAGGTTCTTCGAAGTTCTTTAAAAGCTGACCCGTTTCCGCATCAATAATCACTATCCGGGTATCAAGCTGTTCCGAAAGCTCAACGGCAGCGATCCTCTTTCCGTCAGGGCTGATTGACGGGGACAGGTAGCGTGATTTATCGGTTATGATTCTGCTTTCGCCGGTTTCACCGTCAAGAACCCGGACTACCGACCATGACCGGTTTCCCCAGCGGACGTCCTGCTTTGTTTCAATCCAGCAGAAG
>QKCC01000274.1 GCA_003245835.1 Spirochaetales bacterium | reverse complement strand
CGGTAGTCGTGTATAAACCTCGGAAACTCACGCCAATTTGATTCGCCGGTTGTTGTAGCGCCGCTCAGCAGCAGGCTATATAGTTCCATTTTTTACCGCCGATTGTCAGCTGTTTGTACGGGCACTCTGACCTGAACTGCCTTAGTTCATTATACAAATGAGCCGGTACCGCTGAATAACATTTTTCACGCCATTTCTCAATGTTTCGCATTTTTTATCCAATATGAACAGCATAATACCGAAATCATGCGACGTCAAATGATCCGTTTAATTAAAGATTACAATAGTAATTGCGCCAAGAGCCAAATAGATCTATGATTATTATAGAATGCAAAAGCTATGTTTATCAAAGACATTGATGATGCATATCTGGGGCCTCATAATGTGTGCCGGTCTCACCCTCCCCTGCCTTGCCCAGGAGACCGTTCGTATTACGGTTGGCGAGTGGCCTCCGTATGTGTCTGAAGATGCGCCGGATTATGGTCTTGCGTCAAAAATTACCACAGAGGCCTTCGATGCTGTGGGCATCAGAACAGAGTATATCTTTTACCCATGGAAGCGTGCCTATGTGAACGCCGGGAACGGAGACGCCGACGCCACCCTGCTGTGGGTCAAAACTCCCGAACGTGAACAGGAGTTTATATTCAGCAATGTCGTAATTACGGGAACGGCGGCATTTTTTCACCTTAAAAGCGTTCCATTCGACTGGAAAACACTTGATGATTTAAAGCGCTACCGCATCGGGGGATTAAGATCAGCCGTATATCCGTGGTTTGAAGAGGCAAAGAACGAAGGTATTCCCCTGACAATGGAGCTGGTCAATGATGAAGAGGCCAATTTCAACAAACTCCTATCGGGACATATCGACATCTTTTCGCTCGATGTATTTGCAGCTTACAGTATGATGAACAAATATTTAACGCCGGAAGAAAAGGCACAGATTACCTATAATCCAACCGTAATCGAATCATGGGACTACTGTCTTCTGGTATCGAAAAAGATTACAGGAAACCTTCGGATCGTTTCCCGATTTAATGAGGGCCTGCAGACATTACGCGACACCGGACGCTACGACGGGATTATTGCTGAATATCAAAATGGAAAACTGGCAGCACCGTAACCTCCTGTCAATGCTTTTATCAGCGCTGCCGCATGAAGATTTATAGATATAAATTTCAGACTATATGCTATATTATATGCTTCAAAACGATTATTTGCAGGGAATTGTATGAATAGTATTTTTGACTGGGGTAAAGATTTTTTTACAGGAAACGAGATCGTTGATGAGCAGCACAAAGATCTGATAAACATGATCAATAAGGCTGCGCAGATAAGCATTACAATGCAGGATGTTTCTGCAGATGATATAAGCATCTTAAAAGAAAGCCTATCAAAGTATGTTGAATACCATTTCAAAACAGAAGAAGAAATCATGCAGACATATAAAATTGACACTCGGCACACGAAGAGTCATTTTACAGCGCATAAAGAGTTTATAAAGCATATCGATAATTTCTTTAACAATCCTGAACTCTTTAATAATACAGACCTTTATCAGGAATTTATCGAGTACCTGATCCGCTGGCTTGCATATCACATACTTAATATAGATAAAAGTTTTATAAGACAGTTGGAAAATATCAAACAGGGGATCGCCCCTGCAGATGCGTTTAAGGATGAAGAAAAATATATCGAAAACACTTCCGAGCCGCTTTTGAAAGCATTACGTGCACTTTTTTATATAGTTTCGCAAAAGAATAAAGAACTTGAAGATAAAAATCAGAATTTGGAAAAAGAGGTTTACAAACGTACCCTGGAATTACAGAAAACCAATAAAAAACTTGAAAAATTATCCATGACTGATGTACTTACGGACCTTCCGAACAGAAGGTATGCAATGCAGTCATTAGAGGACCACTTTCAGGCCTGGAAAAGGTATAAAAATATTTTCTCAATCATTTCCATTGATGCTGATAAATTCAAGGAAGTCAATGATACTTTCGGCCATGAATACGGAGATAAAGTGATAAAATGGATTGCCGATTTTCTGACAGGCAATCTTCGTTCAAGTGATATTATCTGCCGGCTGGGAGGGGATGAATTTCTGGTTATTTGTCCCAACAGCGACATCAAAGGGGTAAAAAACGCCGGCGAATCTTTAATTCAGAAATACAGCCTGATTAATAAAACATCTCCGCTGGAATACTGGAGGATTTCCCTGAGTATCGGTGCCACTGAGATTTCAGAGGAAATTGATTCAATCGATGCTCTTCTGCAAAAAGCAGATAAGGCAATGTACAGCGCAAAAAAGAACGGCCGGGGAAGATTAGTCGTAATATAAGCATAAAGCACATGACATTGAGGAGCCAAAAGATGTTACCCGAAAACAGTTATATTCCATACACACAAACAGGAGAGCCTGTACATGCCGCTGTCGTCACCGCCGTCACAATGGATACTTCAGATTTATCAACTGAAGACATTGCATTGCTGAAGGAACTCAATCAGGCTGCCGACGCCATTAACCCGATTTACCGGGATCAGTTCTGCCGTGACACGGGAAATATAATCGATGTTCTTACATCCGCTTCCCAATATCTCTGTAAAACAGATCAGAAAATAATTCAGGAATATCTGGTTATCCTCAATCTGCAGAATGGGCCATGGGCTTTTCTTCCCCGCAAAAACCATCTGCTTACGATCGATAAGGCGGAAATCAAAGCTGCGGTTCAGAAATCCGGTAAAGAAGAACAGTTTAAAAAAATTGAACACTACCTGTTTTCCGATACCCCCTTCCCCGAAAAAGCAATGTTCTATCCGGCAGATTTTTCTGATTCTGATCTTGACCGGCTCGGTGAAAAAGGTAAAAAGGTCAACACAACTGTAATATTAGAAAATAACGGTAATTTTAAAGTAGTTCTGAATGAAGAAAAATACAGAGCAGCCTGTCTTGAGGCAATATTTCATTTAAAGAAGGCGAGGGATATCACGGGCAATATTTCCTTCCGTCTATACCTCGATGCCAAAATTGAAGAATTGGCAAGCGGAAGTGAAGAAGCCAGGCGCCTGGCAGATTATCACTGGATAAGGCACGACAGCCCTGTAGATATCATCATTTCAACTGCTATCGAAGTATATCTTGATGCATGGAAAAATCTTAAAGGCGCAGCCGGAGCTGTTGTTATGGTCGAAAACTCTGCCTACAGCGATTTTCTGAAAACGCTGCTTGAAGCAGTTCCCGAGTTGGAAAAGAATGCACCATGGAAGTGGCGCAGAGAAGAAATACCTGCAGAAAGCCTCCCGAAACTCAAATATGTCGATATTACAAACTGGACCGGAGATTATATCTCAAGCCCCCTTACTGTCCTTGCCCAGAGCCTGCCGAACGATGAATGGGTGGGCAAGCATATCGGCACGGTGAATATGGTATATGTAAACACCTCACGGGCTTTGTTCGAAACAAAGATGAAGCCGATTTCAGAAGATATTTTTCCAGAACCCATCTTCAGACAGATCGGTGATGATCTATTTGACGGAAACAATCTTCACGCCGCTCTTCATGAAATCGGGCATACAACAGGGAGCCAGGACCCCGAACATCAGGGACAGCCGTCAAGTTTTTTTCAAAGCGAGTACAGCGCTTTGGAAGAATCCCGGGCTGAACTGTTCGGGTTGTGGGCCGCAGAATTTCTTGGCACAAAAAACATCATTTCTGAAGAACAATGCAGGACAAGCCGGTATTCCATGGTCCTGAGTTTGATCACCGGTCTGCAATACGAGCCCGTACAGGCCCACAATATAGCAAGGAATATTATTTTCCATTACCTCCGCGAAGCCAACGCAATTAAGCTGGATAAAGTAGATGAAAAGACAGTTTTCTCACTGAACTTTGACAAGCTCACAACGGCAGTATCAGAGTTGCTTAAAATAATAGGTAATTTGAAAGCGGGCGGCGACAAGAAGGGTTTTACAGCTTTGCGCGAAAGGTACTGCTACGCAGATCCGTTAAGGGAGGAGATACAAAACCGGCTGAAGGTCTTTCCATCAGGCGCCGGTTTTATTTTCCCCGTTTCTCCCGGTGAGCAGGACTACCCTGATTTTAATGCTCAGAACAAATTCACACTGTCCTACGAATGGGATTAAAGATCCGGCTATAATGGCCTGTACTTCCCTAAATCAATTACCTCGTTCTTTGAGTATAAAATCGGCAAGGCTTTTAACCACCCTGTTCATCAGCATGCTGTTCTGTTCTACCACCGTTTTAATTTCTTCATTGTCGGTAAAAACATTATGGATTTTATTTGATATCTCTGTACCATTCTCGGAAAGAGCTGTTGCTTCAGAGGAAAGGTTATTAACAGTTGCTGACATTTCAACAGCCTCGGAAGCAACCATTGAAGAGAAAGTCTTCATTTCATCAAGCATTGTAGAAATTTGCCTGCTGCCGGCGGCCTGCTCCTGCAGTGATATTTTCAGGTTTTCCTGCTGGTTATTTGTTGTGTCAATCAGGTTCTGTATGTCGCTGAAGTTCTCACCAGCTACACCCGATGACTCTGCTATATCTTTAATTGAACCGACAATATCAGTCAGGATATTCTCGATTGTCCGCGACTGCTGGCTTGTATTTTCCGCCAGCTTTCTGATTTCATCTGCTACAACTGCAAATCCTTTCCCTGCATCACCCGCGTGCGCAGCTTCTATAGCGGCATTCATTGATAATAGATTTGTTTGTGATGCTATATTGGCAATCAGCGTATTTGTCTCGAGCAGGTTGGAAGATTTATTATATATTTCATTTATTCTCTGAATAACATCCGAAAGCAGCTGTTCGCCCTTTACGGATGAATCCTTTAAATCGGCATAGTATTTGCCTGACTCATTCACGACAACCGATACCGAGCTTATATTTTTCAGCATCTGCTCTATCGCTGAAACAGCTTCGCGGAGCATACTGTTCTGATCACCAATATTCTTCTGAAGCGAGTAAATGCCTTTACGAAAGCCCTCAACTGCATCGTTCACCCCCGCTATACTCCGCTTATTGTCGCTTCCGGCCATGATTACTGCTGTTATCGATTCCGCAATACTCTGAAAATGCTGTGCGGTCAATCCTGCCTTAACCGTCAGTTCTTCTCCGTTCTTTCTCAGAAGATCTATCACATCATTTATGTCATATAGTTTTGTATTCAATATTTCCGAGAAGGAATTAAAACCGCCCGCAAGCTGACCGATTTCATCTTTTGTTTTAACCGTTACAGTTTGACTTAAATCTCCGCTCGATATTTTTTCAAATGCACCGGCGACTGTCTCAATCGGCCTGGTCAGCATCCTTGAAATTAGCATAATAAAAGTCAGAAGCAGCACAAGCGAGCCGAACCCTAGAATTATTATTGTTCTCAAAATACGGTTCGGACCTTCCAGAACTATATCCATCGGGACACTGAGCTCGCAAATCCATGGCGGAAGCTCTTCCGAAATATCTATATAAGAGGCCATCTGAAGTACTGCATCACCGGTGTCCAGCGATGCTGAGTTTCGTTTTAAGACCGCGTGTTCCCCGGCTTCATCAATACCCGCCTTTAAGCCCTCTACATATTCTTCAGGAATTATCTGACCTACTTGTTCTTTGTCGCCTTCCGAAATAATCAAGCCTGAATTATCAATTATCCTTGTCTGTCCGCGGCTGAGTGCATCCCTTCCAGCTATCAGCTCGCTGATAAAATCTATTGAAATATCAATGCCTATAACCCCGATTCGTTCACCGTCAGCTGTCTGGACTGGCATAGAAAAGGAGACCATCTGTATAGAGTAGCCATCAGAAATTTCTTCCTCATACGGCTCACTCATATACAAACCGGAACCTTTAATTGCCTCGGCATAGTAATCCTCTTCATATGCTTCAACACCCCAGGCTTCCGTAGAGACAACAGCATCATCGCTTCCTTCCTCACGGTATGCCCAGACTGCGTAATTGCCTGTTTCATCATAATCGCCGGTATCGGCATATTCCGCATCAAGCCCGTCCCATCCGTCAGGCTCGAAGTAAACCCAAAGTGAGAAAAGATCAGGGTGTGCCTGCAGCTGCAAGAGGAACAGTTCGGAAAGCAATTCACGATCCTTGCTATCCTGATTCTGTAAAATTTTAACCGTACGATTCAGATCTTCTATCATATTGAGTGCTGATGAAATCCTGTTCTGAATTGCATCTCTTTCCTGCGCAAGAAAAATACTGGCTGAATTCTCGGCATAACGGACGAGTGAATTGGACGATATGGACTGTATAATAAAAAATGAACCTCCTACCAGAATGATAGTCGGCAGAAGTATAAACAGCAGCAGCTTAAATCTGATTCTTTTCATCACTAGATTTTAGATAAAAAAAATTCGAAAATCAAGTTTCATTCTTAAGAATTCCTAACTAACTTAACTTATGTGTTAATAAAAATTGACTTGGACTATAAAAAATCCTATGAATTCAATAGGAACAAATCAATGAAATTTTCAAACATTAAGACTGATATGGTAAATTTACTTGCATCAGCTCTCTCAATTTCCTATGATTTGGATCGGGCGTCGTTTGTCGATTATAAAATTGATTCGTGAGGTGTTAGCCAAACAAATAAGCACAAATTCTATATACACAGTAGTTACAACAGTTACTCTTTTGAAAATTATGAAATTTGATTATGGAGTTTAAATAATGGCACAGAAATATGATAAAAACCGGCGGGCAACCCTAAATGAAATTGAATCGCAAGCCAATGAAATCATAGACAATGCAATCGTAAGGACTCTGGCAGAGTATACCTCAGATTTTGTTGGCATTTTAAATATCTGCAGGCAATTTATTTTTGGTAATGACAAATTTTTCAAAATGGATACAAACAAAATACTTGGTATGCGGCCCGGAGAAGTTTTCAACTGTATCCACCACCAGGACAGTGAATATGGTTGCGGTTCAGGAGTAGCCTGCAAATATTGTGATGCGGTAAATACTGTAGCCGGTGCAATTACCTCAAATACTCCAAAAGAAAGCGAAGGAAGGATTCAGGTTGGTAATATTGAAAACCCAACAACAATGAATGTTAAAGTTAAAGCTGTTCCCATAGAATGGAAAAAGCAGCAATTCATCATGCTGTTCATTCAGGATATTGGTGAACAAAAACTTGCAGAACTAATCGAACGTACCTTTTTTCATGATGTATTGAATTCAGCACAAAATCTATATAGCATCCTTAAACTCTCAACCCTGCATTCTGACAGGCTTGATAATAGTCAGGACTTGGCTGGGCTGAATTTGAACGACATAATTGAACAGGTTAAATATTTCCAGAAAATCAGGAATGCAGAAAATGGTGATATAGTAGATGAAAATAAAGAAATTGATGTTCAGGAAGAACTTAAAAGAATTGTTAATAGTATAAAATCGTATGCTATTGCTAACAATATTAAACTCCATTATATCAGTTCGATATCTATTAAAATAAGAACCGATCTAGTTGTTTTTAGAAGGATAATAATTAATATGCTTAAAAATGCTATCGAAGCTGAAAAATGTAACAGCATAGTGGAAATTGAAACAAAGCGGCGTGAAAACCGTATTCTCATTAGGGTCAAAAATCCTTATGTCATCCCGAATCAAGTTCAGGCACAAATTTTCCAGCGAGCCTACAGCACAAAAGGCACTGGACGGGGTATAGGAACATACGGGATGCGGCTTTTGGCAGAATCTTATCTTTCAGGTAAGGTCAATTTTAAATCCGATGTCGAAGCGGGGACCGTTTTCACCTTAGAATTGCCCAGTTACTGATTGTTTATGGAGTATTTTGGTTGATGCTTATGAAGATCTATTTATAACTTAATAAAAAGTTATGATTGCTTCAAATCAGCTGATAATCAGAACATTTTAAAGACAAGGTATGCTTCATTTATGATATATTATGCTTGAAATAATTTTGCTGATAATAAGAATCTTAGAGCGATAAAATAGTTCATTAGTTATGGCAAGGGTATTGTATGTTTAGTAAAAATTTTTCAGTTCTAACTTTGCTTATCCTGGGTGTCACTATATCAGCCTATGTATACATTTGCATATATTTCAATAAAACTGAAAACCAGATATTTCAAAGCTATGTTAACAAGCTTACTGATGAATACAATTTTACGCTGGATATTTACACCAAAACTGCAGATCTTCTGTTTATAAATGATATCAATACAGACGAGATCAAGCAGATTCTTAAAAAGGCATTCGATTCCAACACACCGGAAGAAAAAAATATTTACAGAACTCAGCTTCTGGATCACCTAAACAATTTTTACTCCAATATAAAAAACTATGACTTTAGACAACTCCATTTTCATGAAGCCGACAACACCAGCTTTCTTCGTTTTCACAAACCGGAAAAATATGGTGATAATCTGACAGGAATAAGGTCTTCTGTTGAGTATGTAAATAAGAACAGAAAGAGTATTTCAGGATTTGAAGAAGGCCGTATCTTTAACGGTTACCGAAATGTATATCCCCTATTTATCGATACGGAATATCTTGGTTCAGTTGAATTGAGTATTTCAATGGGTGCAGTTATGCACCAGCTTGAACAGAGATTGCATCAGAACTCACAGTTTATTATCAAAAAAAGTATTGTCTATCAAAAAGTTTTTGATGATGAGCTGGTGAATTATAAAGAATGGAACATTAATGATGATTACATGCTGGATCTCAGTATATCTGAAGACTGTGTCTTATATGGCAATATCTCAGATAAATATATCCGTTTTATAAAAGAAGGCCTATTGAATGCAGAAAAAACAGGTTTGGGATTCTCCCTTCAGATCTGGTTTGACAACGATAAGAAGATAATAGCTTTCATGCCGGTTAGAAATTTTGATAATGAAATTGCAGGGTTTATTTTCAGCCTAACCGATGCTTCAAAAGTGACTGCCAATAAAAATTATTACCGGATTATATCCGTAATATTTATTGGGTTGTTAGCATTTATTGTTTTTTTTATTTTTTATTACATCTATACAGATAAAAAAATCAAAAGCATGATTGTTTATGATCCGCTCACAAAGATATATTCGCGAAGAATGATCTTTATTAAACTTGAAGAAGAAATAAACAGATATCTAAGATATAAAAATCCATTCTGCATCTGCATGATAGATATAGACCACTTTAAGCAGGTTAATGATCATTATGGTCATCTTGCAGGTGACAGCTTACTTTCTGAATTAAGTTCACTTTTAAAACACAATATCAGAATATCAGATTCCGTAGGCAGATACGGCGGAGATGAATTGATGATTATTTTTCCGGCATGCAACGAGGAGAGCGCTGCAATAGTTATGAAGCATATTCAGGAAAAGATCCGGGATAAAAAATTCAGATATGTAGAAAGCATCACAATCAGCGGCGGTATTGCGATGAGCTTTGATTCAATGTCTAACTGTGACGACCTTATAGAGCTTGCAGATCAAAATCTATACAAAGCTAAACAATCAGGTCGCAACACAGTCATATATTAACAATTCCGTTACAGTTTATAGGAATAAGATTTTGAGAAAATCCGTAATAACTGAAAATTTTTTAACTTTATAAGAATTTAGACGCAATCCCTGATGATTTTAACTATTAGCGTTTAATTTTACAAAATAGTCTTAAAAATGGTTTAGGTATACTGCAGATTGAGGAGAATATATGTTAATTAGAACTAAAATGAATTTTCTGGGCGTATTTGTAATTTTTGTTTTTATTCTTCTGAGTTTGTTCAGCATCAAAACGATGCAGGAAATCAAAATTAATGGAAACATGTATAATGAAATCATTCTGGGAAAAGATCTGGTTGCGGATATTCTTCCACCTCCCAATTATATTATAGAAACTTATCTGATGACCTATGAATTAAAGGAAAATATGCAGAATGATCAGAAAGTAAAAGAGATAATTAACTACATTGAAGATAAGCTTATTGTTGAATATGAGGATCGCAAAACTTTCTGGCTTGCAGATAGAATCTACCTTGAAAATGAAGAGGCACTTCAGTCAAATTTCTTAAATGGGAGCCATCTCTGGGCAGACAAATTTTACCAGGTCCTTGAAAATGAATACATGCCTGCAATACTGAATAAAAGCGAAGATTCTGTTCTCAAAATTTTTAATGAAAAACTTAAGCCTTATTATGAAAAACACAGAGAGTATATCGACAATGTCGTTAAGCTGGCTAATGAGAAAAATATAATACTCGAAAAATCGACCGCAAAAATGCTATCCCGGAATTTGAAAATGTACATCATTTTTTCTATTGTTTTTATTCTTTTTTATGCAGTCCTTCTTTTCGGCCTGGCAGCAGGGATCATCTCTTCACTTAAAAAAAATATATCAATCCTGAGGAATATCTCCGAAGGTGAAGGTGACCTCACACAAAAAATAGATATTTTAAAAAGTGATGAAATAGGGACTATGGCTAAATACTTCAATCTGAGCTTTGAAAAAATAAGAATGCTTGTAGAAACTGTTAAAAGCCAATCCTCCACACTACAGAACATCGGGTTGGAACTTGTTTCAAATATGACACAAACGGCTGCATCAATCTCCGAAATCAGCAGTAATATTCAGAGTGTAAAAAATAGCACGTTAAAACAATCATCAAGCGTAACCGAGACCGGTTCAACTATGCGGCGAATGAAGAATGAAATTGAAGATTTACATACACTTGTTGACAATCAGGCTGCGAATGTTACAGAATCTTCTTCTGCGATTGAACAAATGATGGCCAGCATCAATAATGTCTCTCAAACTCTGTTTAAAAACAACGAGAATATTAAAAGACTGACTGAATCTTCAGAAACCGGTAGGGAGAGCCTGAATAGGATCGATGAGGACATTCGTATGGTTGCGGAAGAATCAGAAAGCCTTATAGATATAAGTGAAGTTATTCAGAATATTGCAAGCCAAACCAATCTTCTTTCTATGAATGCTGCAATTGAAGCAGCTCATGCCGGCGAGGCTGGTAAAGGATTTTCTGTAGTTGCCGATGAAATCCGGAAGCTCGCAGAATCCTCCGGAGAACAGGCAAAAATCGTTGCAACTGTTCTTGGTAAAATAAAAACCTCTATTGAAACTATTTCCTTCTCAGCTAAAAATGTTTTAAATGAATTCAATGTTATTCAAATGGAAGTAAATACGGTAACTAATCAGGAGAATGCAATCCGGAGTGCAATGGAAGAACAGGCGGCAGGAAGCAAACAGGTACTGCAGGCGATTGAGCAGCTCAGGGACATCTCGCAGGAAGTAAACGCGCATTCTTCACAAATGCTTACACACAGTCAACTGGTCGTGGAAGAAACTAAAAATCTTGATATTCTTACAACTGAGATTACAGCCAGCATGAATGAGATGTCCGCCGGAACAGAGCAGGTTGTTATTGCCATTACGAAGGTTAATGAAATAAGCGACCAGAACAAAGCCAGCATCGATGATTTGATATTAGAAGTGGAGAAATTTAAAGTATAAGAGACTGTTTTTTGTATACTTATACAAACTTCCTGTACCTTTATATTTCTCTTATAAACACTGATAAAAGAGTTTGATCATGAGGTAAAAAAGAAGTAGTAATTTCCACTTTAAATAGTGAACCATCTTTTCTACGATGGGTTTTCGTAAATCTAGTTTTCCCTTGATTATAAATAGATTTTATCTTATTTGACACTTCAATTTCATCATCATCAACATCTATATTATTGATCGACATCGTGAGCAATTCATCTTTTGTATATCCGGACATTTTACAATAAGATTCATTCACATCAATAATTTTTCCACCCTTATTAATGAGCCAAAATCCATCAGAGGTTCCTTGAATGATTCCTCTATACCTCTTTTCATTCTCTTCCAGCTTCATTGCAATTGCTCTTCTATCTGTAATATCCCTGGTTACAGACAATATATGAGGTTCATCATCTATTATGATGATCCTTGCGGACATTATTGCAATTTTAAATGAGCCGTCTTTACATCGAAAAGTAGATTCAAGATTCTCGATATATCCGTAATCCTGAAGCGACTTTATCAATTTTTGCCTATCTTCGGGTATCGCCCATATGTCAATTTCTGAAGATAGTTTACCAATGACATCAGATTCAGAATAACCGGTTAATCTTTTAAAGCCTTCGTTAATATCAACATAAAGACCATCCATTCTATTAATATTTACAGAATCCGGGCTTGTGTAAAAGGCAGCTCTATACTTTTCCTCACTCTCTTTTATCTTAATGTGGGAATTAAACAATTCAAAAGCCATGGTGATTGATTCATTAATAACAAATTGTCCGGAACTTTTTAATATATATCCATATCGTGTTATGCCTTTGACCTTATCAACCATTTCTCTTTCTGAATGACTTGTACAAAACACAATGGGAAGCTCTTTCATAGTCAAAATCTGTTTTGCCAACTCAGTGCCATCAAGACTATTAGAGCCTAAATCTATATCCATCAAAATGAGATGGATTTCGTTATTGGAAATACATTCTAAAGCTTTCGTAGAGTTATTTGCAATAATTACTTCATATCCGAAACTTTTAAGAATAAGCTGTTCGCTCATTGCTATCAAAATTTCATCTTCGACCAACAATATAACTTTTTGTTTATATAGCATAACATCCTCTCCTATAACAAGCTATAGTAATACGATTACCTTTTCAAGATTAGTTTCTTGCGTTTTTGCCTGATTCAGAAAAAGAAACAGGCATTTTTTCACTTCTATCCTCCCTACCCCCCCCTACCAAATCACTCTGGCAGCATAACCGGCAGCACAGCTTCAGTTGCATTATTAGTTCATTCTATTTATCAAAGAGAATTCTTTCGGAGAATAAAATGAATGTAGAAGAAAAAAAAGTTTGGATGAAAGAATTTGCAGATCTTATTATCAGATTCGGCGTAAATCTTCAGCACAGTCAGAATTTGGTATTTATACTTCCGCATGAGGCCAGGGAATTCGGTCTTCGGGTTGTTGAGTCAGCATATGAAGCAGGCTCCGGACACGTTACTGGTACTTATGTTGAACATGATATCAGCAGGATGATGCAGAAAAAGGCTCCGATGGAAACTTTGAAACGGAAAAATAATGCGATCGAACAGGCGCTCGGCAGGTTGATTGATGATGGAGCTGCAATTTTATTTTTATATGGCGCACATCCTGAAGCAATGTACGCAGATACCAGCGAGCAGCGCAAAGCAGCTTTTTTTCAGTCGTATATGCAGGCAATCACTGA
>QKCC01000087.1 GCA_003245835.1 Spirochaetales bacterium | reverse complement strand
TATTATTTTACTTCCTTCCGTTTTTTTTACGGTTATCATTTTTCCTTTCGGAATATACTCTCCTGCCGTGACCGCCTGGTATTTATTTTGATCTATAAGCACAGTTCCAACGGGCCGCAGATCTGTCAACACCTCTCCCCGCTTACCCTCAAGCTCTGAATATTTACAGGCCGAGGAGGTGAAGCCGTCTTCCTGCCTGAAGCTTTTTCCGAGGATCAGCTTTTTTCCGACAAAGGTTTTTGGAAACAGTCTGAAAAAAATCATCATAAGTGCTGGTACCAGAATCAGTGATGTGATTAGAAATACGGTACCGGCAGTACTGCTTACCCTGAAGGCGAGAATGATGCTGCCTATAATTCCGGCCCCCCCGATAGCGCCTATCAGTCCAAAGGACGGGACGAAAAACTCTAGAATGAGCGAGGCGATTCCAATAATCAGCAGAATTCCGGCCGGCAGCATTTCAGGCTTCCTCCGTTATCTTTCCGACAATTACCCTGTTCGAATCGCTTCTGATAATCTGAACAGCGGTACCGGCTTCCATATATTCACCGTCGGTTTCAACGACGAGAACTTCACCGTCGAAGACCGCTTTTCCTGACGGCCTCAGGACCGTGACCGCCCGGCCTTTCAGCCCGATTATCTGCGATTCCAGCTCCGGGGACTGGATGCTGTAGCCTTCTTCCGGCAGCTGGGCTGTGTTCAGGATAAGCCGGTTGAATATTCCGATCCTCGGGAACAGCTGAATCAGTACGGCAATCAGGATAATTGATCCGAAAACACCGGTTCCAACGGTCAGTAGATTGTCTTTGAATACTGCAGTCTGCCATTCGAATTCCGGGATAATAAAACCCTGCCTTGAAAGCAGAAGAGAGACTGCAATCAGCAGAATCCCTGAGATGCCGGCAGCGCCGAAACCCGGTATAAGAAATATTTCTACAACCAGAAGCACAAGTCCCGCTATAAACAGAAGGATTTCGAGTGAGCCGACGTAGCCGAGCATTCCGTTTGATATAAAAATAACCGCAAAGATTATTATTGCGAGAGTTCCGGGGATTCCGAACCCGGGGCTTGTTATCTCCATATACAGGGCTCCAAGTCCGAGCACGATCAGAATGGTGGTAAGAGCGCTTCCTGTGATCAATGATATAAGCTTGTCAGGTACGGATGAAACTGCTTCGGCTGTCTTCGCGTTTTCAAGGTCCAGCATTTTTAGCAGTTCGCCTCGATTCGCCGGAAGGCCTGAACTGATTCCGTATTCGAACATTTCGTTAGCGGTCAGCGCCAGCAGTTTACCTTTAGCCGACACAGTCTTGCCGACGCTGAAGCTGCCGCCGTCATTGACGGTTTTTACCTGAAGCGATTCGATTTCATCGGCGGAGGCAAGCTGCAGCCGGCCGTTTACAGTAACCTCGACCAGTTCGATGTCCATATCGACCATTGCAAGTGCTGCAGCCTTCGGGTATCCGTTCTTTTCTGCGAGCGCGGCAATCTGGGCACGAACGGCGCTGACCGTTTTTTCTTCGGCAGCCTGCATCCCCTCTGCGCCCTGGTAGACCGGGGCGGCGGCACCCATTGAAGTACCCGGCGCCATGTATATGCTGCCGCATGAAAAACTGATTAAAGCCCCTGCCGACCAGCTGACGCCTGTCGATTCGGGAACGGCCGGCACAAACGCGATTGTTTCAGCGTCCGCACTTCCTATCAGGGTTGCTATCTGAAGGGCTGATTCGACAAGTCCTCCGAAGGTGTTGATTTCGATAATGATAGTTTTTGCGCCCAGTTTTTCAGCGGATTCAAGACCCCGCCTGATAAATACTGTCAACTGGCGGTCGATATCTCCATCAATCGGAATTATAAAAACGTCTGCAGCTTCCGGGGATTCCCGGCTGACGGTTGGTTGTGCTGATGCAGCTGTCAGGATAAAAAAAGCGGATAAAAGGATTATCAGTAAACTTTTTTTAAACATTAATATAAATTTCTACCTCAAAGACGCAGTTGTCAAGAAAAAAGCAGCCGTGAAACGGCAATCGAGGTATTTCAGGGTATTTTTAGTAAAAAATCATCCCCGGGATGTTATCGCCGCCGGGGATCGTCTGAAATGCAGGGATGTCCCTGCTTTTTAATTATGGGCACCTCTAATAACTCTAAATTGGAGTTATTAGAGGTATCTTGGAGTTTGGTAGACTTCTAAAAACTGCAGTTTTTAGAAGTCCCCTTATTTCAGGAATGAAGACAGACCGAGCGCTATTTTTGCTCCGGCTTTGTCTGCTGCGTTCAGGGCTATCTGCTGGGCGGAGAGCACAGGTTCTTCGTATTTATCGATGAGATTTTTGTCTTCCCATGTCAGGGCTTCTTCTTCGCCGCTCCATTCCGCCCATTTGCTTGTATCGTCAAGGCTGATTTTCAGGGTGTCGCTTTTCAGCAGGGTTCCCGTCTCGATGTCGACAGCTTTGTATGAGACAGTGACCTCGAAGGTGATTGTTTTTGTATATACATATACATCTGCGAAGGCTTTTCTTGTTCCAATGACGGTAACATCTGCAGATTGGCTGTCGGCTGTGGAGGTCGAATTGTTGAGGGTGTCCGAACTCTGGTTTTTATAATATCCGGACTGCTCTTCTGTTTCTTCAACTTTAATATCTGCTGTCCGGTGGTACTGAGTCATGCTTGTCTGCGGGCCTTCAAGAGAGGCGGAATCAACAGTACCGGACACGAGTATGTTCGCATTCAGCAGCTGGCCGATTTCGACCCTTGATTTATCGTCCATCATTGCGTTCATCGAACCCATCTGTTCAGAGATGATCCGGCTCTGCATCTGCTTGTCAACGATCCGGGTAAATTTCATTACTTCACTGTCATTCAGCAGATCCGAGATTGTTTTATTCAGCATATTGTCCGCAAACTGGCTTGTGGGAATATTCCATGCATTGTTTACGAACGGAAAGAACGCAAGGATCTGAACCGCCTGTTCAAGTGCGCTGTCCGCTTTCTGCGCAGCGTCCCTGTAGCCCGGAACAAATGACAGGGCTTTCTCAAATTCCGCTGTAGCGCTTTTCGCGTTCTCACGGCCCTTAAGTTTAAGAAGTCTCAGGCCCTCCTGGTAGTGATCTTCTGCCGCGAGACCGTTGGCCTTTTCAAGTTCGCTGCTGTAGTCATTATAGCTGAGTATCAGCTGTGTTTTTGCCTTCGGATCTGTAAGCGGCGGAAGAGTTCTTGCTGCCTCGTTGATAGCTTTCAGAGCGGAATAATATTCCGCGATCCGGTCATTTACGAAGCGACCGCCTGAAGATTTAAGTTCATCTATTTTTAGTGAATAGTAATTATTCGCCCTCGGGTAAACATCTTTTAAAAATAAAATCGCGTCAGAATACTCATTGTCTATTCTGATGGATTCAACAGCATCAAGAACCGCCGTTTTATAGTCTCCGCGTTTATCCGCCTGTTTGGCACTTGAAAGCAGGTTTCCTTCACGCGTGAACAGTGATTTGCAGCCTGTGATCAGCACAACCGCCGTCAAAATAATCAAAAAAATGTTCCTTTTCATAAGAACCCCTATAAGCCGCGGTCTTTTCCGCGCAGTATGAATTTGAAGTCTGCAGGCAGAATGTTTTTTCAGCCCGCAGCCGATGAAGCAATCTTCATCTTTTCACGATATTCTTAAGACTATTAAATTTTCAGTGATATCGCAATAAAAAGATTTGATTTAGTATAGCAGATTAGGTACGATATCTCATGGATTACGATCTCAGGTTATCAGTTTCAACAGACGAAATCAGAAGGCAGAATAAGGTGATTTCTGAAAAGGGGATTGCCGATATTGTTGCCGAATATTCAGAGGATTTTTTCGGTGTCTTGAACAGGACCCGGCAGTTTGTCATGCTTAATTCCGGGTATCTCGGAGATCCTGATTTGTTTGAAACCCTTCTGGGTAAGAGACCCGGTTCGGTTTTTCACTGTGTTCATGCGGAGGAATCTGAATACGGCTGCGGAAACACTCTTGCCTGCGGCTGCTGCGGGGCTGTAGAAACTCTGCAAGAGTCAATTACAACGAAAAGAAGGGTCTCGCGGGATTGCCGTATTGTTGTTGAGCAGAACACAACCCTGAATCTGCGCGTGACTGCTGTACCCGTAGACATTCTGGACGAAATGTTTGTTATGCTGTTCGTAAGGGACATCAGCACCGAACTCAGGGCGGAGCTGCTCGAGCGAACGTTTTTTCATGATGTGCTCAATACCTCTTCCTCGCTGAAATCCATTGTCGCGTTGTCTGAAGTCCGCTCGAAGATTGTTCCTGAGGCAGACAAGTCAATCGAGATGGGAATCAGCGATATTGTCGATCAAATCCAGTATTACCGAAAGCTGAGAATGGCAGAAATGGGTGAGCAGGAATTTCTGCCTGAAAAAATTAATCTTGCGTCAGAGATCAGACAGATTGTCTCTGCAATATCCAATACCGACTACGGCAGGGGAAGACGAATTGACCTTAATCTCATCGCGGATGATTTTATCATTTTGACAGATCGTGTTCTGTGCCGCCGGATCATCCTGAACCTTTTAAAGAACGCGCTCGAAGCCGGGGGGCCGGAGGATTTGGTTTCGGTTTCGGTTGAACACAGATCCGGTTTCTGCAGAATTTCGGTCCGTAACCCTGCTGTGATGCCGCAGGACGTGAAGCTCCAGATTTTTCAGCGTTCATTCAGCACCAAGGGGCCGGGCCGCGGAATCGGAACCTACAGTATCAAGCTGCTTACCGAGCAGTACCTGAAGGGAAAGGTATCATTCATTTCTGAGACCGGCGAGGGCACTATTTTCAGAATCGATCTGCCCATAGTAGAATAGTTCCCGATACGGCTGTATAATCATCATATGCAGATAGGCAGATATAACAGCGGAAAGATTGTTCTCCTCACCCCGAAGGCGTGTTTTCTGGACCTCGGCGGTGAAGCAGATGTTTTTCTGCCGCCGTTTGAGGTTCCCGAGGGCGCCGCAAAAGGCGATGAAATTGAGGTTTTTGTTTATAATACCTCTGCGGAAGAGTTCCGGGCTACCACCGTAAAACCCTATGCAGTGCTCGGTGAATTCGCGGCCCTTCAGGTGACCGAGGTTACGTCGTTCGGAATGTTTCTCGACTGGGGACTGCAGAAAGACCTGTTCGTTCCGACCCGGAATATAAGGACCGAGCTGAAACCCGGCGAGACGGCGGTTGTGAAGATTGTCACGGATTATGCCGGAAAGGGTGTAATAGGAACAAGCCGCTTCGACGATCTGTTTGAACCTCTTCCCGAGAATGCCGATACCCTCTACAAGGTAAACGCGCAGGTTAATCTGATTGTATACGGATTTTCGAAGCTCGGCGCCCGTGTTATTGTTGATCAGAAGTATTCCGGGCTGTTGTACCGGGGTGAAATTTTTGAAAACCTCAGGATAGGCGAACAATATACAGGTTATATCAAAAAACTGCGTGAGGACGGCTTGATCGACGCGGCCCTGCAGCCGCAGGGATACAGGGCTGCGACGAAGGATGCAACAGATATAATTCTGGTCGCGCTTGAGAATGCCGGAGGATTTCTGCCGCTGCATGATAAAAGCAGTTCCGAAGAGATTAAGAGAGTGCTATTGATGAGCAAGAAGGTTTTCAAAAAAACCATCGGCGGTCTTTACAGGGAAAAGAAGATAGCAATTGAAGAAAACGGTATCAGGCTTCTGTAGGTATTGCGTTATCGGTGAAATTAAAATAATCTGCACTATATGAATCAGGACCAGGTTAAGGAAATCCTCCTCAGACTTAATGAGGATGTAGAAGAATTCTTCGTAATATTCTCAGGCAAACAGAGCAATAAGGTTAACGGGCTGTATCATCCGGATACGCGCGAGATAATCCTTCATAACAGGAACTTTGAGAACGATCAGCTTCTTATGTATACGGCAATTCATGAATTTGCTCATCATGTTCATTTTACACAGTCCCCTGTCCCGGTAGGCTCGCGGGCGCATACTATTGAATTCAGAAGGATTTTTCATGACCTGCTGAATACTGCCGAGCAGCAGGGTGTGATCAGGAATGTTTTTGAGGCTGACCAGGACTTTGCGCTCCTGACGGAGTCTATAAAGAAGAACATGATCGGACCCCAGGGGCTGCTTGCCCGCAGGCTCGGCGAAGCGTTTATGCAGGCCCAGGCCCTCTGTGAAAAGAAAGGTTTCCGGTTTGAGGATTACATTGAACGGGTCCTTCAGTTTGATACTTCAACTGCCAGGACCCTGATGAAGGCCAACAACTATGATCTTCCTGCCGAGCTCGGCTACGAGAATATGAAGCTCGTTGCTTCTGTAGCCGATGCAGACAATAGGGAAGAGCTTCAGTCCAGTCTTATGACCGGGAACAGCCGCGATACAGCCAAATTTTCCATTAAGAAGCCTGAAGCGCAGGACCCTGTAACAAGACTGTTAAAAGAGAAGAAGAGGATCGAAAAGACGATAGACAGCCTTACTAAAAAGCTTGAGCAGGTCAATATGAATCTTGAAAAGATGGAGCAGTAGCCGGTCTCTACTTATACCGTCTTCGTCCGCTTAGCATCAGCAGATTTTTCAGTTCGACCACACCCGCTGCTTCAAGCCATTTGGTTTCAAAACCCGGCTGGCTGATTAAAGAAGCAATCGCCGCTATCGTTTTCAGATGCAGCGGTTTTCTGTCTTTTGTTCCGCCGAGGAAAAAAACAGCCTTCACCGAGTTTTCCTGTTCGGTAAACGAGACTCCATCCTTAGCCCGGAAAATATGCATGAACATCCTGCTTTCGCCGTCCAGAACAATATGAGGAATGGCAAGGAATCCGGAAACAGCCGTGTTCGAACTTTCCTGTCTTTTTCTGAACATTGTAATCAGCTCATCTTCCGGAACACCCGCACCGGGGCTTATGTCCCTTGCTGCCGTTCTGAGCAATGTCTCGAAATCAAGACGCCCGTCGATATCCTTAATTAATGCATCCTTTATCAGGATGTCGAAATTGTCCTGCTCGATATTGTCCCGGTTGATGATTATTTCTCGGAACTCGTCCTCGATGGTCCCTTCTACAAGTCTTTCATCGGCTATCCTTTTCAGAAGGTGAAGAAGCGCCGATTCGTGCTTTGCCTTCTTTCTTCCGTACAGCAGGTACATGAGTATTCCTGCTGCTACCAGTGCAACGCTTATCTCTACCGCTGAAAGACCCAGTTCAATTATGAAAAACGAAAAAATCAGGATAGAAACAATCTGTATCCATGGATACAGAGGGGCTTTGAAGCTCGGTTTGTAATTTGTAATTCCGCTTTCGCGCATGATAATGACAGACAGGTTTGTCAGCACATATGATGTCAGGATTACCGTGGACGCTACTTTAACGAGCGTTTCCAGGGGCAGCAGCAGCGAGACGAAGATTATTATTCCCGTAATGATTATAGAAACTACAGGCGTCCCGGTTTTTTTATTCACCCTTCCGAGTCCTGCCGGCAGCAGGCTGTCCATGCTCAGGGCCATGGGATACCTTGACGCGGCCATAATGCCTGCATTCGCAGTTGTAAAAAAGGCGAGTGTAGAGGCTATGAGTATTATGATGTAGCCGGCCGGGCCGAGGGTTATTCTTGCGGCATCCGCAACCGGTGTAAGCGACTGTCTGAAAGCTTCCGGTTCCAGGGTTCCGGTTATGGCGAAAGTGGTCAGTGTATAGAGGATCGTGACTGTCAGTACCGATGTAATCATGCCAACCGGCAGGTTTCTTTTGGGATTGCTGACCTCTTCGGATATATTCGCAACCTTAAGAAGTCCTCCGAACGATACAAAGATGAAACCGGAAGTAACCAGTATTGTATTTATTTTCTGTGATCCCAGATCGCTGAAGCGGGAAGCCTCGATTTTCGGAAGTCCGGACACAATGTAGATGATCATCAGCGCCAGCAGCATGATTACCATCCCCGCCTGGAAGATGGCTGCTTCTTTTACCCCCACAATATTCAGGACTATAAACAGAACACACAGTACGGCGCCGCTGATAAGCGGGCTGATTTCAAGATAAAGGTAAATAATTTCTGATATACCGAATATTGCAAACGCACTTTTCAGCGACAGAGCAATAAGTCCAAGAAAGCCTGAAACAGAACCTATAAGAGGACCGAATGTTTTGTTGATGAAGTAATAATCACCGCCGGCCTTGGGCATGGCGGTGGAAAGCTCAATCATGCTCAGGACCCCGAGAACACCCAGAAGCCCTGCAATCAGGTATGAAATGAATACAGCGGAACCGACTTTAGCGAAAGCCATACCGGGAAGAATGAATATTCCCGAACTGATCATTGCTCCGGTGGCAATACTGAAAACACCGAAGGCGTTAATATCTTTTTTGAGATTTGCCATTTATCAATACTCCCATCTAACCGGGAATATATCACAGCTCATACTGAAAGGAAAGAAAAAAAGGGTTGCTGACCTCGGTCAGAACCCCTCCTTGTTTTGTTCATCTTTATTTTGCGGATGCTTTAACGAAGTTAAAACTCCCGCAATAAATCAGGAAGCACATTGCCGGGCTTACCTCCCGTTATGAAATCTGCGGTCCCAGTCGCTTTCTTTGTCGCCGGTCGCTTCATCTTCCATTCTGTTTACACGATCTTTGAGATCGTCAAATTGATCTTTTATGTCGTCCATTGTTGATTTTCCGTTGTAGCCGCGGCTTCCTCCGCGCGGTTCAAGCGGAATGATAAAGCCTGCAAGCAGGTATATAATTACGCAGGGAGCAACCGCTGTCGCAATCGTGATAATTATAAAAATTAGTCTGACGACTGCAACGGGCATATCATACCTGTCCGCAATTCCCTGGCATATTCCCAGCAGCATACCGTTTCTTGATCTGTACATACGTCTGCCTGTATAAGTCATAATAGTCATCGCTCCTTGTTTCGTTTACGTTCGTTGATTGTCTCAAGATTGTCTATTCTGTTCCTGAGATCTTTCAACCCCCTGGAAATCTCGTTCAGTTCTTCCGAATCATCATCGCGTTTCGTTCTGCGGTTTCGGCGTTTTCTTTTATCTCCGCT
>QKCC01000149.1 GCA_003245835.1 Spirochaetales bacterium | reverse complement strand
TAAAAAGAAATATTATAGATAGTGAAAAGAAAGCAAAAGGAAAGTGTTTGAAAAGTCAAACACAAGCAATAGAGGACACCAAGGAGAGATAATGAAAACAAAAGCAGTACGGATATACGGAAAAAAGGACCTCAGACTGGAGGAATTCGAGCTTCCGGCAATGAAGGATGATGAAATACTGGCAACAGTAATTTCGGACAGCATATGTATGTCTTCCTACAAGGCGGCAGTGCAGGGTTCTGATCACAAGCGCGTTCCCAATGATGTTGCCGTAAACCCCACAATTATCGGCCACGAGTTCTGCGGAGAGATTCTTGAGGTAGGTTCAAAGTGGAAGCACCAGTTCAAGCCGGGGCAGAAATTTTCAATTCAGCCTGCACTTAACTACAAAGGCTCATTGGATGCACCCGGATATTCATTCAGATGGATCGGCGGTGACGCGACGAACATCCTGATACCGAACGAGGTAATGGAGATGGGCTGTCTGCTTCCGTATGAGGGCGACGCATATTTCATGGGTTCGCTGTCTGAACCGGTTTCCTGTATAGTCGGTACCTATCATGCCATGTACCACATTCCGCAGGGGACATATATACATGAGATGGGAATCCGCAAAGGCGGAAAAATGGCGATTCTTGCCGGTGTTGGACCGATGGGACTCGGTGCAATTGATTATGCGATTCATTCTCCAATAAATCCCGGTCTTCTTGTTGTTACGGACATTGACGATGCAAGACTTGAACGTGCCGCATCAATTTATACAGTCGAAGAAGCTGCAAAGAACGGGGTAAAGCTTGTTTACCTGAATACAAAGAATACTGATGATCCGATTGGTCTGCTGATGGAACAGACCGGGGGAGACGGCTATGATGATGTTCTGGTAATGGCCCCGGTTAGACCTGTAATCGAGCTGGGCGACGCAATCCTGACCAAGGACGGATGCCTGAACTTCTTTGCCGGCCCCTCCGATACTGAATTCAAGGCCGAGCTCAACTTCTACAATGTTCATTATGCTTTTCACCACCTTGTGGGCACAAGCGGCGGTAATACAGACGATATGAAGGAGTCGCTTGTAATGATGGGCGACGGAAGGCTCGACCCTTCCGCGATGATCACACATGTCGGAGGCCTCGATTCAGTTGTGGAAACAACGCTCAATCTTCCCCATATACCGGGCGGTAAGAAACTGATTTACAATCACAAGAAAATGCCCCTGACCGCGATTGCTGATTTTGCCGAACTCGGTAAGAAAGACGCGTTTTTCGCCGAACTCGCAAAACTGGTGAAGAAATATAACGGTCTATGGAACGTAGATGCTGAAAAATACCTGCTTGCGAACGCGGCTGATATTTAAATTACAGTATTATTTAAGGGCGCCTCTGATCGCCTCAATTTTGGGTTGTCAGAGGTGTCCGTAATTATTTAAACGTATTGACAACTGTTACATTCATTATTTTCCGGCTGCGGAATATTATCAATGAATCCCAATATGATACTTTATTCATTTTCTGTATGCAAATGCATACCTGAACACCCTGTAGTTTAGGTCCGGCGATTTTCATTGAACTCAGAATTACACTTTGGTGTTCCCCAACAGGACAGGTCATAAGTGCCTTGATCTTCTGTGCAGCGCATCTATAGCGGTCACGCCCATCACAAGAGCAAATCAAGTTGTATATTCTGAAAAGACTTCGTGATTTTCCTAACAAATCCTTCAAAGAATGTTATAATGTTTATGCAAACACTACTACTTTAGGAGGATGGTTTTGGAGCTTGTACCAATAGATATTCCAATCGAATTCCTGCAGGTTCTTCCGGATGGAATCAAACTTGTGAGCCGCAGGGGGCATCCCTATCTTGTTCTTGAAAAGGCTGAAGACAAAAACGGAAACAGTATAATTGACGAGACAGTTCGTATTCACGGAGAACCTTCAGTGAAGCTTCGCGCAAAGGTCGGAGGAGAGGAAGGTTTCCTTTTTGTCGATGCTTACTGGGGAAGTCATGCAAAGCTGTACAGTTTTATCCCCGATTTTTCCGGGGGAGGTACTGTAGAAGCTACGAGCCCGGTTGACGGTTCAAGCCTGATGGTTCCATGGGAATGCCCGATTGACGGCTGTGATGAAAAGCATGGTATTCTTCTTACCCTGCCAGGCGGACAGAACAGTATTATCGTATGCGGTAAACTCGGATGTCCCGGTCACCTGATAAAAGTGACCAGGGCTGCAGAGGGTATCAGTGAAAGCATAAGCAATATAAATTATTTTGGACATGGAGAGGAAGATCCCTTCTCCGGTTTTTAAGATAGGAGTTTTAATGGCTAAAAACCATGTTGAGGTAAACGCGGACCTGTGTAAATCCTGCAGGGTCTGCGTAGAAACCTGCCCGAAACACTGCCTGGAGATTGGGAGCGCTATCAATGCTCTCGGCTACCAGGCGGTAAGATTTGATTCCGAGGAATGTACAGCCTGCGGAATGTGCTTTTATGTCTGTCCTGAACCCGATGTTCTGACTGTAATTAAGGGGGATGTATGAGCAAGACATTGATAAAGGGAAATTCCGCAATTGTACGCGGCGCGCTGCTTGGCGGGGCCACGCATTTTTTCGGATACCCCATTACACCGGCTTCGGAAATTGCCCACGGTGCGGCTGAGCTTTTTACAAAAACAGGCCGCGTGTTTCTGCAGGCTGAAAGCGAGACGAGCGCTATAAACATGATCTACGGTGCGGCCGCAGCAGGCGCCCGGGTAATGACAGCATCGTCAGGCCCGGGGCTGTCGCTTATGCTTGAAGGCGTAAGTTACCTTGCAGGCTGCGAACTGCCGTCCGTTATTGTAGACGTGCAGCGAGCCGGTCCCGGTCTCGGCAATATATGGCCGGAACAGTCCGATTACAATACCTGCTGCAAGGGCGGCGGTCACGGCGCTTTCAAGAATATCGTTCTGACCCCAGCTTCGGGGCAGGAAATGACTGATTTCGCCTATAAGGCTTTTGATTTGGCAGATAAATGGAGGATGACGGTAATCATTATGTCTGATGCTTATATCGGGCAGATGATGGAACCCGTCGGTTTTCCGACCGAGGTTAAACACGGTGCACGGAAAGACTGGGCTGTTTACGGCGACGCCGAAAGCAGGAATAACCTGGTTTCATCCATCATAATGAACCAGAAGGGACTTGCAGATCTGAACGCCAAACTTCAGGCCAAATACAGGAAGGCTGAAGCTGAGCTTCAGGACTGGGAAGAAATTATGACCGACGATGCAGACTACATCCTGGTCGCTATAGGAATAACCGCAAGAATCGCAGCAACAGCTATGAGAATGATGCGCGAGGAAGGCCTCAAGGTCGGGCTTTTCCGGCCGAAGGCTGTATGGCCGTTTCCTTCCGCCCGTCTGCTTGAGCTTGCCGGAAAAGTGAAGGGTATGGGCGTAGCAGAGCTTAATGACGGTATGATGGCTGATGATGTAGAACGTTCGGTAATGGGTAAATGTCCTGTTGATCGCTTTAACTGGTTTGGGGGCTACGTTCCTTCCGCGGAAGAAGTCGTGGAAAAAGTCAGGGAGGCAATCAATGGTTAAGCATACAAAACCCAAAGGGTTCTATGACGAATTTCTGCGTAAGGCCCCGGAGGGCGGTCCCGAGGCTAAAACAACCCACTACTGCCCCGGATGCGGGCACGGGACTGTTCACAAGCTGATAGCCGAAGCAGTCGAGGACATGAATATCAAAGACAGAACGATTTTTCTGTCTCCGGTAGGCTGTTCGGTATTTGCGTATTACTATATGGATACCGGTAATATTCAGTGTGCTCACGGCCGGGCTCCTGCCGTAGGAACCGGCGTATGCAGATCCCGCGAGGATGCGATTGTAATATCATACCAGGGCGACGGGGACCTCGCCGGAATCGGGACCGCAGAAATTGTTCATGCGGCAAACCGCGGTGAGAATATGGCCGTTTTCTTTGTAAACAATGCCATTTACGGAATGACCGGAGGCCAGCTGGCTCCCACTACTCTGATAGGACAGACTACGGCGACAACGCCTTTCGGCAGACTTGAAGAGCGGGAAGGAAAACCGATTCATATGGCCGAGGTTATAAATGCCCTCGAAGGCCCGGTCTTTGTTGAACGGACCACTGTCAGCAGTGCTGCAGGCGTCATGAAGACTCGAAAAGCTGTCAGAAAAGCGCTTCTTAACCAGGTTGAAAGGCGCGGTTTCAGTTTCGTCGAAATACTGTCTCCATGCCCCGTCGGGTGGAAAATGACATCGATGCAGTCACGCGCCTGGATGAAAGAGAGCCTCGAAAAGGTTTATGAGGTTAAACAGTTCAGAAACAATGAAAGCGGAACCGGAATAAGCGGCCGGATGCCGGTTTACGATGATAAAAGTCTTGTTGAACTTCTTGTACCGGAAACGGTTGCCGAGGCTGTGAATTCATCCGGGCTTGATTCCGAACTACGGGTAAAAATCGCCGGTTTCGGCGGACAGGGCGTCCTGTCTGCAGGTACGCTGCTTGCGAATGCCGCGATCGCTGACGGACTCGAGGCTACATGGCTGCCCTCCTACGGCGCCGAGATGCGCGGTGGAACGGCAAATGCGAGTGTTGTTGTTTCCGGAAAGCCCGTCGGTTCGCCGGTTGTTTCCACGCCTACTGCACTTCTGGCGATGAACGCTCCGTCGCTGTCGTCTTTTGAGAACGACGTCGCGGCAGGCGGGCTTATTATCGTCAACAGCTCGCTTGTTCAGCAGCAGGTTAAACGCGATGATGTTAAAGTAATCTATGCCCCGGTCAGCGCTATTGCGTCTGAGGCGGGATTTCTGAAGGGTGCGAATATCGTTATGCTCGCACTTTACCTGCTTGACGCAGAAGCTCCGTCACTCGATGCCCTGAAGAAGGTTCTTCCCCGCCTGATTAAAAAGAATGAACTGGTTGAATTAAACCTGAGGCTGATACAGAAGGCTGAAGAATTTTACAGGAACTATGTTTGATTATTTTATGGGCAGCCGAAAGGCTGCCCATTTTTATTACCGTGCCTTCTGCGGAACCCTGAACAGCTTCGACGTATCAAATCCCTGTTCCATAGCGATTTTTACCATATCATCATAAAGTTCATTATCGATCTCAGGGGTACGCGCAAGCAGCCACAGGAAATCCCTGGAATTATCACCTACAATCGCCCAGCGGTAGTTTTGCTCATCCAGCCCGATTATAAGATAGTCTGAGCTGAACAGACTGAAAAACCTGACTTTCAGGGCAGCCGGGACATTCGGATCCGGAACCCATGCAACAGCTTTTACTTCCGTATATTTCCCGTCGAGACTCTTCTTGAAACCGCTGTTTACGACCTGAATCCGGCCGTCATCTTTGAGGGTGTATTCGGCTGCGGCTCCGTACACATCTTTTTCAAAACTGTGCTGAAACCTCGCAATTTCATACCATCGCCCTGCGTAACGTTCCGGATCAACGGTTTTTACCAGCCTGACCGGTCCCATACCTTCCGGTGGAACTGACGCGCAGGAGGAAAAAATGCCGGTTAGAAGTACTGCTGCAATGAGTCCGCCGACAATGTTCTGGGATCTCTTTTGATACTTCATGCATAACCTCCGTATTAAGGTGTTTTATATAGAATATAATACCGCCTCTGCAGCGGGAAAAGCTTTATCTTTTTCTAACATAATCCGCGAAGTTTCCGCAGGAATTTTCAGATGAAATGATAAAAGAGCTACCGCTTTATTAATAGTTTCCATGGAGTTTTCCAAAGGAAAACTCCCGAGGAAAGCTGAAAAGCTTTATCTTTTTCAAACAAAATCCATGAAGTTTCCGCAGGAAACTTCGAGATGAATGATGAAAAGATTTATCTTTTCATCATTCATCCCTTGACTTGAAAACAGATTAGAAATAAAATAGAAAGCGAAAAGAAAGCAAAAGGAAAGCGGTAGGCAGATTATGCACAACCTTACAGAAAGAGAAAGGAAGATTCTCGACATCCTGTCTGAAGAGGGGAAGGTAGGCGTCACTGAAATCAGTGAGCGTCTGAACGTTTCCAAAGTCACTATTCGAAGCGATTTTGCAAGCCTCGTAGAAAAGGGCGTCATATACAAGACTCACGGCGGCGCCGTTCCGGCGATGCATCCCGATATTCTTGATAAACAGCGGGACATGTCCGAAGTAAAAAGGGCAATCGCCCGTGAAGCTGCCTCAATGGTGGAGGACGGCGACAGCATAATGATTGTAGCCGGTACTACAACCGCACTTATTGGAAATTACCTGCTTGGAAAAAGAGACATAAGGATTGTTACCAACTCAACTCTGCTGCTTCCGTACGCCAGGATGAATCCATCGATCCATCTCACGATAGTAGGCGGGGAATTCAGACCGCGGGCTGAAGCTATGGTCGGGCCGGAAACCATCCGGCAGCTTGAAGAATTTCATGTTAAAAAGGCATTTATCGGAACCGAGGGTTTTTCTATAGAAGGCGGGCTTACGACGCAGCTTATCGAAAGTTCTGAAACAATACGGAAAATGGTGCAGTGTACCGAACAGACGATTATGGTCGCCGACTCGGGAAAGTATGACCGCATAGGTTTTGTAAAGATCCTGCCTCTTGAAAGTATGGACATAATTATTACGGATGAAGGACTCGCTCCTGAAATCCGGAAAGAAATTGAAAATAAGGGAATCAATCTGAGATTGGTTTAATACTGTAAAGATATTAATTCCTAGGAGGGAATATGGCAACTGCGTTACTGATGCCCAAACAGGGTAATTCGGTTGAATCATGTATCATTCTTGAATGGACAAAAAAAGAGGGTGATACCGTTAAAGCCGGCGAGACGGTTCTTGAAGCTGAAACAGATAAGGCGACTATTGAAGTTGAAGCAGTCTGTGACGGTACTATACTCAAAATATATTATGAGGCAGATTCGGAAGTTCCCGTTCAGAAGATTATCGCTGTTATCGGTGAACCCGGAGAGGACATCAGCAGTTTTGATGCTGAATTTGGCGCAGATGCACCTGCGGCTTCTGCTGCAGCCCCCGTTTCCGCGGGAACAGCCGCCCCTGCCGCAGCCGAGCCGAGTCCTGCTGTTTCAGCAGCGCCTGCGCCTGCCGTGGCAGGAGCTTCCGCAGCAGGCGGGGCTGTTTCTCCGAGGGCAAGGAACCTCGCCGCAGGAAAGGGAATAGATGCCTCGGCTTTAGCCGGTACCGGCCCCAGGGGCCGTGTCGTTGAGCGGGATGTTCTCGCTGCTGCGGGTCTTTCGCAGCCGCTCACACCGGCAGCTGCAGCAGCTGCGATTGAACAGGGCCTCAAAGCTCCCGCAGCCGGCAGCGGAATTGGCGGACGCGTCAGGCTTCAGGATCTTTCCGCAGCATCTTCACCGGCTGCCGCTTCATCTGCGGCTGTTTCGATGGACTTTCCCGGAAGCTTTACCGACGAAAAGGTAAAGGGCGTTCGCAAGATTACCGCCGCGCGCATGATGGAGTCGCTGAGTGTTACGGCACAGCTGACGCATAATTTCGGCGCGCCCGCTGAAGCTCTGCTTTCATACAGAAAGAAACTCAAGAATGCCCCGGAGGCCCTCGGACTGAACAAGGTGAGCGTTAACGATATCGTAATGTTCACGGTTTCGCGCGTGCTCAAGAGTTTTCCGCAGTTTAACGCCCACTGGTACGGCGACTCGATGCGGTTCTTCGACAGCGTGCACCTCGGGTTCGCCTGCGACACACCCAAGGGCCTTCTTGTTCCTGTTATAAAGTTTGCTGATCAGCTCAGCCTTAAGGAGCTCTCCGATGAAAGCGCACGGCTCATTACCGCCTGCAGGGAAGGAAAGGCTCAGCCCGAAGAACTTACGGGAGCTACATTCACATTGAGCAACGTGGGTGCTTTCGGAATAGACAGTTTTACTCCGATTATCAACCCTCCCGAGGTCGCAATCCTCGGAGTCTGCTCGACTCAGCTGAAGCCCGTCAGGACCGAAAACGGTATAGATTACAAAGACTTTATCGGTTTCTCGCTTACCTATGATCACCAGGCAACCGACGGCGCTCCCGCGTCGAGGTTCTGTGCAGCAATTGCTTCTGCCATTGCCGACCTTGATCTCTACCTTGCGGTATAACAGGGGGAAGCTGAATGTATGATTTGATAGTTGTCGGAGCCGGACCGGCGGGTTATGTAGCCGCCGAGCGAGCCGGCCATATGGGAAAAAAGGTCCTTATTGTAGAGCGTGAGCACCTCGGAGGTGTATGTACCAATTACGGATGCATACCCACAAAAAGCCTGCTGAATGCCGCGAAGCACTATGTTTACGGGCTGGAATCGGCAAAGTTCGGCGTTCACTTCGATAACCCGAGCTTCAACTTTTCCGAAGCGATGGCATGGAAGAACGAGACTGTTGAGACCCTGCGAAAGGGTATTGCGTTTCTGATGAAGCAGGGCAAGGTTGAAGTCGTGAGTGGCGAAGCCTCGTTCCCCGGCGGAAAGAGCGTCAGCGTCGGCGGAACCGTCTACGAAGGCAGCAACCTGCTCATTGCGACCGGTTCGACGGCCTTTGTTCCGCCCATTCCGGGAGTCGACGGCGCCAACGTCGTAACCAACCGTGAGATACTGAGCCTTGAAAAACTTCCGAAGCGTCTGGCCGTAATAGGCGGTGGCGTAATCGGTGTCGAGTTCGCGTCATTTTTCAGCAGCGTCGGCGTTGAGGTCCATGTTATCGAGATGATGAACGAGATCTGTCCGATGATGGACGGCGAAGCCGCGGCCCTTCTGCGGAAGCAGCTTGGAAGCGTAGATTTTCAGCTCGGAGCAAAGGTTACCGGCGTCACCGACAAGGGAGTCAAATACGAAAAGGGCGGCAGTGAGTTTTTTATCGAAGCCGACCTTGTGCTGATGTCGGTCGGCAGAAGACCCATAACAGCCGGTCTTGAAAAACTCGGCCTCGATATAGGCCGGACCGGTGTTGCAGTTGAATGAGGACGAACCTGCCCGGCGTTTATGCTGCGGGCGATGTTACCGGGAAATCACTGCTTGCCCATTCTGCTTCGCGTATGGCCGAGGTTGCCGTAATGGATATGTTCGGCAGCGGCAGCACAATGAGGTATAACGCGGTTCCCTGGGCTGTTTACACCCTGCCTGAGGTTGCCGGATGCGGAATGACCGAGGCCGAGGCGAAAGCAGCCGGCTGCAACGTCAAAGCCGCGTCAATGCAGATGCGCGCGAACGGACGTTTTCTTGCCGAACACGGCAAGGACAGCGGTTTCTGCAAGGTTGTTTCCGACGCCGACACAGGGCTTATCCTCGGCGTACACATGATAGGAGCCGTCTGTTCCGAAATGATCGGGACAGCATCAACCTTCATTGAAGCGGAGCTCAGGGTACAGGACATAATCGAAATAATTTTTCCGCATCCGTCGGTATCGGAAATAATCAAGGATGTTTGCTGGATGCTTGTCTGATCCTTCGGTCATGCATGCGTCATAAATTAAATTACATATTACCGCCCTGCGCGGCGGATTGTGAGGAGCAGTTACAATGCCTAAGTCAATATCAATTGATCCCGTTGAAGTCAGAAAAAGCGGGACAATAAAAATCAACGATATACCCGTAAACCAGTATAAACCCGACATCAAGAAGGAAGAAAAGCTTTACGGTAAGGATGGCCTGATCGGCGTCTACTACGATATGCTGATGATTCGTGAGTTCGAAACAATGCTCGACCTGATTAAGCGTGAAGGCGCATACCAGGGAATGGAATACGATCATAAGGGCCCCGCCCATCTTTCAGCCGGTCAGGAATCCGCCTCGGTCGGACAGAGCCTTGTTCTTAATACCGACGACTTTATTTTCGGATCACACCGAAGCCATGGTGAAATCCTTGCCAAGTGCTTTTCTGCAATCAAGAAACTCGATGAAGCAGCGCTTACTAAGGTAATGGAAGGTTTCTTCGGCGGAGAGACCCTCTCTGTCGTCGAGAAGCACAACAAGGGTGAAAACGTTAAGGACCTTGCTGAGAACTTCATCCTTTATGGAGCTCTTGCCGAGATTTTTGCAAGAGCCCAGGGATTCAACCGCGGACTCGGCGGATCGATGCACACATTCTTCGCACCCTTCGGTTCGATGCCCAACAACGCCATTGTAGGCGGATCGGGAGATATTGCCGTAGGTTCGGCCCTGTATAAGCGGGTTAACAGGAAACCCGGTATCGTTATTGCGAATATCGGGGACGCCTCGCTCGCATGCGGTCCGGTATGGGAAGGCATCGTCTTCGCCGCGATGGACCAGTACCGCACCCTCTGGGACAAGGAAATCGGCGGTGCACCCCCGGTCATGATCAACGCGTTCAACAACTTCTACGGCATGGGCGGACAGCCGATGGGTGAAACCATGGGATACCGGGAAGCCGCCCGTCTTGCGGCCGGCGTTAACCCCGAAGGCATGCATTCCGAAAGGGTTGACGGCTTCAACCCGCTTGCGGTTGCCGATGCCGTTACCCGGAAGAAGAAGATCCTTCTTGAAGGCCGCGGTCCCGTATTTATGGACACAATCACCTACAGGCTTTCAGGCCACTCTCCTTCCGACTCCTCTTCATACAGGACCAAGGAAGAGATTGCGGCATTCAAGGAAAAAGACGCACTTGAAGGCTACGAAAACTACCTGAAGGAAAACGGAATCCTCGATGATTCAGCTGCAGAGGCCCTCAAGGCGAAGGTAGTTAAGAAGATCAGCGATACAATGCGGATCGCAATCGACGATTCCATTTCACCGCATGTAGGCGGAAAATTCATCGAGTCGGTAATGTTCTCAAACAAGAAAATCGAGAAGATGGATGACCGTGAGCCGGAAGTCCTGATGCCGCTTGAGGAAAACCCGAGGGTAATCGCAAACGCAAAAAAGGAAAGATACGCTTTTGATGAAAGCGGAAAACCGGTGCCCGCGTCAAAACAGTTTGTATACCGCGATGCGCTTTTCGAGGCAGCAATCCATGGTTTCTATACCGATCCGACGCTTATTGCCTACGGCGAAGACAACCGCGACTGGGGCGGAGCTTTTGCAGTTTACCGCGGTCTTACAGAAGCCCTGCCTTACCACAGACTGTTCAACTCACCGATTGCCGAAGCCGCTATTGTCGGTTCAGGTGTAGGTTACGCAATGAGCGGCGGCCGGGCAATGGTCGAACTGATGTACTGTGACTTCCTCGGCCGTGCAGGGGATGAGATCTTCAACCAGATGCCCAAGTGGCAGTCGATGTCGGGCGGCGAACTCAAGATGCCGCTTGTATTAAGGGTTTCGGTCGGCAACAAGTACGGCGCACAGCATTCACAGGACTGGTCGGCAATCGTTGCGCACATTCCTGGTCTTAAGGTGATGTTCCCGGCAACTCCGTACGACGCAAAGGGTATGCTCAACCTTGCGCTTAAGAGCACTGACCCGGTTGTATTTTTCGAGAGCCAGAAGCTTTACGGCGTCGGCGAGGAATTTGAAAAGGGCGGAGTTCCCGAGGGCTACTATGAAATCCCCGAAGGAGAACCGGCAGTCAAGCGCGAAGGTAAAGACATCACAATCATTACTATCGGCGCGACCCTTTATGAGGCTGTAAAAGCCGCGAACATTCTTCAGGAAAAGCACGGAATGAGCGCTGAGGTTATAGACCTGCGCTTCCTTAACCCGCTGAACTACGGACCGATAATCGAATCGGTGAAGAAAACCGGAAAGGTTGTTCTGTCTTCTGACGCCAGCGAGCGGGGTTCGTACCTGCATAATGTAGCTTCGAATATAAGCAGGCTAGCGTTCGATTACCTTGACGCACCTCCGGTAGTTGTCGGTTCAAAGAACTGGATAACCCCTCCGGCAGAGATGGAGGAACTGTTCTTTCCGAGGGCATCATGGATTATTGATGCAATCAATGAGAACATTATGCCTCTTGCCGGCTATGCCGAAACCTCGAACCAGACCGACGGTGAGCTTGTCCGGGCAAATCGGGAAGGCGTATGAGCGGAAAAGTCATAGACCGCAATTTACTTGATAAACTCAATGCAGGCAGCAGAGACGAGAGGGTCTCTGCTGCTTTTTCTGCAGGCCGGCAGATTCAGGATCAGGGGTTGTACCCGGATCAGACCGATGAGGTGAACAACCATATTCATACGACGTTTTCATTCAGTCCCTACTCGCCGTCGAAGGCCGCTTTTATGGCGCGGGCTGCCGGGCTTAAGGCTGCCGGAAGCGTGGACCATGACAGCATAGGCGCTGCGAAGGAGATGGTCGAAGCCTGCAAGGCCTTCGGCATCGGTTCAACCGTAGGCTGTGAACTCAGGGTCAATTTTGACGG
>QKCC01000247.1 GCA_003245835.1 Spirochaetales bacterium | reverse complement strand
TCTGCCCGATTCCCGATGCCTGCTCAAAAAATCCATCGCGGGGGTAGGCAATCTTCGTCTGATCAAAAATTACGACAACTTCCTGATTTTTTACAGTCAGAAACACAGGAACAGCTTCACCGACAAAGACGGTATCAAGACTGGCCTGCCATTCAACTTCAATCGGCATATACAACTTGCGGTTGCTGTATAAACCGACACGCAGAAGTACCGGCTCGGTTTTAAGCTCGAATTTGCCGGCATTAACTGTGAGAGGCGGAATGATCATCCTGCCCGAAGCCTGGGCTTTAAAAGTTGTTGTTATCCTGGTCTTCCGTACTGATGCACCGCTCTTATCAGTTTCGGTAAAGCTTCTGACGTAGGGACCCCTCCACAAAACCAGCTCGGCAGGCATATCGTCGAACAGAAATTCAACATCCTCGGAGTTATCGTAATCCACTGTTATGGTAATGGTGAACAGATCTCCGCGTCCGACCGGATTCGGACTTATCTCCATGCCCTCTATAGACGGAAATTTAAACGGAGACTCATCCTGCCTTTTTTCTTCCGCCGACAGATTAAAGATGCAGACGGAAAGGACAATTACTGTAATCAGCAAACGTTTCATTACCAGTCTTTTTCTCCCGTTACAACATTCTCGTTACGGTTTACTTCCCATACAGTCGCGTCTTTCTGCTTGATAAACTCAAGAACCCGCATTATTTCATCCGACACCTCATCGGTCTCCTTGATGTCGGCACCCGATGCGGAACCCTGCTGGGCATTATTGGAGGCAGTCATCCGCCTGAGACTGTATTCAAGATTTATCTTCGCATTCAGGCTGTCAGGGTTTATTTCAAGCGACTTTCTGAAAAGCTCGAAGGCGCTGTTGTAATTACCGCTTTCAAATTCATAAACTCCGCGGTTATACATCGTCCTGAAAAGAAGGTTGCGGTTTCCGGAGAAAGCGGCTTTTTTCCATTCTTCCGAAGCAGCGCCGCCCTCACCAAGCGCATAATAGACATTGGCAAGATTGTAGCTTATATAATCCGAATACACCCCGGACTTCGACGCGTTCAGATACTTTGTATTTGCTTCCTGGTAATCACCACCGACAAAAGAATTGTTTCCGCTCCAGACTTCGTAGTAGGCGGCAGGATTGGAGCAGGAGGACAGCAGAATTACGACAGCCGCTGTTAGTATCAATACATATTTTTCCATTTCACAACCTTTACAGCTCTTGTCAGCAGAAGCCCCAGCAGCGCGATAACAAGAAAAATACGGTAATTGTCTTTCACTACAATTTTGTACCTGCTCTCATCAAGGGCTGCTGTGCCTCGGGCAATATCGATAAGATCAGGAATCAGCGCGGCATCATCCGAATCATAGTACCGGCCGCTGGTAACTTCCGCGAGATACCGCAGTCCCTCCGGGTGAAGTTTCGTGATAACAGTCTGGCCGGATGAATCAGCAAGAAAACCTCCGTCAGCCTGCGGTATTTGCGCCCCCTCTACTGTCCCGATTCCGACAGTATATATTACGGTATCTGCAGCGGCGGCTTTTTCAGCAGTATCGACCATACTTCCTTCCAGAATTTCTCCGTCAGTCAAAAGGATGATGTATTTATTCTTCTCTTCTGATTCAGTGAATGCCGAGAGGGCGGTGCTGATTCCGCCTTGAATATTACTGCCCGGACTGGTCAGCAGGTCGGTACTGATATTTTCAAGAAAATTATAAATTGATTCGACATCTTCGGTTGACGGGATAATCTTTATTCCCTCTCCCTTGAATACAACCAGCCCGAAACGGCCGCCGGGTGTATTCTCACAGATGCTTCTTATAATCCTTGTCGCAGCCGTAAGCCGTGACGGAGAGACGTCCCCGGCCTTCATGCTCTCGGAAACATCAACCACAAAAACGATGTCCGTACCGGAGGGTTCGTAGCTTCTCGGCAGCTGCCTTCCCGGAAAACCGACAAGCGAAAGAATCGAAGCAGCTATAAAAATCAGCATACCAAGCGAGATGAAGAAGCTTTTTACAGTGTACAGATCATAGAACTGCTGCGGCCGCCAGGAACCGGCAATACTTCTGAGATTCCGCCGTCCGGTAAAGAACCTTCGAACTATAATTATAAGTACAGGGCCGAGAATTATAAAGAGCCAGAAAGCCTCCGGGTATGCAGGCATCAGAGAACCTCCCGGAAAAACAGCTTTCGAATAGTGAAGTCTGAAAGAATCAGGATCATCGACAGAAGGATCATCTGACGATAATACGGCTTTGTTTTTGTATTAATTCTGACCCGCTGTTCGGTACTCTCGAGTGAATCTATTGAACTGAAGATACCTTCGAGTGCTGTTGTACTCGGGGCATAATAATACTTCCCGTTCGTTTTCTCTGCAAGCTCGGTCAGCAGCTCCTCATCGAAGTCGCTGTTGAATCTGCCGGTGATTATCTTGCCCGTGCCGGGGTCTTTATATTCAATCGGAACTTCGCCCCTTGAGCCTATCCCTATCGCGTAAATACGTATGCCCATCCTCGCCGCAATCTCTGCCGCTGATTCCGGAACAATTTCTCCGGCATTGCTCTCACCGTCAGTTAACAGGATAATCACCTTCTCATCAGCGGTAGAATTCTGCATATGAAGGGCTGCAATGGCAATTCCAAGACCGACTGCTGTTCCGTTTCCGAGCTCCATCAGCTGCAGCTCATCAAGCCTTTGAATAAACCCTTTCTTATCCAGTGTGGGCGGAATTCGAAGGGCTGCTTCCTCGGCAAAAGTGACAAGCCCGATCGGGTCATGTTCCCTGGCATTTACAAATTTCCTTATTACCTCGCGTGCGGCATCAAAACGGTTTGTAGGCGGAAAATCCATTGCCGCCATACTTGGAGATTCATCGAGTACGAACACGATATCTATACCGCGCGAAAGGAAGATCTTCTCTTTTTCGACATATGACGGACCGGCAATTGCAAGTATCAGACAGACAACCCCGGACCAGAAAGCAGCAGAAGAGAGCAGCAGGATAAATCTTATAAAATAGTTGCCGGGCCTGAATGAACTGCTCTTCCAGAGCCCGGTTGATGCCGGAAAGACGCCACCCCGGCCCCTGTAGAAATGAGAGAAATATATTGAAGGTAATAGAAGCGTCAGCAGAAGCAGAAAGGACGGGTTCTCAAATATCAGCATGAGTGACTCCTTCCTGCGGCAGCAGCTCAATCTCTTCAACAATCTTTATAATCTTCACCAGATCCGCTTCCCTTGTAATTTCAAGAACATCACGATGCCCGAATTTAACCTCATCAGCCCTGAGAAGCAGTTTTATCAGCGCTTCCCGGTCCCTGATTCCCCTGAAATCAAACCGGATAACCCTGGAACTTTCCTTTACTGTTGCAGAAACATAGTCAATGCTTCCCCGCGAACTAAGATAGATCCTGAGTTCGTCGATAAGAATCGTATAAAATTCCCTGGAGGACTGATCCGCAAGGGCATCCTTCAGTTCCTTCAGCACACGCTGAAATCTCCGGTACGGCTTTTTCCGTTTCTGCTCATCCACATAATTCCGGATACGTGTTTTCAGCTTCGTCCAGAAGAATATAAAAAATACCGGCAGCAGAAAAACAAGCCCGGTGAACAGCGCTATATAATATTTTGTGCCGGGAAGCAGAATCTGCTGTGCAGGGGGGGCCAGGGGCAGGGGGTTCTGCTCCAGAACCGAAGCGGTCTGAATCCGTATATCCCGCAGGACAACATCGCCGAATTTAATAGCCGGAAGGGCCCTGATTCCAGGTGCAAACGACCTGAGAAATATCCTCAGTTCGTATTTTCCGTTATCCTCAACAACTTCCGCATTCTCAATCCGGACCCAGTAGGAGTCGGGAAAACTTTCCGGACGCGACACAGTTACTCTCTTATCGGGAACTATCACTACCCGCATTTCAACAAGGTCGCCTACATAGAAAACCTGCGGCAGAAAAACAATTTTTTCGCTTGTGTAATTCTTCTGGGCCGATACGCTGAAAACGGAAATAAGGCAGAAGAAGACAAGAATCAGCCGTTTCTTCACTTGGACTTCCGCCTCTTGAAAAAAGACAGCAGAGCCCTGGCCGGGTCTTCATCGGTATCTATTACCATTGAATCGATTCCTCGTCTTCTGCATTCACGCTGCCAGAAGATATGATCAGTGAGCCAGAACTCCTGCAGGTCTTTGCGGTATTTTGACGAGAACCCGATTGATTTTGTTATTCTTCCGGATTCGGAGTCCCTGAGTTCGGCGAGACCGGAGGAAGGAACCACTCTGTCAGCCGCATCGGTTATTTTCACGGCAATCAGGTCGTGTTTGCGGGCCAGCATCGACAGCTGCCTGAATGCGGGGGGAGTCCTGAAGTCCGAAACCAGAACACAGATTCCCCTACGCTTCATTGACTGCTCAACACAAGCCACGGCAAGAGCCAGATCCGATCCCTTGCCTGAAGGTTCGATAGTGGCAATGTCCTGTACAAGACGCATAAGATGGTTGCGGCCCTTCATCGGCGGTACCCATTTTTCGATCCGGTCGGTAAAAAACACCGCCCCGACTCGGTCATTGTTATGAACTGCGGCATGCGCGAGAAGTGCCGATACAATAGCCGCAGCGTCCGCCTTACGGTACTGACCGCTCCCGGTCTGCAGCGATGCAGATACGTCAATCATCAGAAGCAGGGCCATCTCTCGCTCTTCGCGGAATGTTTTTATATAAGGAGCCCCCATACGTGAGGTCACGTTCCAGTCGATGGCCCTGATATCATCCCCTTCCGCGTATTCTCTTACCTCATCGAATTCAAGCCCCGGGCCGCGGAAAACAGATCGATAGTTTCCCGAAAGAAAACCCTCGACAAGATGGGCCGAAACGAGAGGAATATTTCTGATACGTGAAAGAAGCTGAAGACTATCCATTAAGGAACCGGTATGATTTTCAGAATCCTGTCGATTACATCATCAGTGCTCAGTTCTTCCGACTCTGCTTCGTATGAAAGCACAATCCGGTGCCGCATAACGTCATGGACCACGGTCTTTACGTCGTCCGGAATAACATAGCTGCGCCCCTCAAACAGGGCCTGGATTTTTGAACAGCGGTAAAGGTATATGCTGGCCCTCGGAGAGGCACCGAATTCAATATACTTTGCATATGGCACCGCGATTTTATCAGATTCACGTGTAGCAGCTGTAATCGCTACTATATATTCCTCGATCCGTTCGTCTATCTTGATCTGCTCTGCTGTTTTCCTGAGCTCTTTGAGCGTTACAGGATTAAGCGCCTTTTTTACGCTTATCTCGGATTCAATTCCCATCCTGCGCAGGATTTCAAGCTCCTCTTCAGGAGTAGGGTAATTTATCTTCAGCTTCAGTATAAAACGGTCAAGCTGGGCTTCCGGCAGGGGATATGTTCCCTCGCTCTCTATAGGGTTCTGGGTGGCAAGGACAAAAAACGGGTCCGGCAACTTGTGGGTCTGGCCGCCGATCGAGACCTGCCTTTCCTGCATTGCCTCGAGCAGGGCTGACTGGACCTTTGCTGGCGCCCTGTTGATTTCGTCAGCCAGTACAATATTAGCAAAAACGGGTCCCTTTCGAACAACGAATTCCCCGCCCTGCTGCTTGTAGATCATTGTTCCGATAATATCAGCCGGCAGAAGATCCGGTGTAAACTGAATCCTCGAAAAGGACGCATCGATGACTTCCGATGTTGTTTTAACTGCCAGCGTTTTAGCGAGGCCCGGAACGCCTTCGATCAGAACGTGCCCGCCCGCAAGAAGGCCCATCAGAATGCCGTCCACCATTGACTGCTGCCCGATTACCCTGGCCGCAATTTCATCCCTGCATTTTTCAAGCAGGATGTGAGATTTTTCGATAAGTACGTCTAAATTATCTGCCATTGTCAGTCCTTAAGTTCTGTAGTCTGCGTTCTCTCTGACATATTCATGTGTAAGATCGCTTCCGATTATTGTAGAGACGGAATTTCCCATTCCTATATTAATATCAATATCTACAGTTTTTTCATGCATCGGCCAGCCTTTATGTTCCGGAAGCATGCTCGTTTCCTTCATGTAAGCCGCCAGCCTGCTTTCTTTTTCCGGGTCCATCCTAAACCCGCCGTCCGATAAAATCAGTTCGCCGCCGAGCTTTATCTCGACCTTGTCAGACTGCAGCGGAATCCCGTTATTGCCGCAGTAATCTCCGATTGAAGACGCGAACCGCCCGACATTCGGATCGTTGCCCGCAATTGCGGTTTTTACAAGAGGAGAATTAACCAGGGCTTTGCCGATAGCGCATGCTTCTTCAACCGAAGCCGCGCCGCTGACGTTGACTTTGATAACATGCCCCGTTCCCTCTCCGTTTCTGACTATATCTTCGGCAAGTTCGGAACATACTTCATAAAGAGCCTGCTTAAAAGCATCTTTATTACCGCATGGTTTTTTCCGGGAACTTGCGGCAATTACCATATCGCTGGTACTCTGGTCGCTGTCGACAGAGATTCTGTTGAAGGTTTCCGAGGCAATACCCGGAAGAATTTCACGCAGGTACTCCCGGCTGATATCGAGGTCGGTCATTACAAAACAGAGCATTGTGGCCATATTCGGTTCAATCATGCCGGCGCCCTTTGCAACAGCCGTAATTCTTCCGCCTTCGACTTCCCTGCTGCGGAGCTTCGGAAAACTGTCGGTCGTCATAATTCTCTCGGCGAGAGAATATGCGTTACCGCTACGATCTTTTTCGGCATTTTCAACGACATCACCGACCGCCCCGATCATTTCCGCGACGGGAAGATGCCAGCCGATAACGCCGGTTGACGAAGCCATAAGCTGGGACGGCGGGCAGCCGAGCTTTTCTGCAGCCGCGGCAAGAACCCTTTCGGAATCCTCAACCCCGGTTTTTATGCATACATTAGCTACTTTATTGTTGATTATAATTCCGCGGAATTTATCGTTTTCGAGCCTTTTTCTGCAAAGAAGCACAGGCGCTCCCGGAAAAAGGTTCCGTGTAAATGTACCCGCGAAGCAGTCGGTTGCTTCGTTAAGCAGCAGCATCGAAAGATTCATTTCCATCTGCCGCCCGTTCCCAAGCTCGGCGGGAACGAATTTAAGCCGGTTAAACCCGGTAGAAAAGCCCTCCGGAAGAGCGCCCCTTGACTCAAGAAGAAGTCTGTAATCCGTTGCTGATTTGATTTCCTGCATCGTTAATTTATATACCGGATCTTAATAATACTCAACAAGCCAGTTATTCAAAACACAGCCACAGCCTGTTACCCCGCTGTTCTCACGGCATCCTGATTACTTGAATAAACTCAGTATGACATCTATCATTGCTTCATGATTCTTTCCAACTACCACTCACATTTTAAACTGGACGACGGCTGCGGCGAACTTGAAGAATATGCCGACCGGGCAATTGAACGCGGGCTGAGCGTAATCGGGATTTCGCCCCACGCGCCCTTATGTTACAGGAATGACTGGTCCCTTCCGGAGCCGGCGCTCGGTGAGTACCTTTCACTGATCCGGGACCTGAAAGACAGGTATAAAGACAAAATCGAGATCTGCACCGGACTCGAGATTGACTACATTCCCGGAAGCATGGGTCCGGCAGATAAAAAATATGCAGACATCGGGCTGGAATACAGGATAGGTTCGGTACACTCCATACATGATCCGGACACAGGAGAGGACCTTTCGGTAGACGGACCTGTTGAAATAATGGAACAGCTGCTTGAACAGACATTCGGGGGCAGCATCAAACCCCTGGTCAAAAAATATTTTGAACTTGAAATCGGGATGCTGGAAGCCGGGGGATTCGACATCCTCGGACACTGTGATCTTGTAAAAAAGCGGAACGTCGGCAACCGGTTTTTCGATCAGAACGAAGACTGGTACCGCAGAGAAGCGCTCACAATGCTTGAAGCTGCTGCATCGAAAGATATTGTAATAGAGGTTAATACCGGCGGGCTGTCGCGCAAGGCCACAACCGAAGTGTACCCATCGGAATGGATGCTTGAAAGATGCCTGGAGCTGAAAATCCCGTTGACGCTGTCATCCGACGCACACAACCCCGATCATATCGATTATTACTTTGAAGAAAGTCTTGAATTACTGAAAGCCGCCGGATACGGTGAAATTTATTTTTTTTCGAAAGGAAAATGGCAGTCTCAACCGATTATTTAAGGGGAGCCGCAATATAAACCCGTTTCAGCGGTTATTCGGATTCTCAAAATAGTTCCGGCCTGAAAACCTGCCGGGCACGGCGGTGAATTATGACTGATGAAAACATCAAAAAAATCGAGGCTCTTCAGGAAGAAATAAACAGGCTGCGGGGTCTGAAAAGCACCCTGCGCCGGAATTTTCAGGATATGGTCGGCCTGCTTACTTCGACTATTGCACATTCCAACAATTTTCTCGGCGGCCATATCAAACGCGTAGCCGTTCTGTCCAAAGCCTTTTCCGAGTATATGCGCTACGAAAAGGACGATGTTTACCGCATTTACTACGGCGCGCTGCTGCACGACATAGGTACGGTCGGCATGCCGGACAGGATAATAAGTATACCTGAAACCAGTCTTACCGAAGACGAAAAAAGCCTGTTCAGAAAGCACCCGCTGATCGGCGAAAGAATGATCCTCGCAGCATACGATCTGCGCGCGACTGCACAGATAATCCGGCACCATCATGAAGAATTCAGCGGAGACGGGTTTCCGGACGGGCTCGCCGGTTCCGAGATCCCAATCGGCGCACGGATAACAAGGCTGTCGAACGACTACGATAATTTCATATACAAACACAGGATAAAAGCTGCTGAGGCAGTGGAGCGGATTGCCGAAAGGTCCGGCTACATTTACGATCCCAAGCTTGCTGAGCACTTTATAAAATTCATCAAGACAAATGTAGACAAACAGGACAGTACCGCCGAACCCGCAGGTGTCCGCATAGGCGACCTGCAGAAGGGTATGTATTTAGCCGAGGACATCTGCCTTGAAAACGGCATGCTGCTGATACCGAAGGGCGTCATACTCGATGAATCCATGCTCGAGAAGATCGGTTCGTTCGATACGCTGCTCGACAGTGACAAAATCGTATCCGTAATCAATTAACGCTGAATTGTGAATTGCTGAATCGGGGTTAGTTAATTGACACCGCTATGCTTTTCTACTATTATTGGAACACTTATTACCGTTTGCGGTAATGGT
>QKCC01000201.1 GCA_003245835.1 Spirochaetales bacterium | reverse complement strand
AGCAGGCTCAGGCTGTTGAAAGGGCCCTCATTAAATCACAGAATGTAGATTCAATCCGGATAAGCGATGCAGAAGGACATACCGACGCAGTATCAGGCGCGACTATTCATGTAAAACCCTTTGTTGATCTTGTGAAGAGCGCTCTTGCGGCTGGTCCGGTAGGATACGGTATGTATAAAGACGGAGCTTACCACGCAGAAGAGACTGCTTTCGATCATGGTTATAAGTATTTTGCCGACGTAACCGTTATTTCGGGTTATATCGTTGCTGCAAACTGGGACGCAGTTGCCGAAGACGGCGGAACCAATAAAAGCCAGAGATCAAAAGACGGCTTATACGGGATGGTCAAAAACGGCGGTGCTATGGCTCCCTGGTGGGAACAGGCAGCTGCTGTGGGTAATTATGTAATCAAGAGTCAGAGCACAAGTCAGCCGGATGCTATCTCCGGAGCGACTATTGGACCTGAGCCCTTCTACAAACTTCTGGGCGAAGCCCTCGCAAAGGCAAAACGCTAATTTCGGTTTAACTTAATACTCACAAATAGAGGCCTTCTCTTGAATTTGGAGATCGCCTCTTTTCATTTCTTATTCAGGAGTAAATATGAAACGAGTCGTTATAATAGGCGGCGGATATGCAGGTGTGCACGCAGGCAAAATTCTGCATAAGGCTTTTAAGAAAGATAAAGATGTATCAGTGACCCTGATCGATAAGAATTCCTATCATACGCTGATGACAGAACTTCATGAAGTCGCAGGAAACCGCGTGAGTGAAGACTCGGTGAAGATCAGCTACAACCGGATTTTCGCAAACAGAACAGTCAATTTTGTTCAGGACAAGATTATCGGACTGGATCCCAAAAAACAGGAATTGCGGTCCGAGACTGCAACCTATCCCTTTGATTACCTGATTGTTGCAGTCGGTGCAGAGGCTACAGACTTTAATATTCCGGGTGTAAGGAAGTACGGTCTTCCGCTCTGGAGTTTTGATGATGCCCTTCGGATAAGATACCATATACAGGAAAAATTCCGCCAGGCTGCAAAAGAGCATAATGAAGAGACACGCAGAAAGCTTCTCACATTCACCGTTGCCGGTTCCGGGTTCACCGGAATTGAAATGGTCGGCGAGCTGATTGAATGGCTGCCGCTGCTCTGCGAAGAACACGGAATCAGCAAGGATGAGTACACTCTTTTAAACGTCGAAGGTATGGGAAAGATCCTGACAATGTTTCCGGACGGACCGAGGGCAAAAGCCCAGCGTTACATGGAAAAGAAGGGCGTGAAATTTATGCTTCATTCCCTGATTACCGAAGTAAAAGAAGGTTCTTTTACCCTGAAAAACGGAACAGTTATTGAATGCGGAACACTGATCTGGTCATGCGGAGTATGCGGAAGCAAACAGGGCGGAGATTGGGGCCTTACTGTCGGACATGTTGAAAGGCTTCGTGTTGACGAAGCGATGAGGACCCCGGAATATAAAAACATCTTCGTTGCAGGCGACCTGCACTGGGCTGTCGAGAATGATCTTCCCGTGCCCCAGATTGTAGAAGCTGCCGAACAGACAGCTGCTGTAGCTGCGCATAATATTATTCACGATATTACCGGAAAGGGAGAGGAAGAACACTTCAAATCCAACTTTCACGGGTTCATGGTTTCAATAGGCGGACGCTACGCGGTTTCACATACAGCCGGTATCTCGATGAGCGGTATTCCCGCTATGGCAATAAAGCACCTTGTAAACTGTTATTACCTTCATTCTGTAGCTGGTGTAAATGCCTGGTTCAAATATCTCAAGCATGAAATTTTTCAGATTAAAAATAAGCGTTCTATGCTCGGCGGACTTATTGCCGGTAAGATTCAGGGGCTGTGGGCCGTTCCTCTTCGGATGTGGCTTGGTCTTATGTGGCTTTTTGAAGGAATCAACAAGATCGGAGAGGGCTGGCTGAACAGGCCGAAGGGGTCGAGTTCTTCATGGATGTTCTCTTCGGGTGTACTTCAGCGCGGAATGCCCGGTTACGGCAATGCAGCCGCTGCGGCGTCAGATACGGTCTCCGCAGCTAGCGATGCAGCCGAAACCGCAGTTGAGACAGCAGTTCATGCAGCTGCAGATGCTGTCACAGCAGCAAGTGATGCAGCCGAAACCGCGGTTGAAACTGTTGTTCATGCAGCCGCGGACGCTGTGAGCGCCTCAAGCGGTATAGATGCTGCGGCTGCTGTTGATACCGTAACTGCAGCAAGCGGTGTTGCGGCCGACGCAGTTGGCAATGCAGCTGCGGCTGTAGCCAATACTGTGACCGATGCGGTAACTGCCGCAAGCGGGGCTGTATCCGGTGCTGTTGATGCTGCCGCAGGCGGTGCACACCAGTGGGGACCAATCTGGGACCTTGACAAGACAGTTATCCCATGGGCCAGCGGCTTTGTGACCTGGTTCCGTGAAGTGTTCATGGACGGAATCGCCGCTCATATTGATTATGTTGTTTTCCAGTCGATGGTTGTTACAGTGGAATGTCTGATAGGCCTTGCTCTTCTTGGCGGTCTTTTCACCTTCCCGGCTGCCGGAGTCTCGATAATAATGTGTTTTGTGTTCATCTTTTCAGGTTTGTTCAGCTGGTCCCAGGTATGGTTCATTTTTGCAGCCTTCCTCCTTCTTGGCGGAGCCGGCAGAACGCTCGGTCTGGATTATTGGGCACAGCCCTGGCTGAAACGCTGGTGGAACAAAACTGCTCTTGCAAAGAACACCTACCTTTACTTTGATGAGCCCAGGTTTAAAAAGGGTAAATCGAAGTTCAAAAACAAGGGGTAGTTTGAATTGAACCTTCATTCGCTCTGGACTTCGTTCCCTTCTTATCAGAAGAAGCTGTCCGAAGTTCAGGGGCATATCCTCTCTGTTGTTGAAGAAGCACCGGGTCTTATAAATGAGAACCTCGGTATTCTGAAGACGCCCGGGAAAATGCTAAGGCCGGCATTCGTGATGATGTCGGCAGGCATCGGGCAGGATACCGATAAAAATGTCAGCAAGGTGGCAGCCGCGGTAGAGCTTCTGCATACCGCGACACTTATTCATGATGATGTAATTGATGCTTCTTCTTCAAGAAGAAATAATCCGGCACTCCATGTGAGGGCCGGAATAAAAACAGCAGTTCTCGCAGGTGATTTCCTTTTTTCAAAAGCTCTCGAGCTGGCTTCCTCTGCAAACAGCGAAGGTCTGGTTGGTGCAGTCAACAAAGGTATCGCTGAAATCTGCATGAGCGAAATTGAGCAGGACAGCGAACAGGGAAATTATTTTATCGATCGCGAAACCTATTTCAGGAGAATTCACGGAAAGACCGCGGAACTTTTTGCGTTAAGCTGCCGGGTAGGAGCAGTTCTTGGCGGGGCAGAGCCGGAAGAGGCTGATGCTTTCTACGAGGTCGGGCGTAATTTCGGAATAGCTTTTCAGATTGAGGACGATGTCCTTGATTACCGCGGTTCAGTTCAAAAACTCGGAAAACCCGTAGGTAATGATCTGAAGGACGGTATTCCTACACTGCCGCTGATACTTGCCATTGAAGACGGCGACAGTAAGATAATAAAAATGTGCAGATCAAAAGGCCGTTATCTTTTAAAAACACAAATTCGAAAGAGGGTCCTGAAGGGCGGTTATGATGAAAGAGCTGCTGTGATTGGCGAAGAGTACAGGCAGGCCTGTATTGACGGCCTTTCAAAGCTCGAGTTTGCTGATAAAGAAATTTTCATTGAACTGATTAATAAACTGCGGCACAGGGATACCTGAACAATCGGAAAATCTTTGAACCCGTTAAGAGTCTTCTTCAATATTGTCGAGATGAGGACAAAAATAGTGAGCATGTCGACATTCATGCTGGCTACCCTTACAGCAGCCTGCTCTTTGACGGAGCAGGGGCTGATGTTTCCTGTGGCTGTCTGGGTTATCATGCTTGTCGCATCACTTGCGGTTGACATGGGTACAACGGGATTTAATACCTATTTTGATTTTATAAAAGGTTCTGATCAAAAAAGAACGAATTATGAAAAAGACAAGGTCCTTGTTCATAACGGCGTCTCGCCGTCCATGGCATTTTTCACCTCGGTCATACTTTTCCTGACAGCTATAGTTCTCGGTATTGTGATTGCCTGCCTGTCCGGCTGGGCGGTTGTTGCTGCAGGAGCGGTGAGCATGCTTGTAGGTTTTTTATACAGTGCGGGCCCCAGGCCGATCTCACACACTCCTTTCGGTGAAATTTTTTCCGGAGGTTTTCTCGGAGCAGTATTTTTCGGAATAACCGTATATGTTCTGACCGGTTTGTATTCAGTAGAGTTTTTGCTGATTTCGATTCCAATCAGTTTGATGATCGCAGGCATACTTATTGTAAACAATAATTGTGATCTTGAGAATGACCGGGCTTCCGGCCGCAGAACTCTTACAATTCTGCTTGGATTAAAAGGCGGACGTGTACTTCTCTGGACCGAATATGCGGCTGCCATAGTCCTGCAGATGATTATGCAGTATAAGATTAAAATTGTGCCGAAGGGCTTTTTTCCTGTTACAGCCTTGACGGCAGGCTTTATTATCTACCGTTTTATCCGGATGGAAAGGCACGGATATTCTTCAGCTACCAAAGGCAGGTCGATGAAGGGGATCCTGAGTATCTTTTCAGCAGGCGTTATTATACTGATCTTTCCATGGATGCTCAGGCTTGTTGAAATATTAATTTGATCCCCCTTATAAAGAAGACCGTTATGACTCCGCATACAGCAAGTTTCAGGAGAATACCGAGAAGGGTCCCGGTTAGTACTCCTATTGCAGCTTTCAGCGGATGTTCATTTTCCCTGTTGAAAAGAAGCTCAAATATAAATGCCCCGGTAAAAGCTCCGATAATGACCCCCAGGGGCGGAAAGAACATTCCCGCGATCATCCCGATTATGCTTCCGGTAATGCCGGCTTTTCCTGCACCGGCCTTTCCTGATGAAACAACCGGAAGTATATTGTCCATTATCAGCGATGCGGCTGCAGCCGCCCCGATAATTATCAGAACAGCCGGCCGGAAAAGACTAAATCCGGCAGGTATCGATAACAATATAAGCGAAAGAAACGCCAGGGGAGGTCCCGGAAGAACGGGAATGACGCAGCCGATAAAACCGGCTGTCAATAATATCAAGCCTGCTGCGGTAAAGATAATTTCAGATATCATGCTTTTATTATAATACAAAACGGTATTGTGTTCTTGAAATAACAAAATTAACATGTTACACAGGTATTATGACCCTGTATTCTGCCGTTATTACACTTATTCTCATAATGGACCCGTTCGGTAATATTCCGGTATTTTTATCCATACTGAAAAATTTTGAATCGGAAAAGCGCCGCCGCATTATTCTGCGTGAAAGTGTCTTCGCGTTTCTTGTTCTTGTTTTCTTTCTTTTTTTTGGAAGATTTATTCTGCAGGGGCTGCATATCTCCCAGCCGGCGCTCGGCATTTCTGGGGGAATAATCCTTTTTCTGATCGCAATACGGATGATTTTTCCGGGTAGGGGTGTTTCTTCGTCAGATTCAGCGGAAGTATATGAAGATCCATTTTTTGTTCCTCTTGCGGTTCCTATGCAGGCGGGACCGTCTGCGATGGCTTTCATAATACTATCTTCAAGCCAGTATCCGGGGCAGTGGCCGATGCTGCTTCTGGCAATCTTTATTGCAAGTGTTGTCTGTGCAGCTGTGCTGACGCTCTCGGATTTTCTGCGAAAAGTGCTTGGAAGTCACGCGCTGAAAGCCATTGAGCGGCTGATGGGGATGATTCTTACGACTATGGCAATCCAGATGCTTCTGAGCGGAATCAAAGAGTACCTTTCCTGACCGCCTTTGGTCTGGATTACCGGCAGTTCCGTATGTTAAAATGCAGGAACCGGTGAAACAAATGAAGAAGTGTTTTTTTGTAATACTGATGGTCTTTCTCTGCACTTCCGTATACAGCGATGAAGGTGATCCGGCAATACTTTCCAAGGGTCCGGTTCCGGTTGAAGGCATAGAGTTTCTTGGTGTAAATGTGATTCCTGCCAGCTACGGAAAATACATTTTTTCCGGCGATTATATAGATGTCTACTATACAACGAGCGAGATCTTCCTTTCAGGGCGATGGATCGATTCGGACTGCAGGCTTGTCGGGGTTAAACGCCTGAGCACCCGGTCGGACAGGGTTGTGCTGTCGTATACCGATACCCGGGGATGGACTGTTTTTCTGTCGTTCGAAACTGATGCGGATTATATCTGTAATTTTTTTGAAATCTACATAAGCAGGCAGAATTATTTCCTGCTGATCAACCGGGATGCGAGTCTTTTCTCGTTCCCGGCAATACTTGAAGTAAAATAAAAATGTGAGGAGTCTGATATATGAGCACTATAAACAAAGTTCTTGATATCGAGCACAGAATGTTTATGTCGGTCAATGCCGTTGGAGACCCGCCTTGCCGCAGGGACGCGGATATGTTCAGGCTGCACAGAAGCGCCCAGTTTTCAGCATGGGCGGAGGATACGCTGCAGTCATATTACGACGATCTGCAGACGGCGGAAGCCTGCGGACGAAACCTGATGACATATAAGTACGCGCGTATGGATGACCTGATCCCTGCCGAAAATGACAGCCCGCTTATTGGGAAGATATCGGCAATTCAGATTGAGTGGCAGCAGAAGATGTTTGAAGATTATCCGGTCCTGATGAAAAACGCGAGAGGGGTTGTATCGAATGAGAATTCTCCTCTTTCCGTTTCGTTTAAAACCTACCTCGCGGCAGAACTTGAAAGTTATTCCAAGCGCACACTCGAACTGCTGTATCGCGATGTTATGAATTATAAAAATTCCGGTATAAATATGTCGGAACGGATATACGAGGTTCTCGTTGATAAACAGGGTTACGGCCCGCTTGAACGATTCAGAGCAGATGCTTGAATAATCAGACGGAGAATTCTTCCCTGCTTTTCTGAATCTTCTTCCGGCTCGCAAGTATCTCGTAGGAGTAGTCGTCGAACAGCTTTATAAGGCAGTCTTTAAGAATGTCGTAACTGAAATGCTGCTTGGCGACCCTAAAGTTATGTTCAACCATTTTTCTGCGCAGCTCGGGTTTTGTCAGAACATCGTAAATCTGATCGAGCCCTTCATCCGGAATGATCAATGCATTGTTTTCATTGTAGGCGTCGGGCACCTCGATCATATTGAAATCATGTATTCTGATATCAGTTTTATAAACAAGATAGGTTGATGTAACCACCGGAACCTTTGCTGCAATTGCCTCAAGAAGCGCGTTTCCGAAACCTTCCCAGATTGGCAGGTATGTCACAAAATCAGCGTTGGCAAGAACATCGCGGTTGGTATACATCTTTGTGCCGTCGGTGGTTATTTCACGGGCGGATGCTACCCTGTCAGAGATGAAGTGAAGCGGAACTTCATAGTCGTCCGCAAGCGCCTTTATCTGCGCAATGTAGTTTAAATCCGGTTCGTCTCCCTGGTACAGTGAAATAATAAGATGCAGACGTCGTATGATATCGGGGTAGCGCATTCCCAGTTTGCCGACAAATCTGACTGAATCCTCTATCCTCTTCCTTTGAACTATCCGTGTAGGCTGAATGACAAGTATGTCATCCTCCCGGAACCCCAATTCCTTTCTGAAATCGGAATTATAATCATCGATGGCGACAGGGTTGTCAAAGTCTTCACAGTTAGGAATGATCCGAGGGTGCACCCGTTTGATTGACCGCAGAATATGCGATGCATAGCTTGAGAGCACTACATGCTCGATGCCTGGAATCTGCGGAGGCATAGTCTTTGACAGAATGCCCTCGATGGCCGAATTCACAAAACGGCTGCGTTCCCACCAGAAATCATGATGATGGAAGATAGTCGCGATTCTTTTTTCGCTGCAGAGCTTGTACACGGCCAGGCCGCCCAGCAGTGTCATCGGCATTGCATTGGTATTCTGGGCTACAATGACATCGATTGAATTTCTCTGGATAAAGTCGAAGATGCTGTCTGCAATATAGCTGCTTTTATGGTTCATATCTTCGGCGGCAGCCTTGAGCTTTTCTTCTGAAATGTAGACCTGAAATTTATTCAGGAACGGAAATACCATCTGCTCGTATTCATGCTGGTGCGGTGAATCGAAGCTGATATCATCAATGAGCAGCCGGTTCTTTTCAGGGACGGATTTGAGATTGTTGCTGAATTTACCGGCTATGGCATAAATTTCGTGACCTTCGTCCGTCAGAATCTCAATCCATTTTTCAACCTCGAGAGACACTCCGTCAACGTCGCCTAACTTTCCTGAAATAAAGACTATTTTAAAACGGTTTTTCATCTATATTTTAAATCCTCCCAGCTCTTCCTGCAGTGCGGCTACTACCTGTTCGTTTTTGCTGATCACCTCTTTGAGTTCCTCGATTCCTCTAAGGATTTCACGGTTGCCGAGATCAAGCTCTTCTGTTGCCGACTGTACTTCGGTAAAGGCATTGACGGTTTTTTTCAGGTTGTCCTTCATTTTTTCGTTGTTCTGGTGCTGTTCGTCTGAAAGTTTATTGATGGAACCGGATGCCTCTACCAGTGAGTTGATTGAATTCAGAACTTCATTCGCACCTGCGGCCTGTTCCTGCATTGCCGAAGCAACCTCACTCATAAGCTGGGTAGTCTGTAATGTCCTCTCGCCGACCTGGGTCAGCGCCTCGCCTGCAGTCTCGGATAGTTTCACACCGCGGTTTACCCGATCGATTACATCTTTGATGTTTTCTGAAATAGTTTTAAGGTTGCTGGAACTGTCATCGGCAAGGTTTCTAACTTCTTCAGCAACGACTGCAAACCCGCGGCCGGCGTCTCCGGCATGTGCCGCTTCGATTGCGGCGTTCATAGCGAGCATGTTGGTTGCTGCAAGAATTTTTGAAATTATCTGCACAAGGCTGTTTACCTCATTGGAAGATTCTTCAATGTCCTTGACTGCTTTTATGGAATTAAGAACCGCCTGCCCGCCGCTGTCGCTTACCTTTTTCAATGCCGCTGACACATCATTGGCTTTAGAGGTTACTTCATTAACCGATTTTATGTTTGCGATCATTTCGGTCATGGCGCTCGAGGTCTGTTCGACATATGCAGCCTGGGTATTCACATTGGAGTTTATCTGATCAAGAGATAGAAGCATCTTTTCAAGCGCACTCTCAGACTGTTCGACAACGGCCCTGTTTTTTGAGGTATTGGAATTTATCTGACTGACCGAGGCCGCCATCTCTTCAGTGGCCGCTACGGTTGCTTCAAGAACGGAGCTTACAGCACTGGAGGACTCGGCAACGAGTTTGGTTTGCTCTGTGATATGCCTGAACATCGTCTGCAGTCTGTCAAGGAGCATATTCAGCTGGTGGGACAGAATACCGGTTTCATCAGCCTGAACAATAAGTACGCGTTTGGTAAGGTCTCCGCTTCCCTGGGCCATTTCACCCAGCACATCCTGAAGGATTCTCGTCTGGGTCAGCCTGGCACTTCTTACAATTGTTTCGACAAGTTTGATCAGCCCCATAACGGTCAGTATCATAATAACGAAAAAGAACAGGTAGTTATTTTTAGGTTTAACTGAATTTGTAATGGATTCAGCAGCAGTCGTTCCGGTTGATTCTTTCATCTTCTGGCGCATTTTTTCGAGGCTGTTGTTCAGCAGCTTATCTTCCTCGCCGATTATTCCGCCCTGTGACAGCTCCTGCTGCCCTGTTGCTGCCGGTATACCCGAGCTGGTCATAACAATTGCCATTGCGCTGTGAAAGATAACAAGGGCCATGAATGCCACCGAAATATAAAGCTGAATGCGATCCATATTTTCAACGAACCAGTTCCGGGCTGATGGATCGACAGTATAAATTTTCATTATGGCACGGGGTTTTGAAAGCAGCCGCTGGTACAGTGAATTCATGGCGAGTGCTGCCAATATAAATACAGAGATATCTTTGAGCAGAAGAGTAATTCCCTGTGCTGCCCCGCTGCTGAATGAGCCGGATATAATGTTAATTACAGTAGGAAATATCAGGTTTAGAATGAAGATAATCTGGGGTATTCTAACTGTACGTTTCCGGGCGGCAAAAAATTCTGCTTCAGTGATTTTTTCACCTTTCTCATTTCTTTTCAGAACGCGCAGAAGCGGCTGCGTCATAACAACAACGATAATACTGCTTAGAATCGCTATGGGAACAAAAGATACAAGACTGGCAGAGACGAGGTAGCCGATTATTCCTAGAAGGGTGGAACCGCCGATGGTGGCTTCATACAGCATGTAGTCAAAAAATGTCATTACAGTCAATACTGCGAGATATGTAATTACTGTTGTCAGAATCATGCTGATCAGAAAGCGTCTGGCTGTAATGTTTTCCAGCTTGTTTATTAAATCAGATTTAGCCTTATCCCGTAACGATGAATGTGAAGCCATAATTTAATTCTCCCGGCTGTTTTTATCAGTTTATTTGATTAATATAATCAAAAATACAAAACGATACAAATACCGAATCAGAGGATCTGTGACGAATCCTGAAAATATATGCGCTTGATATAAAAAACAGCCGACAACATCTGCTGCCGGCTGTTCTTCGGGGGGCCCGAAAGGTCGTGAGACTTGTGTATCAGAACACTATCATGTTTTTAAGGCCTTCGCCCCTTGCTGACCGGTTAATGGCAGCCTCCAGATCTTCAAGCGCCGATCTTGTTGAAATCAGATCCTTTACGGATACCAGTCCCTGCTCAATCAGTGATAGGCATGTCCGGTACTGCCTGAGGCTCTGCCGGGTCATTCCGGTGATGGTCAGCTGCTTGTAATGGATTTCGTTTGTGTCGAGGGCTACTTCAGATTTTCCCTGAGGAAGACCGCCGAAGAAATTTATCCGGCCGAATACGGCAGCGATTCTAAGGGCTGCCTGCTGGGCTGAGGGTGCGGGACATGCAGTAATTACCACATCCGCGCCCTTCCCTCCGGTTTCTTTCATCAGGTTTTCTTCAAAATTATTGCCGTCCATTGTTTTAAACGCAGGATCAATCGCCCTGCATTCGGCAAGGCGGTCAGTGTTCAGATCGTTTATTATTATTTTTCCTGCTCCGGCCATTTTTGCAAGCTTTGCGTGCATCAGGCCTATCGGCCCGGCACCGATTATAACGACGCAGTCGCCTGGATTTACACCATACAGCTCGAAAGCGTTGTACACGCATGAGAATGGTTCGGCGAGCGCCGCTTCCTCGAATGATGTGTTTCCGCCGATTATACATATGTTGCCCTGGCGAACTGCCGCCTCGGGAATTACCATGTATTCGGCAAAGGCCCCGGCTATTGTAACGCCGAGTGCTTCGGAACTGCGGCACATATGTGTATTGCCCGAAACGCAGAGGTCGCAGACTCCGCAGCCGAGGTTCGGAGCGACGGCAACCCTGTCGCCCTTTTTATACACTCGGACGGCGGAACCGACTTCAGCAATTACACCCGAAATCTCGTGACCGAGGGTCAGCGGGGTTGATTCGGAAGCGGCTTTGTGCCCGTTTTTCAGCATTCTGACGTCAGTTCCGCAGATAGCTGAAGCCTTGATTTGAAGAAGTACGTCGCCGGCCCCTATTGCCGGTTTGGGGATGTCTGATATTCGAAGGTCTTCTTTTCCGAATAATTGTGCTGCTTTCATTATTTCTCTCCTAAATAGATTTCCTGCCGGTTATAGCGTTACCGGTTTCTTTTCAATGATGGATGTATTTCCGGCGTTGACTACCTTGACTGCTTCAAGGCCGTCGGTTCCGGTTACTTCCGGAGTTTTGTCTTCTATGATGCTCTCGACAAACTTGCGATCTTCAAGCTTGTATGCGTCTATAAAAAGATTCTGCCAGCTTTTAACAAATGGGGTGCTGATGCCGTTCGGAGAGCATGTCATGACGGAGTAATTGTTTGTTTTTCCGACGAAAATAATTCCGTGCGTGCCTACGATTTCGACTCTTGAGTCGTATCCGTACCGAACGCCCTGTGCGCCGTCGACGAGACCCTGAACATCGTTTTTAAATCTTGCTGTAAGCAGAACGTTGTCGTAAAAATCGGGATACTCTTTCGCTGCGTCCGGACAGCGGTAATTTCCGGCGATTGCATAAACTTCTTTCATGTAGCTTCCGGCGTACCAGTGAAGAGCGTCAATGTCATGGCTGCTGACTTCGGCGAGGGGCCCGTTGCTTTTTCTGATATCGTACATCCACGGCTGCGGTATTGACGGGCCGTGTGTTACCGATTTTACACAGACTACGTCGCCGATCTCTCCGCTGTCTATCCGTTCCTTTGCGTGCCTGAAGCTTTCGTCAAACCTTCTCATAAATCCTATTTGAAGTTTGACTTTCGCCGCATCGCAAGCCTTGATCATGTTTGCACATTCCTGCTCATTCATAGCCATGGGCTTTTCACACAGAACGTGTTTGCCGGCGGCTGCCGCGGCTATAACGATTTCTTCATGAAATACGGTAGGGGTAACTACAACTACGGCATCGATAGAATCGTCATTCAGTACATCCTTGTAGTCAAGGTAGTATTTTTCTATACCCAGCTCTTTGACCGCGGCTTTAGCGGCGGCTTCAACGGGATCGGCCATGGCTGCGATTGCCGCATCAGGGACTGAACCTGCAAAATTTCTGGCATGTATCATTCCGGCGCGACCTGACCCAATCACGCAGACCTGTATTTTTCCGTTCTTCATCAATGAACTCCTGATTATTGATATTACTATATTACAATAAATTCTTATAAAATCAATATCAAATAGTAGTAAACGAGAGAAAATAACAATTAAACAATAATATATAACAGCAGTTTATTTAACGGTTCTTTCAATTACTTTCGGTTTATGCTAAGATTGCTGTATGTTTGCCGAAGAAAGAAAACAAAAAATACTCGAATTTGTTCGAGAACATAAAAAAGCAACTGTCCAGGAACTTTGTGATGCATATGATGTTTCCAGCGCTACTATCAGAAATGACCTGAGGGAACTCGAGGGTTCGGGCCTGCTGCTCCGGACGCACGGCGGGGCTATTGTAAAAAGCAAAGCCAAATTCGAGCTTGGTACCAAAGAGAAGAAGATACTGTACAAGGCGGAAAAGAACGGTATTGCAGAGAAGGCCCTTGAGCTTATTGAAGACGGTGACACAATCATCCTTGATACCGGAACAACTACCCTCGAGCTGGCGAAAAAGCTGGGCAGGAAAAAGAACCTCACTGTTGTAACAAACGATCTTGATACAGCCCTTATTCTTGATGAGATCGGCATTGAACGCGTGATCGTGCTTGGAGGGATTCTGCGGAGTGGTTTTCACTGCACCGTCGGAAGCAGGGGCAGGGATCTGCTTGCCGGACTTCAGGCAGATAAGGCCTTTATGGGCGTAAACGGGTTTACCTTCGAAAAAGGGGCTTCGACGCCCGATCTTCAGCATGCCGAAATCAAGGAAGCGATGGTTCAGGCTGCGACCAAGGTATACCTGCTTTTTGATCGCTCCAAGCTGGGACGAAAGGCTTTTGCAAGGTTTGCCGGTCCTGATGAAATCGACGGTATCATCATTGACGAAATAACCAAAGATGAACTTGAACAGTTTGAATCTTCCGGAATTGACGTCTGCGCTGTAAATGTAATTTAAGTCTCCCCGCCGTTTAGGTAATTTTGGATGCCGGGCGGCGCGGGTAAATAGTTCGATTTAAATGTAATGACATATTGACATTAACACATATAATTATTATCTTATGCATGATTGGTGGAAAAAATCCGGCTGATGTGCATGGGAGGGATACTGAAAATACCTCCATGTATTTTCAGTATCCTGAAGGTTTGAGAGTAAAAGCTGAAGAGCAGTTTTCCTTTCAAACCTTCCCCACTGAAACCGCCATCTTTGGCGGATGGTTGTATAGGAGTATTTATATGGCTAATAATTATACGAAAGCTGATAAGGCTACAATGTATTTTATCGGGGTAACAACCGGTAAATCATCAATAATGAAGGTCTTCCCTGAATGGGCTGAATACCTTGGAATAGATGCTGAAATTAAGGGTTTCGATTTTAAACCCCATGATAATCCTTCGAGTTACATGGAAGCTGTCAAATTTATAAAGGATGATCCTCTTTCTATGGGTGCACTGGTTACGACTCATAAGCTTGATCTTCTTGATGCATGCCGGAGTGAATTCGACGGGCTTGGACACTACGCAAAAGAGCTGCATGAAATAAGTTCGATTTCAAAGAGAGGTAAAGAGCTCTGGGGGCATGCTAAGGACCCGATAACTGTCGGATTGTCGTTTGAAGCGTTTATAAAAGACGGCTACTGGAAAGAAAGCGGTGCCGAAATGCTGATTCTCGGTGCAGGCGGTTCAAGCCTGGCACTGATGACCTACCTGATCGGCCGGGCGCGTGACGGGAGGGACCTGCCTTCGAAGATAATCATAAACAACAGGAGCAGCAGGCGCCTTGATGAACTTCACAGGCATGCTGATAAAATGATCGCTGAAGCTGGTGTAACCGGTATGAATCTTGAATTCAATCTGTGCCCTGAGCTGGAGGATAATGATTCTGTTGTTTCCGGGCTTAAAGCCGGCTCGCTGATTGTTAATGCGACAGGACTTGGAAAGGATGGTCCCGGATCGCCGCTTACAGATAATGCGGTTTTTCCTGAAAAGGGTCTGGCCTGGGAGTTTAATTACCGCGGTGATCTTGTATTTCTGGATCAGGCGGAAGCCCAGAAAAAATCAAAAAAACTGACCATCGAAGACGGATGGATTTATTTTATTCATGGATGGACCAGGGTAATTGCAGAGGTTTTTCATAGGGATATTCCTACCGAAGGCCCGGTATTTGATGAGCTTTGCAGGATAGCCGCAAGGGTAGGCGCCCCGGTTAAAAGCGCGGTTTAAGTAAATTAAAGGGGTCACTGTGAAACCGGAATGTCATCGTATGACCGGAATGACATTCCGGTCTTTTATAATCACCGGCTGAGGAGCATTTCTATTGCTTCCGCGACGCCTCCTTCTCCGTTTGATTTTTTTGTAACGAACCGGGCGGCCTGTTTTGTTTCGGGAATTGCGTTCGCCATTGCTATGCCCATTCCTGCCCATTCTATCATATCGAGATCGTTGGACTGGTCGCCGATTGCCGCGGTTTCTTCCTGTCTGATTCCGAGAGCCTCGGACAGCTCCTTCAACGCGCTCGCTTTGGTAATGCCGGACTGCATGACGTCGGCAAGGTTTGTATCAGAAAATGCGGCTCTTAGCCCTGTCTGAGCAAAAATTGCATCACTTACAGTCTGAATGTGTTCCGGAATATCACTTACAATCAGAGCTTTATATAGTTCTTCCGGAGTTCCCTCGATAAAGCCCCTGTAATCTTCGGATATATAGAGTTTGATCTGTTCCCGTTCAGGAAGCTGCCGGTTCAGTTCTGAATAATATTTAACCTTGCCGGTCAGATGTTCTCCGAATATTGTGTGGTGGGCATATATGTGATAATCAACTTCATGATCCCTGCAGATATCTGCTATTGCGAGCATCTGTTTCTTTTCAATCGGCGTTGATGAAAATAATTTGTCATGGAAGGGTTCCCTCACGAGTGCTCCGTTGCAGGAAATCACCGGCATTTCGATTTCAAGCTGGTCAAGGTAGGAGGTGATCATTGAGTCATGCCGGCCGGTTGCAATTACAAAGTAGATTCCCGCATCTTTAAGTTTTTTAACCGCGGTAATATTTTGTTTCGGAATTTTCTTGTCCTGGTCAAGCAGTGTGCCGTCCATATCACAGGCGATGAGTTTTATAGGTGTCATAATGAAATATTATAGCTTGTTTGACGGCGAGAGGTCTACAGCCCGGCCGCTGCAGCCTCTGTGACAGGTTGCGGCCGGTGCTACCAGCTTCCGCCCCCGCCGCCCCCGGAACCTCCGCCCGAAAAACCTCCGCCGGATGAGCTGCCGCCCGACGAGGGCGAAGAATTCATGGAGCTGTTCAAGGTTCCGAAGCTGCTGTTCAGTGTGCCTGTAAATGCGGCGGCGTTGAAGGTCGAATACCTGTAGCCGCGGTACCAGTTCGGCGGCTGAACCGCCATGCCCTCGAAGTGGGACGACCATTTATCGCTCAGATTCATAACCATTGCGTACGGCAGGATTCTGTAAAAGAAGGACGGGTTTGAATCGAACATTTCTTCTATCCGGTCTTTCTCTGCTTCCTTTATAAACTCCCTGAATCCGAGGGTTTTTTCGAGGATGCGATCTCCGAACGGCGTCCTTTTCGACATGATTGTAATGAATATACTCGTGATGATACCGCTCAGCACGGCGGCGGCGTATTTGTAGATTGGGACACCGCCTGCCCAAACGGTGAAGACACCGAAGAAAACGAGTGAAAAACCGCCGAACAGCACAAAGAAAATAATTTTTCCGGCGACGCCTTTTGTCTCGCCTGCGGTAATAGCTGAACTGAGTACGAATGTCGGGATTATAAGAAACAGGCTGAAAGGTATTGCGAACACAACTGCTATCGGCCCCTCACCCATAAAGGAATAGAAACCCTCCATCAGGACAGATATTACCGGAAGCGCAGAAAAAAGCGCCGTCAATGCTGTGAGTCCCTTGTTTGTCTTAACATAGATGGCCCGTTCGGGGTTTTGTGTAAAGCTTTTCTTTATTTCCTGTTTGACTGTCAGTACTGTTGAGTAGAATTTATTGGTTAGATCCTCGGTCGATACTGTTGTTCCGCTGCCCAGCGAAAAAAGTTTGCTGAACAGGGTTCTTTCGTAATCCTTTGAATCGGCATCAAGTTCTTTAAGTTTTGTAATATGAAGAGTTTTGCGTTTGAACACAGCCTTGCCTTTGGTTTCTTCTTCTATTTCAAGGTACCCTTTTTCAGCCCAGTAGATAATCAGCGAGGTAACGTCTTTATTGTCGACCCTTCCGTCGATAATGTACCCGATTTCAGCCGGGTTCATCGATTCAGGCGGCCCGAATTCCACAGCCGGAAAAAGCTTGTTGTCCCGGCCCTTTGTGTACCAGAGATAAAAGGCGAGGATAATTACGAGAACATAAAGCGGGTAGCCGATTATGGTGAAGATAAGCCAGCCGGGCTCTTTGTGGCGTTCTGCTCCTTTCCAGTAACCCTCCGGAAGAGGCAGTGCAACAGTCAGGGCCTGGTAATTGCTCAGCGGAGAAAGCGTCCTTCCGGTAATTGTGGTTCCGCTCACTTCCCATTTTACATTGGTGCTCGAGGTCTCGCCGTAATAGCCGGACGTGCAGTTAACATAGGCCGGATCGAATGATTTCGGCATTTTGATTCTGAACTCAACTTCGGCAATGGTGGTGTCCCATTGATCACCGATTATATTCTGGTTGAATTCATCCATTTCGGGAAGCCTGTCGGCCCCCACATCGTAGGTATATGAAATTGTGTAGCTGACCTTTCCCGATACATAGGAATCAGCCGAGCCGATCCGGATTGTTGCGGCATCACGCTTTTTTTCTGTTGTAAATTCGTGCCCCGGCACCGCAATGTTGCTTATGATCACAGGATTGTCGTCAAAACGGAGCGGAATTTCGCGGTAAATGCCGTGACGGTCTGTAAGGAAATTGACGTCTATTGTTTCGGTTATGTTATAAACATTGTTTTCCATCACATCCATGTCGACCCGGTACTTGTCGATTACGAAATACTCGTCGGCAAAAATGCAGAGCGGGGCTGTCAGCAGCAGAACTGCTGCTGCGATTATTAAATAATCTTTTTTCATATGCGGCCTTCCTTAAAATGAAACTTTGACGCTTCCGCGTTCGGTGTCGTCAATCTCGAAGTATTCCTTTTTCTCGAGGTTCATCATTCCTGCGACAATCGACTGCGGAAAGAGTTCACGCTTTGTATTCAGATTTTTAACAACGGCGTTATAATACTTTCTTGACTGCAGAATATCATTTTCAATTTCCTGCAGCTGGTTCTGAAGGTTGATGAAATTTGTATTTGCCTTAAGATCGGGGTATGCTTCGCTCAGCGCAAAAAGGCTCTTGAGTCCTGCAGTGAGGGCGTTCTCATTTGCCTGCATCTCGGCAACTCCGGTTGAGTTCATGGCCATATTGCGTGCCTGAATTACCTTCTCGAGGGTGTCTTTTTCATGCGCCGCATAGCCTTTTACGGTTTCGACAAGGTTCGGAATAAGGTCCCATCGTTTTTTCAGGTATGCGTCCATTGTTGCGAAGGCTTCTTCAGCCTTGTTTCTGAGAATGATAAAACTGTTGTAGATGCCGATAAATGCGATGACAATTAGGCCGATGACAACAAGTATGATGACTACTCCGATAAGCATATTAAACTCCTTTTTTAATGATTATATCACGCCCGGAGGACATCTGAGCATAAGGAAGATAATTTATCCGGTTTATAACAAATTACATTTAGTCAGCAAGCTAACCGGATTGTGACCCGCGCCAGGGATAGCAGCGGTTACGGCCGCAGCCAGCCATATGAAATATAGTTACAATCGAACATTTACAAATGTAACTATATTTCATATAACTGAGCTTTTCGAAAGCGGTCTTTGGGACAAATAAAAATGTTGCAAAGAGGAATTTTAAAACGATTCAGGGGCACAATAATATTGCAGCCGCTTTTGAAGATTAAATTAAAACTGCTGGCCGCAGGCCGTTCGAGCGGATAGCCCGGTCCGGAGGGGGCGCCCGATCTTTTAAATGTAATTACATATTGACAAAAGAACATTGTGTGATACAATAATTTTTGGTGGAAAATAACAACAAACAATAATATGCGCGAATTGTTACAGGAGGAGAACATGTTCAATGGCGGATACCTGGGAAAGATCCTCAGGGTAAATCTGAAAAGTAGAAAGACAAGTACGGAAATTATAGACGAAAATGTCTATCACAAACTGCTCGGCGGCAGGGGGCTTGCCGCAAAATATTATTATGAAGAAATCGGCGCCGACGTGAAGCCGTTTGACGCAGAGAATAAAATATTCCTGTTCGCGGGTCCGCTTACGGGACTCACTTTGCCGGCTCCGACCAAATATCAGCTGAGCACGAAGGCGCCTGAGACGGGGCACTACCTGTGTTCAAACTCATCCGGGAAAATGGGAATCATGCTGAAAAAGATGGGCTTTGACGGGCTGATTCTTGAAGACAAATGCGACGACTGGACCTACCTTTACATCAATGACGGTAAAATTGAATTCAGGGATGCATCGGAATACGTCGGAATGACTACCGATAAAACGATTGAAGGGCTGAAGGAAAAGGTCGGAAGCAAGCACGCTTCTGTTTTGACAATCGGTCCCGCGGCTGAGAACCTGGTGAAAATTTCCTACGTCTGTGTTGACTACCGCGCGTTCGGACGGGGCGGAGCAGGTGCTGTTTTTGCATCTAAGAAGGTAAAGGCGATTGTTACCGAGGGAACCGGGGCCATTCCGGCTTCTGATCCGGCGAAGCTTCTTGAAATCAGAAAGAAGGCGTTTCCGATCCTTCGTGAAACAAGGCCGAACCATACAAAATACGGAACAAGCCAGTATATAAGCGCTATCAACGAATTGGGCTGTATGCCCACGCGCAACTTTCAGACGACATATTTTGAGGGCGGCGACAAGGTCGACCACCTGACTCTTTACAATAAATACCTGAAGGGCAATGTTGCCTGTACCGCATGCCCGGTTGCCTGCGGAACAATGGCGAAGGTTTATGAGGGCAAATACAAGGGCGCCGAAGCAAGGACTGAGTTTGAATCAATCGGGCTGCTCGGGCCGAACTGCGGAATCGATGATTTCGGGGCCGTCGTTGCTGCAAACCAGCTTTGCGACGAGATCGGAATCGATACGATGAGCGGCGGAAACATAATAGCCCTCGGTATGGAACTCTATGAACGCGGACTTATTACGAAGGAAGATACCTGCGGTATCGAGCTTAAGTTCGGCAGCGGGGACGCGCTTATTGAAGGACTGAAAAAGATTGCGAGCCGGGAGGGCATTTTTGACCTGTTTGCAGAAGGGTCGCTCGGCGTGCTCGAGAAACACCCGGAATGGAAGTCGTATGTCGTTCATGTAAAGGGAATGAGCCCGGCTGCCTATGATTCGCGCGGCTTTTACGGCAACGGTCTGACCTACGGTACCTCGAGCCGCGGCGCCTGTCACAACGTCGGCGGGTGGACAATCAGGGATGAACTGCAGAGCGGAAAATACGACCGGTTCGCACTTGAAGGCAAAGGCGCTCTTGTTGCCGAGATTCAGGACAACAGGGCTTATGTTGACAGTCTCGGCGTCTGCACGGTTGTTCGCGGTTCAATGGAGTTCTCGGCCAACCCGAAAGGCGACACAATGAAGGCCGCGACCGGCTATGACTTTATGCCCGAGCTGATTGAAATCGGTGCGAGAATATATACGCTTGAAAGGCTTATTCTGAACCGTGAAGGTGTGACCCGGAAGGACGATATGCTCCCGGACAGGTTCCTTAAAGAGGAAGTTCCGTCGGGGCCGATTAAGGGGCAGAGACTGACCGAGGAAATGTACAACCGGATGCTTGACGATTACTATGATGTCCGCGGCTGGGACAAGGACGGTGTTGTTAAATCTGAGACTGTCGACTCTTTCGGACTTGCCGGGGTAGTGAGCCTGTAATTGTGGAAGGCGTTACCGTCACAATCAAGTACCTTGTCAATTTCAGCGAGAAAACCGGGAAGGCGCGGGAGGATGTTCAGTTCAACAGCGGCGCCGACCTGAATTTTCTTGCGGGCTGGCTGAAGGATGCCTACGGGATAGAAGTTCCCGCCAAGGGCATGATGACCCTGCTGAACGGTCACGGCTGGAACCAGTATCCTGAAAAGATGGGCAGGAAGCTTGCCGACGGAGATGTGGTGATAATAATGCCGTCTATTTCAGGCGGCTGAACACTCCTGAACTTCCATGTTCAGGAGTGTTTCGAAGATTGTGAAGTAAAACTTCATAATCTTCACAATGTTATCCCGCCGGATCCATGGCGGGCATTAAAATGGTGCAGCGGGAGCTGCTTCGCAGTCCCTGCCCGATGATTATCTGAAGATATCACCAACCCCGGAGCAAGCTCCGAGGCTGGTGGTTCTGTAAGGTAATGATTGTATGCAGGTTTAATACCTTTGAAGAAAGATGTGAAGCAGAGCTGCGAGGTATTTAACCTGCTTGCGAATAAAGTTGCACTTTATTTCTTCTATCAGCTAACCCGCCCTCCATGGCGGGCATTAAAATGGTGCAGCGGGAGCTGCTTCGCAGTCCATGGTGGGGATAAAATGAAGTTGCCTTTTAATTGTCAGGCATGGAATCAATATAGGAGTAAAATATGAGTATGGAAAATCTGAAATCGGTTGTAACCGATTTTGATATGAAGACAGGGTTGTCTAAAACTAAAGCCTCGCTTCAGCGGAAGCTTTCGCAGATGAAGGGGATGTATTACGATGAGGCTGCGTTTGAAAAAGCGCTCGCGGCTGAAGATACGCTTGTATATGAGTTTTATGATTCGGGAGTACCTGAAAGCGCGAATGAGGTTGCTTATGGGACCTCGATTACCTATCCCGGCAAAGTCGGCGATGAATACTATATGACGAAGGGGCATTTTCATACGGTGCTGGAAACTGCCGAGATATATTACTGCCTGAGCGGTCATGGATACATGTTGATGGAAAACCCCGAGGGGGACTGGGAAGCCGTCGAACTGACACCCGGAAAGGCTCTGTATGTTCCGGGAAGGTATGCCCACAGAAGTATCAACATCTCCGACAGCGAACCGCTTGTAACCTTTTATGCCTTTCCCGGTCATGCAGGACATGACTACGGTACCATCGAAACAAAGGGCTACAGAAAGCTCATAGTTGAAAGAAACGGAAAACCGGAGATTATAGACAATCCGAAGTGGCAGTCCTGACCGGCGGAGGTTCAGATTATGGAAAAGATTCTTGTAACACCGAGATCGCTTTCGGGTAAGGGCCATCCAGCGCTTGAGGGGCTGCGAAAGGCCGGATACGAGGTTGTGTTCGCGGTACCAGGCAAGCAGCCGACTGAGGATGAGCTGCTGGCAATTCTTCCGGAATGCGTCGGCTACCTTGCCGGTGTGGAACCCGTCAGCGGGAAGGTTCTCAGGGAATGTTCCAAGCTTAAAGTTATAAGCCGAAACGGAATCGGAATCGATAATGTTGATCTGCCTGTTGCCGAAGAACTCGGAATAAAGGTTGAAAAGGCTGCAGGGGCCAATTCAAGGGGAGTAGCCGAACTTGCGATTACGCTGATGCTGTCGGGGCTGCGTTCTGTTCCCTGGAGTTCGGACAGGCTTAAAGCCGGGGGCTGGGATCGCCGGATCGGCATCGAGGTCGAAGGCAGAACTCTCGGTATTATAGGCTGCGGGCAGATCGGAAAATACACATCCAAAATGGCGCTCGGACTCGATATGAAGGTGATGGCTTATGACCTGTACCCGGACAGAGGCTTCAACCCTTCAGACGATTTCGGTTTTTCATCGATCGAGCGGATCTTTGCTGCTGCGGATGTGATTTCGCTGCACTGCCCGCCCGGAGAAAAACCCCTGATTGATGCGGCTGCGCTTAGTTCAATGAAGGACGGTGTCTACCTTGTGAACACCGCCAGAGCAGGGCTTATCGATGAAGCTGCAGTTCTGGCCGCGCTCGAGAGCGGAAAGCTGTCCGGTTACGCAACGGATGTTTTTGAAACAGAGCCTCCGAAGCCGTCAGCGCTGATTGCGCATGAAAAGGTTATTACGACCCCCCATATAGGCGGATTCACAACCGAGAGTGTCGATCGGGCTACCCAGGCTGCGGTTGATAACATTCTGAAGGTATTGAATGGCTGAAAAGGGCGCGGGCGCCGAGCTTAATCTGACATGGCTTGGCCAGGCAGGGTTTATTATTGAATTTGAATCTGCGCGGATAGTAATTGATGCTTATCTTTCTGATTCACTTCGTGAGAAGTACAGGGGGGGCCTGTTCCCGCATGAAAGGATGATGGATCCGCCTATAAACCCGGAAGAGATTGCTGGCTTGTCGTTTGTTCTCTGTACGCATTCGCATACGGACCATATGGATCCGCCGACCCTCCGGGCGCTTGCAAAAGCAAACCCGGGCTGCAGGTTTATATGCCCGGCCGCCGAGAAACAGAAGGCGGTTGACCGAGGCGTTCCGGCGGACCGGTTTATCGGCATGGATGCCGGTGATGTTTACGATGACAGCGGCAATTCAGGGTTCAGATTTACCGCCTTCGCTTCCGCGCATGAGAAGCTTGAAACGGATGATCAGGGCCGCAGCCTTTTTCTGGGCTATTTAATTGAGATTTCCGGACTGAAGATCTACCATTCCGGGGATTGTGTTCCGTACGAGGGCCTGGCCGACGGGCTCAAAAAGTTTCATGTTGATGCGGCTCTTCTGCCTGTTAACGGCCGTGATGAGTTCAGGACTTCCAGCGGGATAGCCGGAAATTTTACGCTGACTGAGGCTGTGGAACTCTGTAAATCAGCCGGAATCGGAACGATAGTGCCTCACCATTTCGGAATGTTTGATTTCAATACGGAAGATCCCGGTAATATAAAAAAAGAATTGATGAATTCCGGTCTTGAATATACTATTCCGAAGTCGGGAGAAGTTTTTAAAATCAAGGCATAAATTATTTAGGAGAGTAAAATGAGTGATATTTTTGAAACGATCGGCAGGCTTAGACTTGTGCCTGTGGTAAAGATAGAAAAAGCTTCAGACGCACCGGCTCTCGGCAACGCGCTCTGTGAAGGGGGCCTTCCGATAGCCGAGGTTACCTTCAGGACGGCCGCCGCAGAAGAGGCGATCAGGCTGATGGTTAAGGAAAACAGCGGAATGCTTATCGGTGCGGGAACCGTCCTGACCATCGAGAACGCGAAGAAAGCGATCGATGCAGGTGCAGCGTTTATTGTTGCCCCCGGGTTCAACCCCGAGGTTGTGGATTTCTGTATTTCACAGGGAATGCCGGTCACTCCCGGAGTAACCAATCCTACACAGGTCGAGATGGGGCTATCGCGCGGGCTGAAAGTGCTTAAGTTCTTCCCGGCTGAAGCTGCCGGCGGACTGAAGATGCTGAAGGCAATGGGTGCGGTTTACGATTGCAAGTACATGCCTACCGGCGGAATTGATACTTCCAATTTGAAAGAATACCTGGCCTATGATAAAATACTCGCATGCGGCGGAAGCTGGATGGTGAAGGCTGATCTGATTTCATCAGGCAATTTTGCCGAGATCACCCGGCTTACTAAAGAAGCCGTGGAGCTGACAAAATAGTTTAAAAAGGACGGTTCGGAATTGCTGAAAGAGCTGCAGGATAAATCGATTGACAAGAGCATACCCATCCCGCTTTATTTCCAGTTGAAAGAGATAATGCTCGGCTACCTAGAGGACCTTGAGGACGGTGATGTTATTCCGACGGAGATCGAACTCTGTGAGCATTTTGACATCAGCAGGCCGACAGTCCGTCAGGCTATAAACGAACTTGTAACCGAAGGTCATATCGTCAGGCGGAAAGGCAAGGGGTCGTTTGTGTCGCGGCAGAAAATCAAGCAGGATTTTCTGCTCGTACTAGAAAGTTTCAATACCGAGATGCAGGATAAGGGGCTTGTTCCGGAGACCAACCTGCTGAGTCTCAAGCTCAGGGGGGCTTCACCCCGCGCCGCAGAGGTTTTTAATATAGAAGCAGGTGAAGACCTTGTGTTTATAAGCCGCCTGCGGTCTATTAATAACGAACCCATAGTCCTGGTTAACACATGGCTGCCGGCAGGGCGGTTTGCCCCGATTCTTGATTTTGACCTCGAGAAAGAGTCGCTTTACGATATTCTCGAACGTGAGTTTAATTGCGTGCTGACCAACACGAAGCGCTACCTTGAAGCACGGATTGCGGGAGACTTTGAAGCTGAGAAGCTTGAAATTTCGAAGGGAGATCCGGTGCAGTTTATCGAAACAATAGCTACCGAAGATGATGATATTCCCGTGGAATTTTCGCTCGCTTATTACCGCGGGGACCGGAACCGTTTTGCGCTTCAGGTTTCAAGACGCGGGGTGCCTGTCTGATTAATCGAGGCAATTTAAAATGGCGGAGACTTTTTAAATTGCTGCCTTAAATGTAAATTGAGTTTTTTGTAACTATAAAATAATACTTTCTCTTGAAGCTGCAAAAAACTCCAAAGCCTCCATCAAAAATAACTGAGTTTTAACAGGGTTTCACTCAAGTCTGAATTTTTCCCATTTCTGTTCAAGCTCTTCCGAAGCAGTCTGCATTGCCGTTTTTATTTCGTTTCTGATTCTTTCAGCTTCGCCGCGCCTGACCTGGGGTGTGTCTGTCCCGGGACTGAACGTCAGCGGTTCTCCGGCAAGCATTACCGCCGTCTGCCCGGAAGGGCTGTACCGGCTGCCTATGTCTCCTCCTGCTGTCCGGTTTATCAGGTCAAGAAGGTTCAGGATGAATTCACACCCCCTGCCGGCTGAAAACGGAGGTTCGATATATGACAGGCGGACGTACTCAAGTACGTCTGCTATCTGGGAATGGCGCAATGACACCTCCGCCTTCAGGGCTGAAAAATCCAGCAGCCCCCGAGGGAGCGCCGGTTCTGCAGCCGGATCGATGTGCTCGGGGTAAACGGCATCAAGCCCTGTGTACCTGATATAAAACAGCCGATCTAATTCACTGCCGCCGGGCGGAAGCCCCGCTGTCTTTTCGGCTTCCGTCAGAATAAGGTCGCAGAGCCTGGTTATGCGTTCATCTATCCCGTCCGGGTCGCTGCGCCGGAGTTCGCCGGGTTCAGCAGTGTTGTAGAAGTTTTCAAGCATCGAGATCGTATATTCCGCCGCTTTGGTAAGAAGAGGATGAAGTGCAGTTGGGTTCTGTATGTTCAGGCTGCAGCCGGTCTGCAATTCCCACCTTTTCAGCATGGACAGGATGAAATTTTTCGGATCCTCTGCGTATTTGTACCCGAACGCGAGAGGGATCACGGTCACAGGTTTGCCGCTTTCGAGTCCCCACCGAATAAGCGATGTTATGCCGGGAGCAATGCTGAAGGTCCGGTACATGTGATAAACCACCTGTTCTTCCGGGGCAAGGGCGATCGGAAAGCGCCCTTCGCGGACTTCTTTCCGAAGAAGATTCAAAGCCGGTTTGTTTCCGCCCCTGTTCTGTACAGGTACGGCACCGATTTTGGGGAACAGCCATGCCGCAGCTGAGCCGGCCCAGTTGGGTACGTCGCGGCCGTAGAGGAGCCTCAGGTGGCTTGAGCCGCCGCAGCGCTGAATTTTCCGCCTGAGGGTTTTGTTGAACGCATACATCAGCACCGGCGGATCTTCTTCCGCGGCATGTCTGAATACAAAGATCAGCCGGTGTTCCTTGCTGTGGAATTTTTTCATGGCGGCGATGATCCGCTCTTCGTTTATAATTCTGACCTTTTTGACGCCTTCTGCGAATTTCAGGTAGACTGATGCTGAAAGTATCAGGACCAGCCTTCCGATCCATGAATAAGCCGGGGTCAGGAAGCCGCGTCCCTTCGAAGCCCGCCGTATTTTGACGAATTTTTCCTTCTTTTTTGAATCAAACAGGCTCAAGAAGCTGCTCCCGGCTGTGTTTTCGATATCATCCGGTCGTAATATGATTTGCTGATTGGGTAAAAAGATATAATGATGATTCCTGCTATATAGAAAAGCGCAGGCCCGGGGCCGCAGATGATCTTTATTCCGGTGATTGTCCCGGTTGAGAGAACTGTGTCGGGTTTGTAGTTGAAAAGGCCCAGGATCCATCCGTTCAGGGCAAGCGCCGCTGCCTGTCCTATTTTGCTCATGAAGGTCCACATGCTTGAAAATACACCTTCGCGTCTTATTCCACTGTGGCTCATCGAATCGTGTTCGACAATATCCGGCAGGATTGCATGCGGCATAACGTAGTGGGTGGACAGTCCTGTACCGGCAATTGCCATCACGATGAAAGAACCTGTTAGTCCGATTCGTTCACCTGCGAGCGAGAACACTATAACCCCGCCGGTCATTATTGTCATTCCTGCGGCATAGCACCATTTTTTGCCGATACGCTTCGAAAGTGCAACCCAGAGGGGTATGAAAGCCAGGCTTGTTGTAAGCAGGAAGATCAGTGCAATCTGAAACATTCCTTCATCTTTGAAGATGTATTTGAAATAGTAGAGCAGCGCACCCTGTACCATCGATGTTCCGAGTATGAAAAGTGCCCATGGAATGAGCGCGAGTAAAAATACCCTGTCCGTAAGCACCTGTATGTAGGTTTTAAAGAAGCCTTCACCTCCCTGCTTATCAGCATGCTCCGGCTCCCTGACGGTCCATATTGTTATGAGCGTGGTCAGAAGCATTACGCCTCCGGCCATATAGCCCATGACTGACCACCCCGTTTCGACGGAGCTGAATATTCCCACTATGGGCATCACTGCACCGGCTCCAGCGAAGGTTCCGACTACTGCAAAACTCATCCTGTAGCCGGTAAGAACTGTCCGCTGATCGAAGTCTGTTGTAATCTCGGGCAGAAGCGATTCGTAGGGTATGTTCACAAGGGTGTATGCCGTATTCAGCAGGCAGTACATCAGGGTGAAATATACGAAAAGAATCCTCTGGTCTGCGGTACCCGGCTTGGTGAACATCAGTCCCATGGCGGCAAGAGCTATAATGGAACCGATGAACATATAGGGTCTTCTTCTACCCCAGCGGGTACGTGTTCTGTCGGAAAGGTACCCGGTTGCAGGGTCGGTAACGGCGTCCCAGATTTTTCCTATCATAAGGACTGTTCCTGCGAACACCGGTGACAGACCGGCTATGTCGGTCAGGAAAAAAAGCAGGTAGAATCCGGTTATGGTGAAAAAGAGGTTTCCTCCGAGATCGCCTATTCCGTAACCGAATTTTATTTTTTTGCCGGGTTCTGACAAATCTTGCTCCTGAATCATTGTAATCCGGAAGCGGCTTTTTACAAAGCGAAAAATATTGACTCAAAAATATTGTCCTTGCGGTACCTCGAGTAATAGTCTTCCTTGACAGTCCTTGAATCGTTGAACATAATAAAACAAGTTTATAAAGATTGGGGGAATTTTGGCTAATCTCAAAGATGTAGCACGGCTTGCCGGTGTTTCTGTAGCAACTGCTTCACAGGCTCTTAACGGAAAATATGTAAACGAGAAGACCCGTGAAAAGGTTATGAAGATTGCAGGAGAGCTCAAGTATTATCCCAATAAAAGCGGCCGCACGCTGATTACCGGCAAGGCCACTACAATAATGCTGGTAGTCATCAACTCTCAGGGGCATGCTGACATTGTCCGTGAAAGTACCTTCTTCTACCATATTCTTCAGGGTGTAATCGAGGTTGCCGAGAAGCACGATCACAGCTTCCTTTTTGACGTAAGAAACTGGGAGGATGACGACCTGACGGATTATTTTACACGGCTTGTAAACGACAGATCGACCGACGGACTCATTATCATTCCCCAGTACATCAGACCCTATGATTTTATCGATGCCATCGGGGATTTTCCGGTTGTCTTCCTGAATGCATGCAACAGCCGCGACAGACTGAACACAGTTTATATCGATCATGAGAGCGGTTCCCGGATGATGGCCGAGCATATAATAGAAAAGGGTTACCGGGACATCGCCATAATTCACGGGCCTGAGGATCATTTTGACGGCCTGCAGCGCAAGCGGTCCTTTCTGTCGGTAATGGAATCTGCCGGGCTGAAAATCCCGGAAAAGCGTCAGGTTTACGGCGATTATACAATCGAGAGCGGCTACCGCGGTATGCAGGAACTGCTGAATTGCTGCAGTCCGGACGCTGTCTTCTGCGCTAATGACTACATGGCAGCCGGGGCAATGAGGTGCGTCAAGGAACTCGGGATGACTATTCCTTCAGATATTGCTATTGCCGGATATGATAATGTTGAACTGTCCCAGGCAGTTTTTCCGACTCTTACCACAATTGACGGCCGGATGCATGAGCTTGGTGAGGCGCTGGCCGATAACCTGTTCAAGGTGATGGAAGCCGGGCATTCTACTCTGAATGTCAGACTCGTTCCGAGGCTTGTTTCAAGGGGAAGTGTATAGTTTCCGCCTGAAGAGCAGGCGAAGATAATGATTTTCAATTTGCCATAATCTGTTTTGAAAATGAAAACAAACAACAGGAACCAACAGCAAACGTAAAGTTTTCCTTGACAGCCGTTCACGGTATGTTAAAATGTTAAAACGTTTTAAATAATCTGAAACGTTTTAGAATTAATTGCGGAGGTTGTGATGAAGGTAGGTATCGACAGTTATTGTTTTCACCGTCTGTTCGGCGAGGTATATGATGATCAGAAGGCGCCGTCAAAAAACATCAGTATGGAGTGGTTCATCAAAAGGGCTGCTGAGCTTGGTGTAGACGGGGTTTCGCTTGAATCATGTTTTTTTCCAAGTTTCAGCTCAAGTTATCTGAGTGAAGTAAAGGGTCTTCTCGACGAATTCAAATTCGACAGAGTCTATGCCTGGGGGCATCCCGACGGACTTGAAGGCGGCTACAATGAAGCGGCTTTTGACGACATGATGAAACATATGGAATACGCCGAGGCAATAGGTGCCGATGTAATGCGCGTCTGCGGAGCAAGCCTGATGTTCCGGTTCAGGGATCATGAGTGGATGCTGGATACGCTTACGCGGATGTTCCAGAATGCAATGCCGACAGCTGTGTCAAAGGGCATCAAGCTGGCCGATGAAAATCATATAGATTTCAGTTCCGAGGAAATGCTCAGACTCATTCACCAGGTAAACAGCCCCAACTTCGGCATCAACTTCGATACTGGAAATTTTATGCGTGTTCTAGATGACCCTGTTGAAGGCATGAAGAAACTTGCCCCCTATACCTTTTCAACCCATGTTAAAGATCTCAAGCCCCAGGCGAACTGCGGAGTAGGCAGCTGGCATTTCTTTGCATGTACTCCTACCGGCGAAGGTCTTGTGGATAACCTGAAGCTTGCCCAGATTCTGAAAGAGGCTGATTACAAGGGTTTTCTTGCGATGGAAATTGATTACCTGCATGAAGACTACAGGAACGGCTGGAGTGACGATGATGAGGACAAGGCTGTCGAAGCCAGCGTCAAAGAGCTGAAACGAATAGCAGGGATTGTAGGCTGATTACAATCCTGCATCCCGGTCGAATTGAAGTGTTTCGGTTCGGGGCAGCCTTTCACGGCTGTTAATGATTAGGAGGAGATTTAAAGTGAAAACGATGAATGTCGGTCTTATAGGCTACAAATTTATGGGGAAGGCGCACAGCAATGCGTGGCGGAACTCTCCCCTATTCTTTGATATGAATATCAAACCGGTTATGAAGGTTGTATGCGGAAGGCATGCTGAGGCGGTTCAGGCTTTCGCTGACAGATGGGGTTGGGAAGAGATTGAGACCGACTGGAAAAAGGTTATAGCAAGGGATGATATCGATATAATCGATATTTCGGTTCCCCAGCACCTGCATCATACAATTGCGATGGAAGCATTGAAGGCCGGAAAGCATGTGTTCTGTGAAAAACCGCTCGCTATGAACCTCACACAGGCCAAAGAGATGGCAGCGCTTGCCGCAAAAAGCGGAAAGGTGAATTATGTAAACCATAACTACCGAAGATGCCCGGCTGTTCAGCTTGCAAAGCAGATGATCGATGAAGGGAAGATTGGTACAATTTTTCACTGGAGAGGTGCCTACCTTCAGGATTGGATTGTAGACCCTGACTTTCCCCTGACCTGGCATCTGCAGGCGGACCGCGCAGGTATGGGCCCGCAGGGTGATCTTAACTCGCATTCGCTGGACCTTGCAAGGTTTTTGATTGGTGATGTAGCTTCAGTAAACTGCATGACGGCCAACTTTATAACCGAAAGAGTTCTTCCGGATGAAGCAGCATCGGGAACCTTCAGCGGAACAGCAGGCGATACCGGCAAGAAAGGGAAGGTAACTGTAGAAGATGCGGCTTTCATGACTGTCAGGTTTAAAAACGGCGCGCTCGGATCCTTCGAGACTACAAGGTTCGCACCGGGAAGAAAGAATTACAATTACTTTGAAATATACGGCAGCAAAGGTTCACTTGTTTTCAACCTCGAGAGGATGAATGAACTGCAGTATTTCAATCGCGAAGATCCCGATTATCAGCAGGGTTTTAAAACTATTCTTGTTACCGAAGGTGTTCATAAATACATTTCCGCGTGGTGGCCGGCAGGACATATTATCGGGTACGAACATGAATTTCATCATGCCGTAGTTGATTTTATGGATGCAATCGACAAAGGCATCGACATCAGACCGAATTTTGAAGACGGCATGAAAGAACTTGAGATTCTTGAAGCCGGACTCAAGTCCGCTGCTGAAGGAAGGGAAATCAGCATCTGATGAAGGTTCTTCATACCGGAATTACGGTTAAAGACATCGATAAAGCGGTTCTGTTTTATCGCGATATTCTGGGGCTGGAGCTTAAGGTTCCTCCGACCGATCCGGTTGATGGTCTTGAGCTGTCGATCGGCGTCGGCGTCCCGGGTGCTTGTCTGCGGCAGGCGGTTCTTGAATCCGGTGATGCTGGAATTGAGTTGTTCGAGTACCTGTCGCCGGTTCCGGAATTTCAGAGCCCGGTACCGATTAATAACCCTGGGCCGGGACATGTCGCATTTGAGGTGGATGATATTCATGCAGAGTATCAACGGCTCAGAGGGCTTGGTGTAATGTTCTACTCCGAACCCAATTTTATTGCCGAAGGGCCGCTTGCCGGCTGGAAGTGGGTCTATTTTGAAGACCCCGACGGAGTCGTGCTGGAACTTGTAGAGAAATCCTGAACGGCATCTGTATAGAACTTACACATTCGGCAGCATGCTGTTTGTGAATTTTTTGTACACATTACGGCAGCGGCTGCGTAACAACCCGTAAGCACTTAATTGTGGCGATGGATAAGTTGTTGTGCTGCATAATGATAAATATCGGAACCGGAATTTGGCATGTTAATTGCGATGGTATTGATGTTTATGTGTTTTGAAACACCGGCCTGCAGGCAGGTCTTATGCCTGTTGTGCCGGATGCAAATTTGGGAAGGAAACTGATTTATGTC
>QKCC01000263.1 GCA_003245835.1 Spirochaetales bacterium | reverse complement strand
CGCAGCATTGAATATACGGTTGCGTCAATCGAACAGATTAATTCAAATGTCATGTCAATGGACAGCCAGATTACAAATCAGGCTGCAATGGTGCAGGAATCAACCGCCGCAATAACCGAGATGATTGCTTCGCTGGAGAATGTCGCCAACATAACCCGGGCCAAACAGCAGGCAACTGCGGAACTGAAAAAAATTGCCGATGAAGGTAAATCGCAGATTGAAGATACGCTTGATATTTTCAGAAAGGTCGTTACCAATATCGGAGCGATACAGGAAATGGCAGATTCTATTAATGCGATTGCTTCACAGACAAACCTTCTTTCGATGAACGCTGCAATTGAAGCTGCGCATGCCGGAGATGCTGGAAAGGGTTTTGCGGTAGTTGCGGAAGAAATCAGAAAACTTGCAGAGACAGCTTCGCAGAGTTCGGCGAATATTACCAATATGATTAACGCCGTAACAGAGTCTGTAAAACTGACGGACAGCAGCGTAAAGAGAACCTCGGAAGTATTTGATGAAATAAGCCGTGAGGTTGTTGATACAGTCAACGCGTTTGCTGAGATTGATCAATCAATCACCGAGCTTAATACAGGAAGCAAGCAGGTTCTTCTTGCATCTGAAGAGATCAACGAGGTTACAATTACAGTTCAGACCGGGTCCAATGAAATCAAAAGCGGTACAAAATCCATTCTTGATTCTAGCGAGACTGTCCGTTCCGTATCCCAGAAGGTAACGGACGGTATGCGCGAGGTAACAACCGGAAATAAAGAGGTTCTGACTTCCATGCAGCAGATGGTCGATAACGCCAGGCAGCTGGACGGAATCGTCAAAAACCTGAATGATCTTTTCGGCGGTTTTAAAACGGAATAAACCTCAGGAAAGTGCGTCGCTGGTACGATTTAGAGTACTTTCTCTATTTCGGTTCGAAGTGCTTCATAGGGATAGGCACCCTCGAGTCTCATCAGCTGTTTCCCCTTATGAAACATCATAATGGTAGGAATCGACTGTATTGAGTAACGGGCGGCTATTCCCGGTTTTTTTTCAGTGTTTATTTTGACGGTGGTAATTCGACCCCTGTACTCTTTGGCAAGCCTTGCGATGACCGGGCTGACCATCTTGCAGGGACCGCACCAGTCCGCGTAGAAGTCGACCAGAACCGGCAGATCATTAATTCTTATCAATTCTTCAAATTTTCCAGGCAGTTCAGACATATTTCCCTCGTTAATATTCATCGTTTTAATAAAAATAATAAGAAACAGCCTTCCCGGCAAACCTGAAATGTTATAATAATTATATAATTAAGATACAGGGGCTGTTTATGAAAGATTTTGAATTCGTTAATCCGACAAGAATTATATTCGGCAGGGATCGTGAAAACGAAACCGGCAGTTACCTACGGCGGCGGCAGCATAAAACAGTCCGGCCTGTACGGACGGGTGGCGGCTTCTCTGGAATCAGCCGGTATTGAAGTAACTGAATTGTCCGGTGTAAAACCCAACCCGCGGCTGAGCCTTGTCCGGGAAGGTATCGGTATCTGCAGAGAAAAGAATATTGAGCTGATCCTTGCCGTAGGCGGCGGCAGCGTCATTGATTCCGCGAAGGCAATTGCAGTCGGAGCATTATACAGCGGAGATGTCTGGGATTTTTACAGCGGAAAGGCTGTTCCTGTCGAAGCACTGCCTGTTGCGACTGTTCTTACTATTCCTGCAGCGGGAAGCGAGTCAAGCAGCGGGAGCGTAATTACAAATGAAGATGGTATGCTCAAGAGGGCCTGCGGAACGGAGCTGATGTTTCCGGTTTTTTCAATATGTAACCCTGAGCTCGCGTTCACCCTTCCGGCAAGCCAGATTGCGAACGGTACCGCTGATATTTACGCGCATATGCACGAACGCTACTTCACTAATGAAAAGAATGTGGATCTAACCGACCGGCTGATCGAAGCAGGTATGCGGAATATCCTTAAGCACTCTCCCGGCTTGCTGTCTGCCGGGGATGATTATGATGCCTGGGCCGAAGTAATGTGGACAGGAACAATTGCGCATAATAACCTTCTCGATACAGGCAGGGTAGGCGACTGGGCCTCTCATGATATTGAGCATGAATTGTCCGGAATGTTTGATATAGCACACGGCGCAGGCCTGGCTATAATAATTCCAGCCTGGATGAAATATGTTATGGATCATGACGTAGAAAAGTTTGCCCAGCTTGCGGAAAGGGTTTTCTTTGTAGAACGTGATTACCGAAATCCTGAAATAACAGCCCTCGAAGGTATTTTTCGTCTTGAGCAGCATTTCAGGAGGATGGGAATGGCCGTGCGCCTTTCAGAGGTTAATATAAAGAGAGATTCCTTTGAAGCAATGGCAGACAAGGCCACCTTAGGTGATTCCTTGACACTTGGTAATTTTGTGAAGCTCGATAAAAAGGCTATTGTAGATATCTTCAGGCTTGCGGAGTAGGTTCTGAAAGACTCGATGGAAATTATATCATGGTTAAAATCTCTGCCGCAGGAAAAGCAGGAACTGTTTTTCAAAAAAGCCGCCCGTTTTTTTTCGAACCGTGAATTAACGGCTATTGTGGCGGATCTTCAGGCCGGCTGCAGTCTTCTTCGGGCGCATGTAAATTCGGGAGTTCTTGAAAGATACGTTGTTGATTTGAATAATTTAAAGCAGACGTTCTAGTTCAGAGTCTGTTTTATCAGCTCCAGAAGCTTTTCCATCCGAACAGGTTTTTCAAGGTAAGCCGCAGGCTGTGTTTTCAGGGCGCGTTTTTCAATCATGGAGCTGGGGTAAGCGGTCAGATAGATTATGGGTATATCCTTCATGATCTGAACCCGCTGCGCGGCATCAATTCCGTCAACGAAGCTCTTCAGGTTGATATCCATCAGGATAAGATCTACGCGGGTTCTTACAACGGCTTCAACTACCTTGTTTGCTGTGTCTACAGGTTCTCCGGTTTCATATCCCTTACTCTCCAGGAATTCCCGGATCTCAAGGGCCGCGACCGCCTCATCTTCAACAATCAGTATTCTTTGCTTCCCCAAATTTTCTCTCCGGTAATTTTTCCTGAGTAAACAATAAAATAACACAACAATCCGCGGTTAACAATATTAAGAAAAAGAAATGTTAATGAAAATAATCATAAGCCGACTGTAGATATTTGAAATCTCTGCTACAATGATTGGTGCTATGAATATTTCCGGAAATAACAAGCAAAACCCGCGCAGATTTACATTCCGTATTGCCGATCTTTTCCTGCATAAACTTAACACTAACAACAGTATCAGCGGAAAACTTCTGGTTACCGGACTCAGCCTGATAGTATATACCGCTGTGATGCTGCTCTTTGGAGATACGCTTCAGGTATCTGTAAACTATATTATAATTGTTCCGATGGTTGCGATTTCTACATCATTCGGTTTTACAGGCGGAATTATCATCGGAGTTATAGGTCTTCCGCTGAATCTTCTGATGTTCCTTATTCTCGGCCACCCGGAATTTTCTCCGGAAAGCAAGCTGATTGCCGAAGTCAGCGGTATTTTTATGGGAGTGGTTCTTGGATACCTAAGTGATTATTATCATGATATCGAAATCGAGATTGAACTCCGCAGGGCTGCTGAGAGAAATCTGCGCCAGGCCGTTTTTGAAAAAGATCTTCTTCATCATGAAATACATCACCGGGTAAAGAATAACCTGAACATCATAAAGAGTATAATTCAGCTGCAGGTTAACAGAAGCAAAAACAGGGAGTTTAAAACCGAAGCTGAAAAACTGATGCAGCGCATATATTCGATAGCCAGGGTGCATGAGGAGCTGTTTAAGGGAAACAAGGTTGCAGTACCTTCAATTGATGAGTATGTACCGCAGCTCGTTTCCGATATCATTACCGGAATAAACAATAAGGATATTAAACCCGTGTTTGACATAAGACTCAGCGGCAGGCAGCTTGATATTGCCCAGGCGACATCTCTGGGGCTGATAATTAATGAAGTTCTGACGAATGCAGTAAAGTACAGCCTGTCGCTTGTAGAAAAACCTGAACTGAAAGTCATTGTCCGGGGTGATGAAAGCTGCAGTATAATCGAGTTGATAAACAATGCTCCTGCATTTGTTCCCAGAGGGGACGACTCTGAAGGCCTCGGTCTGAAGCTGATCAAATCACTGGCTGCGCAGCTCGATGCCGAATATGATTATATTCCGGTTAACGGAACGATGTTCCGGCTGGTCGTGCCGGTAAAGGCTGCTGATGAGACTGAGGCTTTACTGCCGGAATAGGATCTAATCCCTGCAGCCGTAAAGTGTTTTTACCTTAAGTTTCTGTCCCCAGAATGTATCCTCAAGCATGATCTCGGCGTCGTTCAGATATCTTTTTACTGCAGGCCTTACTCTGATTGGAATACTGTCCACTTCCAGTATTTCATCACCGTCAAGCGGCTGTCTCATATCAATTTTTATCACAGGTGCCCCGCATCCGGTTCCGGCAGAGGAAAGGGTAAGCAGGGTCTGGTTATTTTCTTCCGTACTAACCATTGTGCTTATAAAATCTTTTGCATCTTTTGAAATACAGATCATTCAATGTTCCTCCTTTTTATAATATATATAAAATTTTACATATTGACAATTTTATAGTTATTCTTTCCCGATTTTTTAACATCATACATTGCGGCATCGGCAGCCAGAATTACATCGTCGAATTCCGGGGTCCGCGACTTTTCTACAACTACAATGCCTATGCTTGTTCCGATTCTGATGCTGTGATTGTTCAGCAGGAATTCCGAGGAAAGGGAAGAGATTATCTTTTCAGCAATAGGCCGGCAGTCCTGAACGCCGCTGATTCTCGGCAGCAGGATAATAAACTCGTCTCCTCCGAATCTGGCGACAGTGTCGGTATCCCTTGTTACCTTCTGCAGAATAGAACCAACTTCCTTCAAAAGGAGGTCGCCCGTTGCATGCCCGAATTTATCATTGACCTGTTTAAAACCGTCAAGGTCGAGGAACAATACCGCGTATACCTGTTCGTAACGCTTTGAATTTAGTTCTGCCATTGAACCCCTTTCCGCCAGGAGTTTCCTGTTTGGAAGGCCCGTGAGCTGATCATATAAAGCGGCTTCGCGCAGTGCTGTCCGGTATTTATTACGCTGTACCGTAATAATCGTAAGTGTAAGGCTGATCATGAGGCATGCAATACACTCCGGCAGCAGTAAGGCTGTATGGCTTCGGCGGATTTGGGCCTTGCCGAGGTTCATTTCTTCGAGGCTTGTTTTATTTAGAATGATAAAAAAATAAGGACTGTCGCCTTCCTGATAGTTATCAAAGGGTTTAATTTTTTCAGAGGTGTACAGGACCCCGTCAATAAGCTCCTGTGTGGCTGAGTTCCTGATTACTGTATTCCAGAGTATTCTGTCTGTTTTCATTAACGTTAGATCGGATTTTTCGGGGTACATGAAACCCCATTCGCTTTCCGGGTCATCATTGTACAGCCAGTAGCCGGATGAATTAAGCAGTGAATATGTTCCGGAGTTAATTTTTGTCGATTCATCGAGGTTCTTGATCAGCTTCTGCCCGAGGTAATTTACAATAAGGATCCCTTTCAATTCCCCTGTGTCGCAGAATATCGGGGTCCCGAATCTTATTACCGGCTTTAAAGGGGTCTCGATTTTTCCGTGTTCAATATTAAGGTCGAAGGGAGAGACGTATATTGCATCTTCAGGAAGCGCTAAAGTTTCCTGTACATAATACCGGTCACTTTTATTCTGCAGTTCAGCTGCAGGAATTGCCGCAGGATTACCGTCAAAGTTGTCTACCCTTATCAGTTCCTGACCGCTTTTATCAATGTACCTGATCTGGTCATAATATTTGCTTGCCTTCATGAATTCAATGAACTCATTTTCGATCTGGCATCGTTCTTCTTCTGTTTCAATTGATCGGTATCTCTGCAGTTCGTTCAGCCTTGAAAGAAAGAGTATTTCTGATTCAACCTTGTCGAGGCTGCTGCTGAACAGCTGCCCTTCGAAATTGACCCTGGTTTTCAGCTGAAGCCTGTATGCCTTCAGGTCCCGGAGGTTTGCGGTCCGCTGTACAATCAGGGTCACTGAAAAAACAATCGTGATAAGTATCGAGAAAAATATCAGAAGTAAAATTACCGGGTGAAGCCCTTTTCCTTTTTTTATCATGGGGCTAATTATAAAGTAATTTAACACATTACTGCAAATGTATTTAACAGGTTTTTTCCGGGTAAAATACAGGATCTGCGGCTGTTGTAAATTTGTGTTAGAATCATAATTCAGTATGATAAAAGTAATCGTTTTCACGGACTTGAATCTTGCTTTTTTTACCCGTAAGAAGTACGGGAGCGGTCCCGCAACAGCTGAATTCCCCGGAACGCGGTCGGTTAAGGACCTTATAGAAAGTCTTGGTATTCCTCATGTCGAGATCGGCTCTGTAGAGATTTCAGGCAGCTGCAGTAACGAAAAACTGAGTTTGACCGATTTGATTACCCAAGACTGCCGGTTGAATGTCCTGTCGGTTGAAGCCGCCCGCTCAACCGGGCATTATGCCGCGGAATTTCCGTCGCCGGGCGATGCCGGCTTTATATTTATTCCTGATGTGCATCTCGGCAGGCTTGCAGTTAATCTCAGAATGCTCGGCTTTCCTGCTGATTATTCGAACAGCCGAAGCGATGAGGAACTCGCCCGACTTGCAGATTCTGCTGTAAACGGTTTAAAAGCAATAGTATTGAGCTGCGACAGGGGGCTTATGATGAGGCGCTGTATTAAATACGGCATGGTTGTACGAAGCAGAGAACCAGTTCGGCAGACAATCGAGGTCCTTCAGCGGTTTGGATTGTCCGGCAGGGCTGCTCCCTTTTCTCTTTGTTTCAACTGCGGCGGACTGCTGGAAGATGCCGGGGCTCTGGACAATCTGTCGGATGCCGAAAAAAACAGTCTCCCGTTAAAGGTCCGCCGCCTGCAGGATGAGTATCGAAGGTGTACATCCTGCGGACAGCTGTTCTGGAAAGGCTCGCATTATAGAAGCCTGGCTGCAAAAGCCGCAGGCATTATATCTGCAGCAGCCGGCTGATTATTCGGCGAAACGCATTGCCTCGAGGGCAAAAACCTTCTCTTCGTCGGTCGGTATCACCCATGCTTTAAGATCGGGGAAGGCTGCGCTTTCGGCTATGACACATTCCTTGCTTCTTGTCGCATTAGCGGCTTCGTCGATCTTCCAGTCAAAGAGCTGCATAAAACCGAAAACCTTGCTGCGGAAATAGCCTTCGTTTTCCCCGATCCCGCCTGTGAATACAACACCCTTCGGGTTTTTCATCGTACCGAGGAAACTGCAGAAGTACTTTGCAGTCCTGTAGGCGGCTATGTCGATAACAAGCTCAGCTTCGCTGTCGCCGTTCACTGCCGCCTCTCTAATGAAGTGCATTTCCTTGATTCCCCTGCCGTATAAACCGTAAAGACCGGATTCCTTGTTCAGAATACGTACGATTTCTTCTACGTTCGTATCGAGGTTTTTCGCCATCAGCTCAAGTATGCCCGGGTCCACGTCGCCGCTTCTTGTTCCCATCACGAGGCCTTCGAGCGGCGTTGTTCCCATTGTGGTGTCCGATCCGATGCCGCCCGAAACTTTTGCCATCGAGCAGCCGTTTCCAAGATGGGCAATCACCAGATTATTTTCTTCGTCGGTAAGTTTGTTAAGTTCGGCGAACCGTCTTGTTATGTAGGAGTATGACGCACCGTGAAATCCGTACCTCATTATGTCGTAATCGTCAATCCAGCTTTTGGGTACCCCATAATACTTCGCATATTTCGGCATCCTTGCATGAAACTGCGTATCGAAAATAGCCGTGTTCGGAACCTTGCCGAAGACCGGGTCTGCAAGGGCGGCAAGGACAATCTGCAGGTTGGCAGGGTTGTGCAGCGGGGCTAGAGCTGAGTATTCATGAAGATAGCCCGTAATTTTTCCGTCCGGGCCGTCTATCAGCATAGAGTCGGTTACTACCGGCCCTCCGTGTACGCACCTGTGTCCTGCCGCAACTATATTCAGATCCGGAAATTTTTCGGAAATGATCTCTGTTATGGCATGCAGTGCCGATTTATGATCTTCCATCGCCATCTGCAGAACTTCCTTTTTTCCGTCTACTTTTACATCGATATATCCGTCGGGGGTACCAAGTCCCTGGCAGTTGAAATCTACTACGGATTCAACCGAACTGCCGTCGACTTTTTTTACTGCAACCTTGATCGACGAACTTCCCCCGTTAAAGCATATTACATGTTTATCCATTACTATTTCTCCTAAATACAATTATAACAGCCGGGAAATAATAACACACAAAACAGGATCTTTACAGGGAAGAATTGAGGCTTAGAGGGTGCTTCAGGCGGGAATCTAATCCAGACCCTTCGGGCGTCCGAGGATTTCGGCCCATATGACGGCCTTTTTCAGTTCCGGAAGACGGTCGATTTTTTTTCTGGGGCTCTTATACAAACCGGCTGGATAGCCGGCTGTTTTACCGGTTTCTGACAGGGGTTTGAAACCGGAGGATTTTTTTTGTTCTGTCTTGAACATCTCTTCGGCCGGCCTGAACATGGACGCTTCCCGGGCTTTCCTGGATGTTCCGGGGTCCGGTTTGGCGGCTGCGGCTGCCGGAAGGTTTGTTGCCGCCTGAGAAAAACGGTCGGCATTTGCAGGGCGGTTTTCGACGGTTTTTGCAGCTGCACCTGCAGCTGCGCCGGAGGCCTGCTGCGGTTTTTTCTGAGCCGGTGCGGAAGCTTTCGATGATGCTTCATGCGGAATGCTGTTGATGGGCGGCGGGGTCTTTTTTCGGCCGGCTCCGGATGCTAACCTGACTATGAAAAGAATTATCATAATCAGCGGAATGAACGACAGTATGTTTTCCATATTCGTCCCGCTTATTCCTCCCTGTCTTCTGCAGCCCTGTCGCTGCCTATGCTGCTGCGCATCTCGGTGTCCGCCTGGATATTCTTCATACGGTAATAATCCATTATTCCGAGGTTCCCTTTTTCAAAAGCACCTGCGATTGCCTTCGGAATCTCGGCTTCGGCCAGAACGACCTTTGCCCGGTTTTCTTCTACAAGGGCTGTCATTTCCTGTTCGCGGGCCCGTGCAGCCGCACGCCGCTGTTCTGCTACAGCCTGAAACCTTCGCTTGTCGGCTTCGGCCTGGTCCGCCTGCAGCTTGGCCCCGATATTCTCTCCGACGTCAACATCGGCAATATCTATCGAGAGTATTTCAAAGGCGGTACCTGCATCCAGGCCTTTGTGGAGGACTGTTTTTGATATCTTGTCAGGATTTTCAAGAACATCCTTATATGTTTCGGCTGAACCGATTGTGGTTACGATACCTTCTCCAACGCGTGCGATTATTGTTTCTTCGGTCGCTCCCCCTACCAGCCTTTCGATGTTTGCCCTTACGGTTACCCTTGCGCGGGCACGAAGCTGAATACCGTCTTTTGCGACCGCATCAATTGTATGACGGCCTTTTTCGGGGTTCGGGCAGTCTATGACCTTCGGGTTGACGCTTGTCTTGACCGCATCAAGAACGTCTCTGCCCGCCAGGTCTATTGCCGCGGCCTGTTTAAAGTCCAGAGGGATGTTTGCCTTGTTTGCAGCGATCAGCGCCTTGCTCACGCGGATAACGTCTCCTCCGGCAAGAAAGTGGGTTTCAAGAAGGTCCGAATCTGTCGCTATTCCGGCCTTTGTGAGCATGATCCGGCTGTCTACAATTATTCTTGAATTAACCCGCCTGATCCACATTCCAATCAGTCTTCCGATTGTTATGTGCGCACCCGAAAGCAGCGCCCTGAACCAGAGTCCGAAAAATCTGATAAAAATCGCAATTATGGCAAGCGCCACTACTCCAAGTACGATATAGATAATAATCATATGTCAGCCTCCGTCACTATTATTTTACTTCCTTCCGTTTTTTTTACGGTTATCATTTTTCCTTTTGGAATATACTCTCCTGCCGTGACCGCCTGGTATTTATTTTGATCTATAAGTACAGTTCCAACGGGCCGCAGATCTGTTAACACCTCTCCGCGCTTACCCTCAAGCTCTGAATATTTACCGGCCGAGGAGGTAAAGCCGTCTTCCTGCCTGAAGCTTTTTCCGAGAATCAGCTTTTTCCCGAAAAAGGTTTTTGGAAACAGTCTGAAAAAAATCATCATAAGTGCAGGCACCAGTATCAGTGATGTGATTAGAAATACGGTACCCGCAGTACTGCTTACCCTGAAAGCGAGAATGATGCTGCCTATAATTCCGGCCCCCCCGATAGCGCCTATCAGTCCAAAGGACGGGACGAAAAACTCGAGAATGAGCGAGGCGATTCCAATAATCAGCAGAATTCCGGCCGGCAGCATTTCAGGCATCCTCCGTTATCTTTCCGACAATTACCCTGTTCGAATCGCTTCTGATAATCTGAACAGCGGTACCGGCTTCCATATATTCACCGTCGGTTTCAACGACGAAAATTTCCCCTTCGAAGACCGCTTTTCCTGACGGCCTCAGGACCGTGACAGCCCGGCCTTTCAGCCCGATTATCTGCGATTCCAGCTCCGGGGACTGGATGCTGTAGCCTTCTTCCGGCAGCTGGGCTGTGTTCAGGATAAGCCGGTTGAATATTCCGATCCTCGGGAACAGCTGAATCAGTAC
>QKCC01000071.1 GCA_003245835.1 Spirochaetales bacterium | reverse complement strand
CTGAATCGCCTTGTTCCGAATATTCAGAAATCTGCCGACCTGATTCAGGAAATCAGTGCCGCAATGAGAGAACTGCGCAGCGGAACAAACCAGATTAACGACAGTATAAATCAGCTTGATACCGTTGTGCAGGGGAATGCTTCGGCTTCCGAGGAACTGGCATCGACAGCCGAGGAGCTCAGCGGACAGGCCGAGGGGCTAAGGCAGCAGATAATGTTCTTCAGGATGGATGAAAGTGATACACGCCGTAGAAGCAATAGAGACGAAGACACCCTGTATCTGCCCGAAGCAGAAGGATTTGAAGAAGAATAAAACAATTTGTACAGCCGGATAAAGTCAATTTGCTGTCCGGCTGTAAATACTGCAATTTTTATAAATATACCGAATTCCGCCGATAATTTACTATAATGAGTAATAGTATTGAAGAGTTCGGGTTTAATGACTGTAATGATGCAGAAGAACGCTTTCTTTTTGGTTTGTATGAGAAGATTATTAATGGCGATTTGACGACATTTGAGTCGCTGAGGCAGGCTGTTTCGAAGTATAAGGTAACCACAGGATTAAGGAAATGCGTATTCAAGGCATTCTGTCTGCAGAAGAAGCTCTACTGGGGTTTTTTCTGCGGCCTTAGCCCGAAGAAGTATCCCAGGCTTTGGAAAGAGATCGTTCTTTCCGATTCAGTTTTCCGTTTTGGCGGAGATCTGAAAAGATCGATGACAATACCTAATATATATCTCGGACTGATTGATATTCACGGCTATACCAGGTACTGCCAGGATAAAAAACGTAATATTTCGATGATAGATCTCCTTGACAGGATGATATATGAAGATGTCGATGCGATCTGCATGGAATCGGGCGTCCTGAGTAAAAGGGCGCAGGGAGATGAGATTCTTCTTCTTGGTGCTTCTGCAGAGGATGTTCTAAACGCCGCACTCCAGATTATGGATTATTTTAATACTCAGGGACGTTCGTTCCGGAATACTGTTTTGAGCAAGAAGCTTCCGGGTACTGTACTTCCGAAATTCCAGGTATCGGCAGGTATAGCGGGAGGACAGAAGTATACCCCGCTTGTGATTACCCGGGACGGGGATATTTCCGGGGATGTCGTCAATACGGCGGCAAGGCTGCAGGCAAAGGCTAACAAGATCAGTCCTGATCATAACAGAATTATGATTACAAGTCATGTATACCAGAAGCTGCTTGCAGCGATGAAGATTAAACCGGATTTATTTCTTGGGCGGATCGGTTTTTTCAATTCAGGTACTGTGGAATTCAAGGGTGTGAGCCTATGCGTCTATGATATTGTATTTCTTCCTGAACAAAGTTACAGGCTGAAGCTGCAGCCTGTGATGGAGTCTTTGTACAAATCGCTTGATGCCGGGCTATGGAATTCCAAAATACTTCTTGATGCTCTTGAATTATCGGTAGTACTGCTGAAACCTTATATTGAGGACGGATGCTCTGATTCTTCTGCTGCGGGTAAATTATCACAGCGGAGCCGGGACCTTCTCGAAATGAATAAATCTGTCCGCACTTTGTTCAACGCTATGTACTATGATGCTGCAATAAAAACCTATTCAGCGCTCATCGAAGGCCTGTCGCTTCTGCCCGGAATCGACAAAATCGCACTGGATTATCTGCTGCTGGTAAGGGACAACTATAAGTCGATTGAGACAGGTTACACAAGCTCTCTTGATCGCGAGATTGAAATGCATATGAATGAGTTTATGAGCAGTGAAGAGAAAGAGAAGTATCTTGTTTTTCAGAAGCAGAGAATAATTTCAGAAAAAATACAGACTACAACGCGGATGAGGCTTAAGAACAGAAAGGTGATCTGGCTCAGAACGACGGACGAACTGAATGAAGATCTATGTACAAGGCTTGTTTCCGCAAAATAGAGGGACTAATTATGGAAGACAAAGGTTTTTATAGAATCCTGCCTATGAAGGAATTCCGCCGAACCCAGGGTGTTGAATTTCACATTTTAACCAAAGAAAATATACCGCGCATCGACGGACTTGACCGGGTAATACATGAGGCATCTGCAGTCTCTCCGGGGGCTGTCGGCGGGATCGACCGACCCTGGTATATGCATCCCCACCAGGATGATAATCTGATCGTCCTGCACGGGATGAGGACGGTTGATATATTCAATCCTCTGTCAGGCAAAATGCTGACCTTTGTCGTGACCCCGGATGAAATTGTCAGGGAAAATGCAGTCGTTTACGATGAACCTGCGATCCTTGTCTGGCCGCGGGGGATCTTTCACCGGATTGTCAGCGGTGAAAACGGTTCGGCATCGCTCAATCTTGCTACCCGATATGATGGCTTTGATATTTCTACAAATTTCAGTATCTACGATCTGAATACCCGGACCGGAGAATATACAGAAATCCGTAAGGGTTCTCTTGACCAGAAATAAGATGCCTTTGAAAATAACAGTTAAATAAACACGGAAATCGCGTTGTAAATATTGATCAGAATAATTATTACCAGGATTATATTGTAGATTCTGTGTATGGAAGAGTCTTTAAGTTTTCGGTTCAGCACAGAGCCTAAAAGCCCTCCCGCAATGCCTCCCGGGATCATATAGAATAGTTTGTAAAGATCATTGTAAATACCATACCCCGTCGTAACACCTATTGTCAGCAGTTTTGCCCCCTGTGAGGCCAGTATGATAAATATCGAGACAACTGCTGCATCCCTGATGTCAACCGCAAGAAACATTACAATTACCGCTACATTGATTGGGCCCCCTCCTATTCCAAGGAAGGCTGCAGCGGTTCCCAGAAGCACGCCTGTCAGGCTTGTTATTGCCGGATTTTCTACCTCATAATCGGGAAGCCGTTCGCGGAACAGCGCCAGCAGCAGTAGTGCTACAAGAATTATTGCCTGAATCCCCTTCAGTATTTCCTGATCGAGGCCTTCGGCAGAAATGCTGAAAAGCTGTTTTCCAATGACCCCGCCGATAACGGCCCCTATTATCAGAAAGATAAAGGCTTTTTTTAATCTGAACCCGGCGCCTAACTGCTTTATGGATGAAACTACGGCCATTGAAAAAACTGTGGCTGATGAAAGAATTGATATTGTGTTGAGATTATCCTGGCCGAGCAGGTCCAGTACCGGCTTGATAATCACTCCGCCGCCGAGTCCTGCAAGTGAGCCGAAAACTGTTGCTGTAAATGCTATGATGAAATAAATGATTATCATAATTCAGAGTTACATCATTACCTATATTTTCATGAAGGTAAAGAGTTCCCATGAAAAATCAAGGGTTCTGACGGCTTTTAGTTTTCATCAAGCAGCCTCTTCTCACCCTCTAGTGATCTTAAATGCTCAATATCCTGGCTCACTTCGAGTACTCCCCGGTAGCTGCATCCATCAAATAACGGGAAATACCTGATGTGAACAAATTTATTACCAGTTTTTATCCAGAATTCTGCGTTTTTTCTTTTCCGCGATTTAAAATCATCGATTATGTTCTGTACAATGTGTAGGCTCGCGGGCGGATGACAGTTCTGAACTGCACGGCCAATGATCCCCGGTGAACGCGGGAAAATTCTTTCCCGTCCCCGGCTGAAATACCTGACATTATCATGTTCATCGACATAGGTTATATCCAAAGGAAGGTTGGTCAGTATCAGATTGATCTCTGATGCGGATAATACGCCTACATCCAGGTTGATTTTCTCTATTGCACCGGAATTTTTTACGGCTGATTCGGGAATATACGCCATTTGTTCTCTGTTTTTTTCTCCGGTACCGAATGAGATACCGTATTCATCGATATCATTCATCATTTCTGCGAATACATCAGCAGGAACGGCTGAGTCTGCCAATGGGTACAGGATCTTTTCTTCCCTGTATATAAGGGTTCCCATATTCATGAACATCGTTCCGTACATCCTGTTGAATGCACTAAAATCAAATGATTCAGAGTCGGCGAGCAACAGGAGCTGTTTTAATGCATTAATTATTTCATTCTGGATGTGCCACATCAGTTTCAGGCAGTTCATATTTTCAGCATATTTTTCAAGCTGTGTGAAAAGCGAATTCTGCAGCTTCCTGTAATGCGGAACTATCTGCCCGAATTGCTGCAGGCATTGCTTTATTTTTGCTGCAGCGTCGGAGAGATCTTTCCTGGTCCCTGCCTCAGCCGCTTTCACAAGTTCTTTGTATACAGCTGTGGATTCCTTTCTGACTATTTCCAGCTTTCTGTTTTCTTCCATCAGCGTTAAGATAAAAACCGGGTAGTTGGGGTTCTCTGAAAGAGGTTCTGAATCAAGACCTTTTCCGCAGGCGCGGATGAAGCGGGCAACAACCCTCTCTATCCTGCTATAATCATTTTCCGTTTCAATATAGGAATCTATTGCGCAGTTGACTTCTTCCGCCCGGCATTCTTCCAGACTTTGGCGGTATCGATCAAAAAGTTCCCGAGTTGTGGTTCCGGCAGACAGCGCCTTTATATATTCTGTGAGTTGAGCGGCTGTTATTTTATTCATTTATTAATAATAACGGAACTGTACTATAAATCAAGCAATTATATTCAAACCGTCTTCACCCGGTTGTCCGGGACTTCAGCTGAGGGTATCTTCTGTAATTATTTCGATTGGAATATCAATGACCCGGTCTGGGGGTTCGTGCTGTCTTATGAGAAAATCGAACATGGTTTTTATAAGAATATATCCCTGGTATTCCGGGTTTTGCCCAAGGGTGAAATCTATCGCACCGGATTTCATCAGCCTGATTGTATCGGGTATTACATCGTGACAGATAACCTTGATCTTTTCAGTCATGCCGGTCATCTCAAGTGCCCGTCCAACGCCCGCATAGCCGCCGCCTGTGATATATATACCATTCATTTCAGGGTATTTTTTTAAATATTCAAGGATGATCCTGAAAGCTGTCTCTGTTTTATCCTGATTCTCTTTTACCTCTACTACTCTGAGGTTTGGACATGCTTCCTGCAGTTTGTCATTGAAACCGTTTAACCTGTCCTGATGGCAGGAGAGTGAGTCGGAACTGATTATTATTCCAATTTTACCGCCGTCGGGAAGAATTTTATTCATGAGTCCTGCCGCGGTCCGACCGCCTTTATAGTGATCCTGTCCGACAAAGCAGATATCATTGATTGCGCAAATCCGGGAGTTGAATGTGATTATGGCTGTGCCGTTGTCACCCATAGTGTTTATTTTTTCTATGACCTGCTCATCATTCATCGGGAAAACCGCGACACCGGCGTAGTTCTCATTTTCGAAATAATTCAACAGGCCTATCTGTTCGGCCGGTTCGAGAGTGCTGAGCATCTTGATTGATATTTCGATTCCGAAAAGTCTGAATTCTTCCTGCGCCCTGTGAATGCCCTGAATTATTTCATGTACGAAGGGGTTGTATTCCGGCGTCAGAATTACCCCAATTCTTGTCTTTTCTTTACTCATCACGAGGGCTTTGCCGAGGTAATTGGGTTTGTAATCGAGTTCTCTGACTATTTCAAGAATGCGTTCTTTTGTTTCAGTCTTAACGCCGGGACGATTATTCAGAACTTTGTCTACAGTACCCCGTGAAACTCCTGCAAGCTCCGCAATCTGTTTTATGGTAATAGCCACTCAATCCTCCGCCATTTTCAGTGATTATAATTATATTCGCTGATTTTTTCCATACTCTCATCGATATAATAACACACGAGCACGTTATTATGTTGTAAAAATTGATGAATTCAGGAAAAATTAACATGAAAAACCGTATATATTAAAAAAATCATATGAATATGCATTATATTAAAAGTTTTTCTTGCGATATCCGGCTAAGCGTGTTAATATGATCAACACATAATTGTGCTCGTGCACAATAAAATGCTGAATACTGAAAACATAAACCTTTGGAGGTATAAATGAAATTCGGAACACTATATTCGTACTGGGGTAATGCCTGGAGCTGTGATTATTTGGAAACAGCAAAGAGAGTGAAAAAAGTCGGTTTTGATATTCTCGAGATCGGAGCCGGACACCTTCTTGAAATGGAGGACAGCGATATAATCGCCCTGAAGGATCTTGCCAAGGAGATTGGTCTGACAATAAGCTGTAATATCGGACCCCCTAAGGATAAGGATGTTGCTTCAGCGGATCCTTCTGTCCGAAAAGCAGGAATAAAGTTCCTTTCGGACATCATGAAGGCCATGAAGCTGCTTGAGTCGAAAGTTCTTGTCGGAGTTCAGTACACTTACTGGCCCAATGACTTTACTGATCTCGATAAGCCGGCAATCTGGGCGCGAGGCGTCGAAAGTGTAAAAGAGCTGGGCAAGGTTGCGGGAGACTGCGGTGTCAAAATGTGTCTTGAGGTTGTTAACAGGTTTGAAACACATATCCTGAATACAGCAGAAGAAGCGAACCAATTCTGCGATGAGGTTAATGACCCGAATGTCGGAGTCCTTCTCGACACATTTCATATGAATATCGAAGAAGATAATATTTGTGAGGCTATAAAAACTGCGGGAAGCCGGCTCTGGCACCTGCATGTCGGTGAAGGCAACCGGAAGGTTCCTGGCGAAGGATCTTTGCCCTGGGCTGAAATAGGACAGGCTCTTCGGGACATTAACTTCACGGGCGGTGTTGTAATGGAACCCTTCTACTATCAGGGCGGTGCTGTAGGTGCCGACATCAAAGTGTGGAGAGACCTTAGTGAGGGAGCATCACCGGAGCAGATGGATCAGCGTATTGCAGACTCTCTCGTCTTTCTGCGGAAAAACTTTTTAAAAGAGGCTTAAGTTATGGCTGAAGTCTGGACAATGGGAGAGATGATAGTCGAGATAATGCGGCCCAAAGCGGGCTTAAGTCTTAAGGATGCAGGTCCGTTTCAGGGGCCGTATCCAAGCGGTGCTCCGGCCATCTTTATAGACACCGTAGCAAGGCTCGGCCACAGTGCCGGAATTATCGGCGGGGTAGGCGATGACGATTTTGGGAACTGCCTGATAGATCGGCTTGAATCCGACGGGGTCGACTGCTCGAAGGTGATAGTAAGCCACAGCGGTACTACCGGGGTTGCGTTTGTAACATATTTTGAAGACGGTTCCCGCAAGTTTATCTATCACATCGGGAATACCCCGGCAGTTGAACCGAAAGCTCCGCCGGCTGAAGAACTTAAAGGTATCAAATATTTCCATGTAATGGGATGTTCGCTTATGGCAGAACCCGGTTTTGCAGGTGAAATAATCAAAACAATGCGCACAGCCATTTCATTGGGTGCAAAAGTAAGTTTTGATCCGAATATCCGGAAAGAACTGCTGAAGGACAATTCCGTAATGTCGGTTGTCCGCGAGGTTTTTGAAAATACGGCAGTTTTTATGCCCGGAGTTGATGAACTGCTGATGCTGACAGAGGAGAAAACTGTTGAAGCTGCGGTAAGCAAATGTTTCGGTATGGATTCGATTGAGATTATTGTGCTTAAACGGGGTTCGGAAGGCTGTACCGTATACACAAGGACAGATTCATGGAAAAGGGGTGTCTATCGGGTTGACCCGGTTGATCCAACAGGGGCAGGCGACAGTTTTGACGGGGCCTTTCTCTGCGGTCTGCTCGAAAACCTGCCGATGCCGGAGGTTATCAGGCTCGCAACAGCTGCCGGAGCATTGAATACTGCAGCCTTCGGTCCTATGGAAGGCAGAATCTCGGTAGAAAGTGTTAAGGAAATGATTGCGGCGTCGGGTGAATAGTATGGGTGATTATTTAACGGGCATTGTAGAAAAACAAAAGAATGGTATTCCGGCGGGTGTAGTGTCAATATGTACGGCCAACCGATTTGCGATTAAATCTGCAATGCTTTCCGCGCTTAAATATGATGTACCTGTGCTGATCGAAGCTACTGCAAACCAGGTGGATCAGAACGGAGGCTACACCGGAATGACTCCTGCCCGGTTTGCAGCTTTCGTACAAGAGATAGGCAAAGAAATAAATTTCCCTGCCGACAGGATTATCCTTGGAGGAGATCACCTCGGTCCGCTAACTAAAAGCAGCCGCAACGAGGATGAAGCGATGTCCTATGCCGAAACTCTGGTTATGGAATATGTCAGGGCCGGTTTTGTAAAAATTCACCTTGATACATCGATGAGGCTTGGCAGTGATCCTGTTGATGAGCCTCTGCAGGTAATTACTGTGGCTGAACGCGGTGCCAGACTCTGTAAAGCGGCTGAAAATGCATATGCGGAACTCTCAGAAAAAGATTCGTCATGCCCTAAGCCCCTGTACATAATCGGCAGTGAAGTTCCTATTCCCGGGGGCACGCAGTCGGCGGAGGAATCGGCAGAAATTACCTCACCTGAAGACTGCAAAGACACCTATACGGCATATAAGGACATTTTTAAGAAGCATGGCCTTGATGATGCGTTCAGCCGTGTTATAGCGATTGTTGTGCAGACCGGGGTTGAGTTCGGCGACAGTGATATTTTCCGGTATGAATCAGACAAAGCAGAATTGCTTATCGAATACGGCAAAAAGAATCTTCCTGTTGTTTTTGAGGGACATTCAACAGATTACCAGACGGAAGTTTCCCTGAGTGAAATGGTCCGGGACGGGATCGCGATCCTGAAAGTCGGACCTGCCCTCACATTTGCGCTGCGCGAAGCTCTTTTTGCACTCGAGATGATCGAACAGGAGCTGTACAGCGGAACAGAGAAGAAGCTCTCGGATTTAAGGGGTGTACTAGATAATGCGATGATTGAAAATCCTGTCTACTGGAAGAACCATTATCATGGAAACGCAGCTGAACAGCGGTTTGCACGGAAATTCAGCCTTTCAGACCGGGCACGTTACTATTTGAGTGTTCCTTCTGTCGGGGATTCGGTCAGTCTGCTTATAAGAAATATCAATGATACAGAAATCCCGTTACCGCTGCTTAGTCAGTACCTGTTCAGGGAATTTGATGCAGCGGTAAAAGATGAGAAAAAGGTGAGTGCAGAAGATTTAATCTGCATGCACATAGGTTTTTACCTTGATAATTATTATAAAGCAATTTTACCCGAACTTCAGTGACGGTTCGGAGGATTGACGAATCCGACGGCTGTTCATGTTCGAGGTTTAATATATGAGTAAATGGAGAGAAAATATGAACTACAAAGACACGCTTTTAAGTGAAATTAAAATCGGTAATAGAATCTGTAAAAACAGGTTTTTCATACAGGCGATGGAGTGCAACGACGAGGACGAAAACGGGAACCCGTCGAAGCAGACCTACGACCGCTACAAAAAGCTGATGGAAGGCCGCGCCGGGCTCGTCTCGCTCGAGGCGATAACCGTAACGAAGGA
>QKCC01000185.1 GCA_003245835.1 Spirochaetales bacterium | reverse complement strand
AGACGGGTACTGTTGAACACGTTGCTTATAATTAATTCCAGGTATTCCTTGAAATTTATTCTTGAAAAGTTGTTATTCTGATAGAGCAGGTCATGAACGGCGGACATCGAATGCAGCCTGTTTACGGCATCGGTAATGAAGTCCTGAAATTTCGGGTCATCTGTTTCCATAGCCTGCAGGTTGAAAAGGCTGGCTATGGCCTGAAAATTATTTTTTACCCGGTGATGGATCTCCTGAATCAGGATTGACCGTTCTTCGAGTCTTTCCTTCAGCGCATCGTCAACTACCTGTTTCTTTTCAACCATTTCATTGGACAGCCTGGCTATTTCTACGAAGTCCTCAATATAAAGTGTATTGAGATCGATTTTTTCGTCTTCAAAGACTGAATGCTTATAAAATTCATAAAAGACATTGTTATCTTTCTGCAGTCTTGAACTGAAAATTCTGGATAATAAGATGCTCACTGCAAAGGCTGCAAGCAGCACTGTTATAATAGCCGCTATTTTGAGCAGGATCTGATGCGTCAGAACTGACTTTTTTTCAGCGATAACATCATCAATCTGGTATACGTATATCCCGAAACCGAGGTACCATTCCCATTCGGGAATAGGTGCTACATAACTCAGCTTCAGGACCGGCTCGGCGTCTGCAAATTCCGGCATCACGTATTCTACAAAACCGCCGCCCCTTTTGGCCGCAGCAATCAGTTCGCGGACAAGATATTTTCCGTTCGTATCCTGTATATCGTAAACATTTATACCTGATTGTGGACCGATCACCCCGACACCGTCGTAAGTTGCCCCGAAAATGTACCCTGCCTCCTCGATTTTTATGGTTCCAAGGTATTTTTTTACTTCCGACTGAATATTCGATTCTATATCTTCAGGATAGATTCCGGCACCGATAAAGATATTGAGCTGAGGGAAGGCTTTTATATATGCAATTTTCGGATGATCATTTCTTTCGGAGCCGGGTTTTGTCCATTTATAATTATAAAACCCTTCACCGGAATTTTTCGCGATTTCAATGATATCTCTGACAACATAATGGCCGTCGGAATCCTGCAGGTTCAGCATGTCTGTGCCTTCAAGTTCAGGCCGGTCGGAAAATAATATTACCTTACCGTTGAAATCGTTCGCAAAGAAATAGCCGTCACCATTATTGAACCGGATGTTTCGTAAAGCTTCTTTAATAAGCCCCTGAAGTTCTTCGGTGTTCATTGTAGAATTGTATTTAGTGTACAGATTTGTTGCTGTTTCATAGGCTTCGTAAACACGGCTGCGGACGGTGTTGCGGGCAATCGTGCTGGCCTCACTGTTCATATTTTGAACATAATCAACGACGCGAAGGACTTCGTTTTGAATATACTCCTTCCTGCTGCTGATATACTCTTCTTTCTGCGCTGCAGCTTCCCTGTTGAATCTGCTGATTTCGTTTGTTATCCACAGGACACTGACGATGACGGTGGCTGCAAACGACACAATCAGAGTATTCATCAGGAAAAATTTTGAGAGCCTATACATAGTATTAATTATATTGAAAAGAGAATCCAAAACAATATAAGGAGGAACTTATCTTTTTGAAAATAAAAGATTTATGATTAACCCGGAATCGTATTGACACGGCCCTCATTATTAAATAAAAGGAAATTCTATAGGAAACTTCAAAACTTATTGAGTTTTGAAGTTTCTACCAAAGATGTAAATGGAGATTTTTGCAGATGATTGCTTTATAGATAATCAGCTGATGCCGCAAAAAATACTCCAGAGAGCTCTTTCAAAAGTAACAGACTTTTGAAAGAGGCTGCTGAAATAAGGAATTAATTATGATCATACAATTCAATCCCAAACTGTTTTCATTAATCAGAGCCGGGATGAACAAAAAACAGCTCTCGAAGGATATTTTGTCCGGAGTGGTTGTAGGAATCGTCGCCCTTCCGCTGTCCATAGCTTTTGCCGTTGCATCGGGGGTTTCCCCTGAAAAGGGAATTGTGACAGCTGTTGTCGCTGGATTTTTAATCTCATTTTTCGGCGGAAGCCGGGTTCAGATAGGGGGGCCTACGGGTGCCTTCGTAATTATTATCTTTGAACTGGTTAATCAGTTCGGACTCGACGGCCTGTTTTATTCTACGATAGCTGCCGGTATAATTCTGATACTGTTCGGTGTATTCAGGCTCGGAATCCTGCTGAGGTATATTCCCCAGCCGCTGATTATAGGATTTACAAGCGGAATTGCCGTCGTTATTTTTTCTACCCAGATAAAGGATGCGCTTGGGTTAATGCAGTCGAATATTCCGGCTGATTTTATCGGAAAATGGGGCGTTTACCTTAAAAACCTGGGTGATATAAATATATGGGCTGTGCTTATAACTGCTGCAACAATTGCGGTAACGCTGCTTGCAAACAGAATTGTCCGCAGAATTCCGGGATCAATTATCGCTATTCTGCTCCTCAGTGTCATCGTCCGGGTTTTTAACCTGCCTGTTACAACTATCGGTTCGATGTTCGGCGACATACCCAGCTCGTTCAGCGTACACATCCCGGTATTCGATTCCGGAATGTGGCTGAGCTACCTTAAGGCCGGGCTTGTAATAGCCCTGCTTGGGGGCATAGAATCGCTTCTTTCAGCTACAGTTGCCGACGGAATGATAAGCGGAAACCACCGTTCAAATACCGAGCTTATCGCACAGGGAATTGCCAATATTGTAGCCCCGTTTCTGGGCGGAATTCCTGCAACCGGCGCAATAGCCAGAACTGCAACAAACGTGAAGAACGGGGGACGGACTCCAATAGCAGGAATTGTACATTCATTGACATTACTATCCATAATGCTCTTCTTCGGGAAATGGGCGGTTTACATCCCGATGTCATGCCTTGCAGGGATTTTGATTATCGTTGCGGTTAATATGAGCGAATGGAGATCATTTGTTTCAGTACTAAAGGCCAGCCCTTTCGATTCAATAATTTTACTGACCACATTTCTCCTGACGGTATTTGTCGACCTGATCGTGGCTATTGAGGCCGGTGTTGTCCTTTCAAGCCTTCTGTTCATGAAGCGAATGTCTGACATTGCGGATAAGCGGATCGATGCTATCGTCGATTCTGATGTAATAGAGGATTACTCTTCGCTGCCGTCCGGGCTGGGCGTTTACGAAATCAGCGGTCCGTTGTTTTTCGGTTCGGCAAGAACCTATGCCGAACTGATTAAGGAAGTAGGTATCAGGAACAAGGTTCTTATAATAAGAATGCGGCATGTTGATTTTATTGATCAGACGGGGATGCATGCATTTCTTGATACAATCAGAATCCTTCATAAAAATAATATTACCGTTATTCTGTCCGGGCTGAATAATGAGGTTCATCAGCGGCTGCTGAAAAACGGCATAACCCGATATATTCCGGATGAATTTATCTGCGATACCTATGCGGAATCAATGAAAAGAGCAGTCTCACGACACCTGGTATAAAGATGGTTTCCGCTTGTTCAAACTGGAATTACACGGTAAAGTGTTGCTATGAGTATTAAGGCTGTGATTTTTGACCTCGACGGGACTCTTCTTGATACCGAACGACTTTTTTCCGAGCTGCTTGTTAAAGCCGCGGCAGACAACGGCTGGGACCTTGATATGGACACAGTGATCGATTGTATCGGCACAACCGAGGCTGAGACAGAGCGAATAGTAAGAAAAGACATGGGAAAGGACTTTCCCTATGAACATATACGAAGCAGGGGCGTTGACCTTTTCCGCCATCATGTAGAGAACAACGGAATACCCTTTAAAAGCGGGGCGGAACGTCTGATGGACTGTCTCGAGAGCCGCGGACTTCCATTCGGCCTTGCTACGACAAGTGTACGTAAAGAGGTGAATGAGATTCTTGATTTTGCCGGAATCCGGAACCGCTTTGCAACGATCGTCTGCGGTGATGAAGTTGTAAATGGAAAGCCGGATCCTGAAATCTACCTGAAAGCAGCTGCGAATATGGGGATAAGTCCTGATGAATCGCTTGTTTTTGAAGATTCACTTAACGGAATACAGGCAGCGGCAGCTGCCGGCGCGCGTGTCGTCTGGATTCCGGATATCCAGAATCTGCCGGATTCTGCAAGAACGCGCTGCTTCAGTGAAATAGGTTCGCTCGAAGCTGTTTGCGACAGGCTCGGAGAGCTTGTCGGGTGATGGCAAAGAAACAGGAATATACAGTAAAAAAATCAGGGCTGATGAAGATGCCCGTTTTTCCTGAAGGCACTATTTTCGGTGCATCGACCTCTGCATACCAGATTGAAGGTGCTGCGGGTGATGACGGCCGGGGGCTTTCCATCTGGGATGTTTTTTCACATAAAAAAGGCAGGACGTACAACGGCCATAACGGCGACACCGCCTGTGATCATTACACGCGTTTTTCTGATGACGTTGCAATTATGAGCCGGTTGGGTCTGGACGCATACAGGTTTTCGATAGCGTGGCCGAGGATAATGCCCGAAGGCCGCGGATCGGTAAACCAGAAGGGTCTGGATTTTTATGACCGCCTTGTCGACGAACTTTTAAAAGCCGGGGTGCGGCCTTTCGCGACGCTTTTTCACTGGGATGTTCCATATCAGCTGTACCGCGAAAACGGAGGGTTCCTGTCTCGTGAAACAGTCGGCTTTTTCGCTGATTACGCAGAGGTTACAGTCAAGCGGCTCGGCGACCGCGTTAAGGACTGGATCACTATTAATGAGCCCTGGGTGCACTCTACACTCGGATATTTTTTCGGAGTCCATGCTCCCGGTAAAATCAGGCCTGTAAACTGGAGCAGGACAATTCATAACCAGCTGCTGGCACATGCCCGGGCTATGGAACGAATCAAGGCTCTGAGCCCCGTAGCGAGGGTCGGACTGACTGTCAATTATACTCCCGCTCTTCCTGCGGGCAGTTCTGCCGCCAACAGGGGTGTAGTAGATTTTGCCGATCAGATACTTAACCGGCTGATTCTGGATCCGCTGTTCAAGGGTGAGTACCCGGCAAAAGTTTTACGCCGTCTCGGGCTGTTCTGGCCGGATGTAAAATCATCCGATATGGACGAGATCAGCCGGCCCATGAATTTCCTCGGAGTTAATATGTACAACCCGACTCGCGTGGCATTTGCTCCCTGGATTCCGCTGCTCGGAACGAGTTTCAGACAGAACAGGATTCCTAACCGGGAATACATCCGCAACGGTAAAAGATACACTTCCATGGGCTGGGAAGTACGCCCGGAGTCGTTATATGATGTTCTTGTTGCAGTCAGGGACAATTATGGAAATATTCCTGTGTATATCACCGAAAACGGTGCAGCCTTCACGGACAGGCTTGAAGATTACAGGGTTCATGATGAGGCAAGGGTTAATTACCTTGCTGAACATACTGCGCAGGCTGCCCGGGCTGCAGACGAAGGATGTGATCTGCGCGGCTACTTCGTATGGTCGCTGATGGATAATTTTGAATGGGCAGAAGGTTACCGGAAGCGCTTTGGAATTGTTCACGTTGATTTTAAAACCGGCAAAAGAACAATAAAAGACAGCGGCTACTGGTACAAGGATCTTATTCTGGCAAACAGGCGCTGAAATACGCGTTCGTATTTATAGAAATACCGAGAGAAAAATCTCGGCCGCCCTGATTTCCGGTATCAGTGTGTGCGCAGCCTTTTGGTTCCGCATAATCCGGGCATATTCATAGGGACTGTATTCACTCAGGTTTCTGTCCGAACGGAATAATTCTATAGTATCTTCAAATGCCTCTTCGATCATTTTGAAAAACGATTCGGTTTCGCTTTTTGACGGAAGACTCCCGGAACGGACGATCTCGGCATACCTGTCCCGGACCGCATCTGCGAGCCCTGAAAAACTGTACAGCTTTATTCTTTCTACCGAAAGGGCATATGCGGCTGATTCAAGAAGGCAGAGCATCAGGTTTTTATTGCTTCGCATGTCGGCAGGCAAAATTTCCCGAATCAGGTTCTCTGCATTTGCCGGCGTGCAGTTTCTGTAATTTAGGTTCAGGTGTTCGGAATATTTTACTATATTCTCAGGCCTTTTGAGCATATTTAGCATTTCCTGTTCCTTTTTCGGTTCACGCCGGATGAAGTATCTTCGGCCGTCATTTTTTTCAAATACCTTCATCGTATCAAGGTAGCCGGCTTCCATTGCAATTTTTGCCTTGTCGGGGTTGAAATCAAGCACATTGCCGAGAGGTACCGATGTTCTTATATAGATTGTATCCGTTCCGGCAAGATCCGGACGCTTGTTCACTCCGAGACCTGCAATATCAATGACGATTATCTTCCGGTATCCCCTGTTTTTCATCATCGCATGCGGAATATTGTCGTACATTCCGCCGTCGGTAAACTGTTTTCCGTTTATCTCGGCACGTTTGAATGCAGGGAAAGATGCGCTCGCAAGCAGGTAGTCCGGCAATGTACCGTAAGGCATGTCTTCAAGAAAGATTTCACAGGGACTGAAGTTGTCCAGCTTGATTGTGACGATACCCAGATCGATTCCCGATCGCCTGATTTTTTCCTCGTCGATTTCAGTTTTAAGAAGTTCGCGCAGAGGGGCCGGATCAAGTCCGAGGTTTTTAATATCTAGATGCAGGTCGCCGATGCGCATCAGGTTTTTAAAACTGAATTTTGCACGGCCGCTGTCAAGCAGGCCCTCAGGAAGATCAACAACCTTATCGATCGTCATTTCAGACCAGAGTTTAACGCCGAAGTCGTAAGCATCCTGGGCTATTACCGCTGCATTAAGCGCCCCTACCGATGCACCGCCTACCGCACAGATTTTTATACCAAGTTCACGGAGAGCTCTCCATGCCCCAATCTCATATGCTCCCTTTGCTCCTCCTCCCGAAAGAACAAGTGCGTAAGACGGTTTTTTTTCAAACATTATTTACTCCCGGGATCACTTTATGCGAGAGTGTTTTTACTGTCAACTCGGCAGCCGCCATTCCCTTGTTGAATCCTTGCTCTGCGCGCTGCTTTTAAATCCGGGAAGTCCGGAAAATTTCGAATTTTTATCATTTCATTCTTTCTTGAAAAATTCACTCTTTTGCCCGATAATGGAACAGTAGGCGATTTACAATAAAGTCGGAGGCCCTAATTGAAAAAGATACTCATAATCGATGATTCCAATCTTTTCAGAGCATACCTTGCAAATAAGCTCGAAGAGAACGGATTTGAGGTACTTGAAGCACATAACGGTCTCGAAGGCGCTGTAAAGCTCCGCAACGATCTTCCGGATCTTGTAATAATGGAATACTACCTTACCAGAAAGTCGAGCATAGAAATTCTGAAAGAAAAGCAGGAAAACAAGAATGTAGCGAATGTTCCGGTCATCATGATTTCTACAAAGATTGACCGTGAAAAGATCCTGTCGGTTGCGCAGTACAACGTCAAGAAATTCTTCTCCAAACCGATTAAACTGGATGCCCTGCTTCATACGGTTTCCGGTTTTATGCAGATAAAACTTGAAATTGACAGTACTCCATGTATTATCGAAGCGCATTTTAACGATGAGATCCTTTTTATCGAGATTGCACTGGGACTGAATGCCGAGAAAATCGAGCTGCTTAAGTTTAAGATAACCGAGCTGAACCAGCTTTACGGGGTCAGGTTTCCGAAAGTCCTTCTCATGTTTTCCAATATTGATCTGCAAAGTTCCGATTCTGATAAACTCGCACTTCTGTTCAGGACCATCCTCGAACGTACGGGTGAACGGCCGGGCGCTGTAAAGGTTCTTACGTCAAATGAATACCTGCATCATTTTATTGATTCATACAGTGAATTTAAGGGGATCGATATCAAGGAAAGTCTGGACCTTGCAATGGACGACCTGCTGGGACTCAAACCGGATCAGATTGCGCATGATGAGGTAGCTGCTGAAAGAATCCTTTCGAAGTCAAAACCCGTCAGTGATTCCGGTGAATCAATTGAACTGAGATTCGAAAGTGAGAAGCACGATGATGAGGTGCCGAAGAGGTTATACCCTGAGGCGAAAATTGCTGTTGTTGATGATGATATGATAATACAGGAACTTGTCAAAACAGTTCTTGATGATACGGGCTGGGAACTATGTATTTACGATAACGGGAAGGAATTTGTGAACGCCCTCGCCTCTGAATCCTTTGATTTGCTGTTTCTGGATCTTATGATGCCCGAAATGAACGGTTTTCAGGTTTTACAGTTTATGAAGCAGCAGAAAATTGATATACGAACTATCGTATTTTCCGCTCTCACAAGGAAAGAAACCGTCAGTAAAGCTATGGGGTTCGGGGTTAAAAGCTATATAATTAAACCCCTGAAGCCTGAAAACCTGAAAAGAAAGGCATTGGAAATACTGGTCTCGGATTTCTAACCGCAAAGCAGGTATATATTGAAGGTTACCGATAAACTTTTTGAGTCCATTTTCAATGATTCCGCCCTCGGAATGATGCTGTTCAGCAGAAGCGGCAGGATTCTTTTGTGCAATCATGAGGCCGCGGGTATTTTTAAACGTTCAGAAGAAGACCTCAGGCATTGCGCGCTGGAGGACCTCATTTTTGCCGAGGACCTTCGAGGTCTGTTCAGGGAGCTTGAAGAACATCTTCAGGAACAGAACCGGAAAATGAAAATTGAGGTCAGGTTCAAAAAGGAAGCCATGAACCTCGGATGGTGCAGGTTCAATATTTCAGGTATAAGTGATGAAAGCGGAGTCCCCGGATGCCTGCTTGCGCTTGTTGAGGATATCACCAGCCAGGTACTTCTTGAAGAGCAGCTGACTAACGCAAAGACAATTGCAGAGAGGGCGACCAGGACGAAATCCGAATTTCTGGCCAATATGAGCCACGAAATAAGGACTCCGATACACACAATTATCGGTATGTCGGAACTTTTGAAAGATACCTATCTGGATGCTGAGCAGAGCGAATACGCGGGTCAGATTGAGTTTTCCGCAGAGGTACTGCTTAGTCTTATCAACGATATTCTTGATGTAGAAAAAATAGAGGCAGGGAAGCTTAGGCTTGAAGAGATCGGGATGGATCTGCTCGAAATAGCATATTCAGCCGTCGATCTCGTAGCCCTTGAGGCTCATAAAAAGAATCTTGAAGTGGTGCTTTATATCGAACCTGATGTAAAACACCTGGTATACGGCGACCCGACCCGTCTTCGTCAGATAATCGTTAATCTGTTCAATAATGCCATGAAATTTACATCAAAGGGTGAAATTGAACTCAAGATCAGCGAAGTCGAAGAGACTGATGACGAGGTTAAACTTCTTTTCAGGGTTCGTGATACCGGTATCGGAATCCCGGCCGAGAAGATGAATAAGCTGTTCAAAGAGTT
>QKCC01000101.1 GCA_003245835.1 Spirochaetales bacterium | reverse complement strand
GGATTCTGATTCAAAGCCGTATTCCGGATTTCTGCACGGTTGTAACCGTTCCTGATCTGCACTCAGCATCCGGGCTGCTTAAAAATAATGAGATAGATATAGTCCTTATAGGCAGCAGCACCGCATCATGCGACCGATTTTCTGATGCCGTAGCCGGAAAGACAGGATTCGAAATTATATTTTTAACCAGAAAAAATTCAGATAATGATCAAATTGCTGAATCCAAAATTCCGGAAAAAACGATGATCATCCCTGATCAGCTAAATGAGCTTCCTGATGTTTTCAGAGAGATAGCTGGCCGGAAGCTTCGTGAAATCACATCTCATCCCGCATACAGTCTGAACCGCCGCATGGATTCTCTTATCGGTTCTTCCGAAAAAATCATGTCGGTCAAGGAGCTGATCGTGAAATTCAGTTCGGCTCCCGGTCCGGTAATTATAACCGGAGAGAGCGGTACCGGTAAGGACATCACTGCCAGGCTGATACATGATCTCTCTGAACGTTCAGCAGGTCCCTTTCTTGCGGTTAATGCCGGAGCAATACCGACCGGACTCAGCGCGTCCGAGTTTTTCGGATCATCAGCAGGCGCCTTTACCGGAGCAGGAAACCGCAGCGGTTTTTTTGAAAGCGCCGACGGCGGCACATTGTTTCTGGACGAAATCACCGAGGTAGATCCTCAGGTTCAGGTTGAGCTGCTGAGGGTGCTTGAAACCGGTCGTGTAAGGAGGATTGGCGCAAACCTGGACAGAAAGGTGGATGTCAGGGTTCTTGCCGCAACAAACAGGGATATCGCTGAAGAAGTGAGTAAAGGCAGATTTCGGCAGGATCTGCTGTTTCGCATCGATATGTTCCGGATTCATATTCCGCCTCTGAGGGAGAGGAAGGAAGATATACCGGATCTTCTGATGCATTTCAGCCGGCAGCTTCAGAAGGAACGGCCGAAGAAAGTATATGAATTTTCCGATTCTTTCGTCGATAAATTATTTGATCACAGCTGGCCTGGGAATGTTCGGGAGCTTCGGAATGTTTTCCGAAGGGCAGTTTACCTTTCCGATACTGAAATCCTTACGGCTGAGTCAATTCTTTTCGATCACTGAGTGTTTCAGAGTTTTCTTACTCCGCCGGACTGAATTACAGCAACGGGACCGTCATCTGTATCGGCGTATCCGAGGAAAACACCGTACACTATGACCTCGGAATTGAGTGTAAGTTCCTTCGGGTTTTCGTCTCTTGAACGCCTTGCCGGAACCATCGCGGAATATTCGGGGCCATTGAGAAGAATGATACATTTAAAAATTTCAACATCCGAATCTCCGGACCACTCCCCTCGGGCAAGCGTGATTTCGGCTGAATAGGCTGATTCATCGGGGTTGGTAACGCGGCGATCAAGGACTGTACCGTTGAGGATTACCGGTGTTCCCTGTACCGGTCCGCCGCGGCCGCTTTCAGCCGCTTTTGCGAGGGAAATTACCGTTACTGACATATCGACAGAGGGGACTGACTGCTGGGAAAAAACCGGAACCGCCGACAGCAGCAGAATAACTGTAAACAATTTTGATATTAACCTGCTCATATATGCAATTTTAGAATTAAAGCCTGTATAGGTCAAGAAATATCAAAAATTAATATAAATATATGGTATAATTCTTCCGATCATGTAATATAAAACTCTAATGTATATTGAAAAACTACTATTTGATTGTTAAACTAAGATCAGGTTGAGGTATGATGAGCAATAACGATATAGTAACAGGATTTGATGAGGAAAAAGACGACAGCCTGAGGATAAAACTTCAGGCAGCTGACGGTGTAGAAGGCTGTCTAGTCTTGTTTCTAACCGGGTATATTGATACTTATAACTCCAATTTCTTTCAGAAGCGTGTAACCAAAGCGATTGAAGCCGGTTTTACAAAACTGATTTTTAACTGCAGCGGGCTTAATTATGTTTCGAGTACCGGTATCGGGTCATTCACAGCTTTCCTTAAAGCAGTCCGGCCCCGCGGCGGGGATCTTGTCCTGCTTGAGATTCAGCCGAAGGTATATGAAGTTTTTCAGCTTCTCGGGTTTTCCCAGTTTTTTAATATCAAGGATAACCTCAACGAGGCTGTTGAGTTTTTCGGGGCCAACGGAAGTGCAAAATCAACGGATGTATTTCCGAAAATTTTCCAGTGCCCGATATGTTCAAGGAAGCTGAAGGCTTCCAAATCCGGACGGTTCAGGTGTTCGGAATGTAAAACAATCCTTGCAATCGACAACTCCGGCCAGGTTTTTCTGGGCTGATTATGCAGTATGCCGGATGCAGTATATATGTATCCGGCTGCGACAGTATTACCAAAAAGAATTTAAAGCTGTACAGGGGACAATATCCCGGCGTACAGCTTTTTTTTGATCCTGAGCCGGGTTCTGGCTGCGATCTGCGGGTGGTTCCTGCCGAAAACCTCGATAACTGCCTGTCTGAAATGCGTTCAGCTTCTTCTGCATATTTTTCTGTAATTGGATACGGGCCGGCTGATGCGATGGGCGCTGCAATAGCGTCCGGCTGCAGTGATTATCTATGCAGCCCGTGGACCGCAAGAGAGTTCTATGAACGCGCGCTGATGTGCTTCAGGAATTCAATGATCAGTCTTGGAACGGGAAGGCTGTATTGCGGAAACGACGGGGTTCCCGGAATATTATCCGTAGACAGCGCAATTATTTATGCCGATGAATGCCTCTCCCGTTCCGAGTTGATTATTTTTACTGCTCTGAGGAAAAACCGCGGTGATTATGTAAGCCGCAGCCTGTTGTCCGAGCTTCTTGAAAAGGGTTCAGCGGCAGACTCCCGGGCTGTAGATATGCATGTTTCCCGCTTGCGAAGGAAGATAAACAATCTTATAAAAAAAGCGGGAGCGGACGATCTCTGCGCACCGATAAAAACAGCAACAGGTTACGGCTGGGGAATCGATCCCGCAATTTAATCTGTCTCTTGCCCATCGGAAATTGCTGTGATATCCTTGCTGTCAATGAATATCAGGTATTTGTTAAAACTTCTCGATTCCGGTTTTATTCTCAAGACAGGAATTGTTCTGCTGGGCCTCTCCGTCATAGTACTGGGTGAATTTTTTATAATCGATTTTATAAGCGGGTTTCTGGGGTTGTATTTCACACTTGCTGTCGCAGCCGTCACCGGGCTTGCGGGACTGCTTCTGAGTTACAGAGAGATAGCGATTAGAATCCGGCTTATTAAAGATGAAGCTTCCGATGGAGTGTATACACAGAAAGAGATGGTACAGCTTGCCGGAGCTATTGTTTCAGGGCTGCTGCTTATAATTCCGGGGTTTTTGACCGATTTTTTCGGTGCAATAGGATTTTTTCCTGTAATAAGGGTCCTTTACGGAAAGATCGCCACCAGAAATTTCAAGCACCGGATCAGTGAAATTTATGAATACCTGAGGCTGTATGACTGATCGGGTTACTTGCCTGATATCCTGTATATAATAAGCAGTAAAAAGTAATAGAGCCGTAAAAAAACCCTGAAAAGCTTCAGCGGGTTTTTAAGCACTTCGGGTATAATTTCCGTACCGTTTTCCCAGGTTTTTCTGGAACCCTTCTTTTTTCTGCCGCTGAAAATCGCGTAACATTCACTGCAGTACAGATAAATTCCCGGGTTGAATGAACTCATCCTGCCGTTAATCCAGCGGTCTCCGCCTTTCAGACCGTCGCCTGCAAGCATGAAGGCCGGCGAGGCCTTTTTAATTGCAAGAAGGATATCGTGTTCAATTTTAGCAGAGTAGTAGCCGGTGTATCTGCCGACTATATTCAGTCCGGGGAAGGAAATCCGCATATTGTTATAAACTGTCTGAAGGGAATGCTGTTTGCCGCCGATCAGGTACAGCGTCTTCTGGTACTTCTCCATTATGCCGAGCGTTCTGATTACGAAATCGAACGGACGGTACCGGTAGGACGGGCCTTTTTTAAGGAATTTGATGCCGCGCCAGATGCTTACAGCAGTCGGAATTACAAGACTTGCCTCATTGAGGGTTTTCATGAACTCCTTGTTCCTTCTGGCTCGCATCAGGTCAAAAAAAGTAACAAGAACGACCTGGTGCTTGCCGCCGTCTTCGGAGAATGTTTTGAATACCTCTTCGATATCATTTTCGGGCAAAATATCAATGGGAACCTTGAGAAAGCTGATTCTTCTTATTCCCGGATGTCTGTTTTCCACTCTTCTTTCTCCAGTAGGATCGTTTTCACCGCTCCCAGGGCATAAATGGCGGCGGTCTCCGTCCTTAGCACGTTTTCTCCAAGATAAACCGGATAAAATCCTGATGCAAGCAGAAATTCGGTTTCATCTGAAGAAAGTCCGCCTTCCGGACCAATCAATATGGTAACTGAATCGAACCTTCCGTTAAGGTATCTATGCAGCGAACTTTTTTCAAGTCTGTCCTGATGAAAAAAAAGTTTCAGGCCGTCGAAACCCTCACGCTTCAGGAATTCCGGAAGAGCCTTCATTTTTTCCGCCGGGTAGATTACCGGCACACCCCTGTTTCCGCTCTGCTGGGCGGCTTCTTCGGCGATTTTTTCCAGCCTCTCGTTTTTCCGGCTGCTGCGGTCCTCTTTGATAAGTGCCACCGAGTTGGCGCTTTCTACGGGTATAACGGCGCGTACTCCTGCTTCAACAGCCTGCCTGACAATAAGTTCAAGCTTTTTTCCCTTGGGCAGACACTGGACAAGAGTGATATCCGGCAGATTTTCCCTGCCCGCCATTGCCTCTGTTTTACTGCTGTCTTCCCTGCAGTCCGCGGTAAAATAATCCGGGCCTGCTGCGGTTATCTTAAGTGTAAAACAGTTTCCCCTGTGATCGACTGCAGGAAAGCTGTCGCCTTCAGCCAGTCGTAGAACCCTGAGGATGTATCTGCTGTCTTTTCCCGAAATTCTGACACTGCCCGCCGGGACGGTTCCCGGCGGCAGAACATATTGCCTCACTTATTTAACTGCGTTTAAGGCAGCATCGAACTTATTCTGTTCAAACAGGTCAAGTGAGTATCTGAGAGCTTTGTCATATTCCAGATCGAATACCGGGGGATCATTCAAGGTCCTGTTATATTCTTCCCGGATGAGTTTTCTGATGAGCCGATCTTCGAGAACGATGCCGTCCTTTTTCATTTTTGCAACAAAAGCGTCTGTTTTCGTTTTGTCTTCAGACGGGTTGTCCCTGACGAAGACCGCGATGCTGTTCTCATGAAGCAGGCGCGCCAGGCTGTCGAGTTCGTCGTCGCTGAGCTCGTCTTCCTTGATTGTCATATGAGGTTCAATACCGATCTTGTCGATGTTGTAGTCGTCAGGTGTATAATACCTTGAGGTGGTCAGCTTGAATCCGCTGTCTCCGAAGCTTCTGATCTGCTGGACAGAACCCTTGCCGAAGGTCGTTTCTCCGACAAGGTAGGCCCTTCCTGTGTCTTTCAGAGCGCCGGCGAGGATCTCGGATGCCGAGGCGGATCCCTTGTCTGTAAGCAGGACAATGGGAATGTTTTTCGGAATCGAGATTTTTCTCGATGCATTGAACTCCTCGATAGTGGTCATATTGCGATCCTTTGTGCTGACTATGGTGCCGCTGTCGAGAATCATGTCTGCGACTTCAACAACACTTGAAAGAAGACCGCCGGGATTGCCCCTTACATCGATTACAAGCGACTTGTACCTGTTTTTTCTGAAGAAGTCAGCCGCTTCCTGAACGCTGTCCTTTGTATACGGAGTCCAGCGCATTATTTTCAGATATCCGGTTTCGTTGTCAAGCATCGCATACTTTGCTGTCGGGACCTCGATTACAGCCCTGGTGAGAGTGAATGTTTTGGTGATGCCGCCGTTTCTGACAATTGTAAGATCTACATCGGTCCCCGGTACGCCGCGGAGAATATCCGCCGCCTCATCGCTGGTGTAGCCTTCGGCAGATTCTCCGTTTATTGAAAGGATAAAATCGCCGGCTGAAATTCCGGCCTTATATGCCGGGGTTCCTTCTATCGGGGCAATTACTTCTACGAAGTCAAAATATTTTTCGCGGAAGGTCAGATCCGGTGAATAATCAGGCCGTTCGCCTCCCTGCTTTGAAATGAACATGCCGACTCCGCCGAAACTGCCGGTTGTCGTATCTGAAAAATCCTCCATGTCATCCGGAGTCAGGTAAACTGAATAGGGATCATTCAGGCTTTGAAAAAGTCCCTCGGCAGCGCCTTCGTAAAGCTGCTGCGGGCTCACTTCGTCTACATAATTTCTCAGTATGAACTCAAATAATACCGAGAGGTTTTCAATGTACTGGTCGTTGTTTGAGCGGGACGACAGGGCTCTCATGGGAATTGCTGCCGTAAAAATAAATGCTGTAATAAGTACTGCGGTTACCGCAACCCAGACAATCCGTTCCTTGCTTTTCATATATACCTCTTGTATATAGTTTAATAATACTCGGCCAAATCATCAATACTGACTATTGAATTGAATAAGCATCTTTGATCATCAGCCTGCTTCATGATATACTTTCCGGGCTGGAGGTTTTGATGCAAATTATTCCAATCGCAGGCGGAAAAGGCGGTGTGGGGAAGTCTCTGCTCGCTGTAAATCTTTCAATTGCGCTGGCGCAGTCCGGGAAAAAGGTTGTTCTCGCGGATTTAGACCTCGGCGGTTCCAATCTGCACATGATGCTCGGCAGCGGAAGGTCCCAGGCCGGAATAGGCACCTGGCTGACCAGGACCGATGTGGAGTTTGACGACATTGTACTTGATTCCGAATACAGCAATCTGAAATTCATTCCCGGTGATGCCGAGATTCCCGGTCTTGCCAATATAAATACCAATGAGAAACGTAATCTTATTAAAAATCTCAGCAGTCTGGATGCTGATTTTGTCGTAATAGATCTGGGCGCCGGTACATCATTCAATACACTCGATTTTTTTCTGATGTCGGGAGCCGGTATTATTGTTACCGCACCGGCACTTACGGCAACACTGAATGCCTACCTTTTTCTTAAGAATGTAGTCTTCAGAATGATAACGTCGAATTTTACCGGTAAAAGTCCTGCTAAAAGCTACATTGAAAATATTGCCTCCGACGGCGACGGGCTTCAGAGGATTTATATTCCCGGCCTGCTCGAAAAGCTGAAGGCACTTGATCCGTCCCGGTATGAGACTTTCAGGAAGAAGATGGAACACTTTGCTCCCATGCTTGTAATGAATATGATTGAAGATCCTAAGGATTCAGTCAAGGCGGAAAAAATAAAGAGATCCTGTGAGCAGTACCTTGGTGTCGACATGGAATACCTTGGAGTTATATATCGTGACCATCTTCAGGATATCGCTCTGAATTCGAGGCTGCCTATTATAAGGTACAAGCCGGAATCCGTTATTTCGATGGCTGTCTACAGAATTGCAGACAGGATTATCCAGAAAAGTTCAGAAGACCATTCTCTGCTTGATATTCAGACCCTCGATGAGAGTTATCAGAACGCCGAACTTGAAGCTGAGCTTGATTTTGATTACAAACAGCAGGATCTTGAGGAACTGCTGCACAGCGGGGCCCTCACCAAGGGTGAATTAATCGAGACCGTAAAAAGCCAGCAGTACGAAATCTCGGTGCTTCGAAAAGAAAACAATCTGCTGAAGAATAAACTGCTTAAGGCTTCGAATCAGGGTTTCAAACTGTAATTATGGCTGACGACAAAAAAATAAAGGGCCGGATTGATATTGATACCGACGAAGCCGGCCTGCTTGCAGTGCTTCACTTTATTCCGGATGAGAACGGAACCGAATACGAAGCCGCCGGTATTTACAGGCTTATTTCAGAAAAGAATATAGTATTCGGAATAAACCGCAAAGCTCTTGATGCCAAGCTCGGAAGCCTGTTTTCATCTCCGCAGGAAGTTACTATTACAGTCGCAGAAGGCGATTCGCCTGAAAGTCCGATAGCAGATAAAAGAGAGTGGGTTCAGCATGCAATTCCGGAAGATATCCGCGAGGATGTCGAAAAATTTTTACGGAATGCTCCCCCGCCGGAAATTTATCATCTCAGTGTTGAAAAGCTGAAACAGGAAACTGTTGTAAAAAAGAAGGGCCTGCTTCCTTTTGGAAAAGAGAAGGAAGAGAAGGTTGTTGAAACCGTAAACCGTCAGATAAAGAAGAGAATAGATGTTGCACCGGATGTGCTTGAAGCCGGATGGGTTGCACCGGATGAAAAACTGGCTGAAATTATCAGGGGTGTTCCCGGAAAACCCGGCAGGAGCGTATTCGGCAAACCGTTACCGCCTGATGCGGAAGATACGGATTTCTGGATTGGGCACGGCGTTGAAAGAAAGGGTAATTTCCTTATAGCCGCCGCCCGCGGTATACTAAGACGCGGATGGAACTGGGTAGAAGTTTTTCCGTTTAAAAGCCATGACTGGTCTCTCGAGCTGTCTAAGGATAAAAACACATGCCTTCTGAATTTCAATCCCGGGGGTGTCGAGCTGAGTACCCCGGATCCTGCCGAGATAATAGAGCGCGCCGAAATGCTCGGCTGTTCTGCAGAAACGCTGGTAGGTGCAGCCCGGATTTCAGAAATAATTGAAAATGCAGTAGCATCAGGCCGCGAGCTTAAACAGGCTGTAATCAGTTCTGACGAAGACGGGCATTTTGAAATAAAGGTTTCGGATGAGAAACTAAAAGCCGAACTGACGATGCATAAAGCAAGGGGAAACGGAAAACCTCTTGTTCTGAAAGAAGTCGGGGCGGCTATAAAAGCAAGCGGTCTATCGGGTCTCGATCTGAAAAAGATTCAGGACACTATTCTGGAATTTTACAAGGGAATTGAAACTGATATTTCTTTCACTCTGACGGAGGGGACCGACGCTGAACATGAAGAAGCCGGAGATTTGGAATTCGAGCTGGAATTCATTAAGAGAGATCGGGCGGATGAGATACGAAAACGCGCAGATTCTCTTGGTGAAGAGTACCTGTCAAAGATAGAATCAGCAGAAGAGTTTCATCCTTCAGCGGCGGACAATCTGGCTATGGTCAGGGAGAATCAGCAGATAGCAAGTCTTCCCGTCAGCGTAGGAAAACGGGGGAAGGATGTTTTCGGCAGGGAGATCGAATCCAACGTAGCTGATCTGTCGCATTTCAGGGCTCTTGAGAATGTTAAAGTCGAGAAGCAGGTTATTGTTTCCTGTATAAAAGGCCTTGCCGAGATTTTTGTGAGAGACGGTATAACTGCAATAAGGGTCAGAGAACACAGCGACGCTTCATTTACGGCGAAACTTTCCGCCGACAGGATGGAAGCGGTCCTTTCCGCAGAACCCGCCGTAGGAAGCGGTCTTCCGGCGTCTCTCGAAGAGGCGAACCGGGTTCTTGCCGAGGCCGGAGTCAAAAGCGGAATAGATGCTGAAGCTCTACGGTCTGTCGTCGACAGCTGCCGCCGGGGTGAATCCGTCAGGTCGGAAGTTGTCGCAAAAGGAAAGCAACCGGTGAGTTCCGGCGATGAAAGGCTGAAATTCCTGATTGAACTTGCCGGAGGCCGGGCTGTGACGATCGGTGCTGACGGGCGTGCCGATTACCGGAAGCAGAACCGGTTTTCGAGCGTTGTCAAGGACGACAAGCTGGCCCGGATTTTCATTGTTAAGGGAGAATCCGAGGACGGATGGGATGTTACGGGCAGTTCCCTCGCCGCCAAACAGGGAGCCTCAGTAACCCTTGATGTAGGCGCAAATATAAGAAGTGAGACCGATGATGAAGGCAACAGAACTCTGATAGCCGAAAAATCAGGCAGGCTCATTTACGAAAATAACCGGATTGAGGTGCAGGAAAACCTTTATGTAAAGGGTGATGTTGATTTCAGCAGCGGAAATATCAAATTCAGCGGCGATGTAAATGTAAAGGGCAATGTCAGGAGCGGTTTCTTTGTTATGGCCGGCGGCGATATTTCAATCGGAATGAATTCAGAGATGTCGCTGCTGTCTTCAGAGAAAAGTATAATGGTTGCCCAGGGTATAAAAGGCGGCGGCAAGGCTATTTTAAGGGCTAAAAATTCAATCCAGCTCTCTTTTGCCGAGCGTGCCACGCTGCTTGCTGTAGAAGATATAACAGTCAAAAATGCAGTATTCGGGTGCAAGGTGAAATGCAATGGAAAGCTGCGTCTGATCAGTGAGAAGGGCTACCTTGTCGGCGGACGGATCCAGGCGCGCAAGGGGATCGAGGCCGCAAATATAGGATCGATCTCAGGCAGCCGGACCGAGGTCTCGTTCGGACAGGACTACCTCATATCCGACAGGATAGAAACCGAAGAAAAAGAGATAGAGAAAATAAAAACCAGGCTTATCAAGATTGATTCCGAAATGAGACTCGCCGAAAAATCCGCCGACCATGCCCGGCTTACCAATCTGCGTCTTGAAAAAGTCAAGCTTCTGAAGATAATGGAAAAGAGGAGCATGAGGGTTTTTACCCTGAAAGAGCGGTTTGAACAGCACTTTCCGGGTGAGGTAATCATTCGCGGTGAGGTTTTTCCTGGAGTGGTTTTTGAAAGCCACGGACGAACCCTCGAGATATCCAAAAACGAAAAGGCCCTGAAGATTGTGTTCAACCAGGATACCGGTGTACTTGAAAAGGTTCCCCTGGCAGGCAAGGATGTCGAAAGCGGCGGTAAGGAGTAATGATAAAAATACGTCCTTGTATTTTTATCATTCTGAAGTTTGGAAGCATAGCATCCAAACTTCATTTCTGTGGTCCGCATCCTTGCGGGAATTTATACAGGAGGAGAGATGCTTGCATATATTAATTTCCCCGGATGGCTGAAACCGGAGATTATTCCCGGTTTTCCGGTACGCTGGTACGGGCTGATGTACCTTATTGCGTTCGGCATTGCCTACTTCCTGATGATGAAGCAGATCCGGAAAAAGGATATCGGGTTCAGCGAAGATGATATGCTGAACTGTTTTTTTTGGGGAATTATCGGGCTGCTGATCGGTGCAAGAATTCTTGCGACTACGGTATATGACCCTTCTCATTATTATTTGAAGCACCCATGGCTCATCTTCTGGCCGTTCAGGGGCGGTTCTTTTATGGGGCTGCAGGGGATGAGTTATCACGGCGGCGTAATCGGGGCTGTAGTTGCTACAATCATATACTGCAGGGCGAAGAAACTCAGCTGGTTCATGTTTGCAGACATTCTTGGGGCTGGAATACCTCTTGGATACACCTTCGGCAGGCTTGGAAACTATATCAACGGTGAACTCTGGGGCCGTGTGACTGTGCTGCCCTGGGGAACAATCTTTCCGCATGCCGAAAGATTTCCTGTTTCAGCCGGCTGGGTGCAGAGGGTTGCCGCCGAAATAGGGATGCTGCTGCCGCAAAGCGGGGTGGTCAATCTTCCGAGACACCCGTCGCAGCTGTATGAAGCACTGTTTGAGGGTGTTGTACTTTGGCTGTTTTTATGGTTTGTCGTTAAACGCAGAAAGAAGGTAAACGGCGCCGTGATCAGCGCCTATCTGATGGGGTACGGTTTCATCCGGTTTTTTCTCGAATATATGAGAGAACCCGACTCAGATATGGGGTTTGTTCTTTCGTTTGGCGACACAGGCGGGACAACCGCCCTGTTCAGTTCGTTTTTTAATTTTTCGACCGGACAGGTTCTGTGCCTGCTGATGATTATAGGGGGCGCACTGCTTCTTTTTATAAGAAGAAGAACGGCATTAACCGCTGACGAAGAGGCTGCAGTGCAGAAAAAACATGGTGAGGCTCCTCATCAGGGAAGCGGTAAAAACGCAATCAGAAAACGCCGGAAGCGAATCAGGTAAGCACAGGCGGGACGGCCCATCGCAAAATACCCTGCCGGAAATGTACCCGGTTATTTCTTTCGGGTGAATAATTTAACATTAATTCAACCTTTATGCCGCTATAGGGGATTCCCCTATGGTGTGCATAGTCCGGTTGCTTATGTAATCTTTCAAGGATGCCTGATTTTTTTATTGATGAAACAGTGGCATTCTTTTAAACATGAAAGAGATATTGAATAAAGACATTGACAATGGCTATGAATCCGAATTGGGAGAACAGGACTCATTATCCATGTACCTGAAGCAGATTGCGGCATATCCGCTTCTGTCGCGCGAGGAAGAGCTCAGCATTGCATTCACTCTTCAAACTATCGGGGAGCAGAGGCTCAAACTCAGGGAAAAACTGCAGTACGGCGAAATAAGCAGTGCTGAATATTCCGAGCAGCTTAGTTTCTTTGAAGACGATTACAACTCAAGCCGGAATAAACTGATTACCAGCAACCTGAGGCTTGTTGTATCGATTGCAAAAAAATACCAGCACCGGGGTCTTAATCTTGTTGATTTAATCAATGAGGGCAACATCGGTCTGATAGAAGCCGTTGAGCGGTTTGATTATCGGAAGGGCTGTAAATTTTCAACCTACGGAACCTGGTGGATTCAGCAGGCGATAATCAAATCAATAGCCGACAAGGGTAAAACCATCCGGATTCCGGTTCATGTGCTTAACTCGGCCCGGAAATGCTATTCCGCTTCAAGAGAGCTTGCCCAGGAAATGGGGCATGAACCCAACGCGGCGGAGATTGCAAAGTACATGGATATGGATGAAGGCCGGGTTGAAACTATTCTAGCAAGCACCGGCGATACCACCTCCCTTGATTCTTCCGTCGATGACGACAGTTCAACAAATCTTTCTGAATTAATTGCATGCGACGAAGACTACGAACCCTTCGAGCAGTTTTTCAAGGTCAATGTCAAAGATATTCTCAGCCATTCTCTCAGCGAGCTTACCGAAAGGGAGCGGGAAATTCTCAAACTCAGATTCGGTTTGACTCCGGACGGGCCCCAGACTCTTGAGGACATTGGGGTTATGTTCAATATCACAAGGGAAAGGGTTAGGCAGATTCAGAACAAAGCAATTGCAAGGCTTGGTGAATCAGAAAGCATAAAGGAACTCAGGAGCGTACTTTAATTGAATGATAACGCCCAGATAATATTATCTGATTCAGAAGCTCTGATTGGCGATATTGAGTATGCTTTTAAAGACAAACTTGAATTTGTGCATTCGGAGTCTATGAGCTGGATAAAGGATTACGTAAATCATCATCATGTTAAACTGGTGATCGCAGACATGGATATAAAATCGGCCGTTCAGACAGAGGTGCTGAGCGGTCTCAGGGAACTCGGAGATGAAGAACTTGCAGTGCTTTTTCTGGTCTCCGAAAAGAAGATGCTGGAACTCAGGAAAAATTCCGGGGAATTCAGCGGATTTAAGATTTCTGCTGACTGGCTCGTAAAGCCGTTCAGCAGAAACGCCCTGATTTCATCGGTAGGACATCTTTACGGATAACCCGGCTTGACCCGGGTTATTTTTTTTGATATTTTAATGATAATGATTATCAATATCAAAAATTCTGACAACAGGAAGAACAATGACTGAGCAATGCAGCGGTCCGGGTCGAAAAAAACCCTGCTGTATGGAACTCGAGGGCGGAATCCGGAACCGGGGAATGAGGATGACTGTTCCAAGACAACTGGTTGCGGAAGTGCTCGAAGCTGCCGACGGGTATCTGAGTGCAGAGGAAATATACTCGATTATAAGGGAAGAATACCCTGCGATCGGTCTTGCCACCGTATACCGGACCCTGATGCTGCTCGATGACATGGGAATAGTCAGCAGGTACAATTTCGGAGAGGGGCGGACAAGATTTATTGCCGCGGACGATCAGAATGCAGCTCATTACCACCAGCTTGTTTGTGAAAGGTGTTTCAAGGTTATAAAATATTCAGACTTTATTGAGGACGAACGCAATCTGTACAGCAGGGTTGAATCTGTTTTGTCTGAAAAGCACGGGTTTGAAATAAAAAGACATATTGTGCAGTTCCTGGGCGTTTGCCCGGACTGCAGGGAAAAGAACAATCATCAAAGTAATTATACTAAGGAGAAGGCAGATGAAAGTAGCAGTAGCAACAGCTGACGGCCAGGTATCACCGCATTTCGGACATGCTCCGGGTTTTACCTTCGCGACAGTTGATGAGAACGGTGTAAAGGATGTCGAATATCTGGATAATCCCGGCGGTAACTGCCAGGCTGTTCCGGCAATGCTGGCACAGAAAGGAGTCAGGACGGCTATAGTAGGCGGAATCGGCGGAGGCGCCGTTGCAAACCTTCAGGCTCATGGAATCGATGTCCTCGGACCTGCAAGCGGAGATGTTGTCAGTGTTTTGGAGGAATTCAGACTGGGAACGATTGTACAGGGTGAAGTGGGCTGTAATCACCATGGTGCAGATCATGACTGCGGTCATCATTAACAGGTTAGCCGATGAAGACCAAAGATCAGATAGAACAGGAAGAACGAATTCAGGCGCGAATGAGCCTGGTCAGACACAAGATTGTCGTGATGAGCGGCAAGGGCGGTGTCGGTAAATCGACTATTGCGGTCAACATAGCCCGATCTCTTGCTTCGAAGGGCTACAATGTGGGCTTGCTGGATACCGACATTCACGGTCCGAATGTAGCCAAGATGCTCGGGATGGATGATCAGATTCTCTACCAGACGGATGACGGAATTGAAGCACCGGTTTCGGAAGAAAATCTTAAGGTTGTCAGCCTTGCGATGGCGGGCGGTGATTCGGATTCTCCGATTGTATGGCGCGGTCCGCTTAAAATGGGATTTATAAAGCAGGTTCTGGCGGATGTGAACTGGGGAGAACTCGATTTTATGGTTGTCGATTCACCTCCCGGTACGGGGGACGAGCCCCTGTCTGTCTGCCAGCTGATTCCAGGCATTGACGGCAGTGTGATTGTTACCACACCGCAGGATGTTGCCGTACTTGATTCGAGAAAAAGTATTAATTTTTCGAAACAGCTCAATGTTCCTGTTCTCGGCGTTGTTGAAAATATGAGCGGTTTCGTCTGCCCTGACTGCGGATCTGTACACAACCTTTTCGGATTCGGGGGCGGAGAAAAGGCGGCAGCTGATCTTGGGGTGCCTTTTATAGGGAGGATTCCGATCGATCAGAAAGTGATGGAAGCCCAGGATAAGGGTAAAAACCCGTTCCTTACCCACCCGGAATCCGCTGCGGTAAAACAGCTTGATGAAGTCGTTAATATTCTTCTGAAAACCGTTGCAGATAAAAGCAATTGACAGCTGCACATTAATATTATAAATTTTCGGAGAGGTTTTGATCCCCTCTCCGGAATTGCCCGGTATAAACTGTGGTAAAATTTGAAAATAAGTGTATAAAATATAATACATTTTTCCTGCATCTTTTTCCGATTTTATTTTTTCTAAAATAACTGCTTACATATAAACAACTTAATCCCAAGTTTCTTTCTATTGTTTTGTGGCATGAAATTTGCATGTAAACTGTGACTGGGAAATTTAAACGGGATTTTAAAGATGAGCGATAACAGAACAGCGATTACGGCGATCAGATCAAAAAGTATTCAGGTAAGCTATGAAGAGATTCGGACGGAATTATTCAGAAAAAGCATACACATAATGGTCGCGCTTGTTCCTGCAATAGCGGCAATTAATATATCTGTAACTGAACTGCTTCTTGCCTCGGCGGTAATACTGTACTCGTTTGCAGAGGTATCAAGACTGAACGGAAGACCGGTAGCGGTGATTTCCGGTATTACTTCTGCCGCGGCGCGCAAGCGGGACAGCCGGGGATTTATTTTGGGTCCGGTGACGCTGGCAATCGGAGCAATGCTGGCTCTTCTGCTTTATCCGTCGGTCGCGGCTGCGGTCGCAATTTATGCGCTTGCTTTCGGCGACAGTATCGCAAGTCTGGTCGGTAAATTATTCGGAAGAATCAGTCTTCCAGGTTTCAGGGGTAAAACGGTAGAGGGTGCGATTGCCTGTGTTATTGCCGTATTTATCAGTACTTTTGCGGTTACTTCAAAACCCGTTGCATCTTTGTGTATAGCGCTGGCGGCGGCAATTTTCGAACTGATGCCGGTGAAAGATCTGGATAATCTTATAATCCCCGTCGGAACTGGGCTGGTTGCTGTTCTGGTAATCTAATCCCAAAGATAGAGTTTGTGGGTTCTGTCCGCGAACAGTATCGTTCCTGCGATCAGCAGGAGAAATCCTGCAGTAATCGCAAAAATATTTTCAAAGTAAAATATCAGAGCTCTCGCACAGACTGCAATAAGCAGAGCTGCGGCTATGAACGAATACTCACGGCTTTCATTTCTGATTCCGGCAATGATAAAATTCAGAACCCCGAGCAGCTGAAAAACTGCCAAAGCTATGGTTATTTCATAAAACCGACCTATCTCCCATGTCCCGCCGGGAACAGCCGAGGCAAGATCGACCGGCAGAACAATGACGAGCGCCGCCGGAAGCGCCAGAATTATAACTGTTGCGACCCCGATTTTCTGGTATTCAAGCCCGGTTGTAAACAGGCCTGAGCAGAAAAGCGCGAGTGCACCGGCAAAAAGGCCGTAATAAACAAGTCTTGTCGGAACCATGCTGTATACTGAAAACAGCGGAAGAAGATTCGATGACAGGCCGGCGGAACGGAAGATATCAAAAACTGTTGAAAATATAAAAATGAAAAAGAAATAAATCTCGGATGATACGGTATTTCTGAATGAAAAGAAAATAACTATGCATGAAACAGCCGCATAGAAAGCTATGAACAGTACCGGCAGGAATTGCAGGATACCGGCCGGAGTGAATGAGCCGGAAGAGATTAGCTCTTTCACTGTAAAAACAAGACATGCCGCAGAAAATGCCGTAAAAATAATCAGTAATATGTTTCTGAGGCGTAAAGTCATACTGTCATTATAAATATCAGTGAATAATTTTACTATAGAAATGTTGAAAAATGTTCGATAAACAGAAAGGGAGGCACTCAATGAACAGGAAAATTGTTCTGATCCTGATTTTATCGCTTTGCTCGTTTTCTGTTTTTGCGGGAGACGTTGCTGAATATGTAAATCTGGGATTTTCCGAGAATTCCGAATATTTCATGTTCGGGCTCTACGGTATCGAATATAATACCTCGAAGCCATATGCCGGGATCTATACAGTAAAAGTTGCCGATAATGTATACGCACGTAACGGTGTATTAGAAGAAACATATACACATAACATTCAGCCGGGACAGGACGGCAGCGGTGCCCTGTACAACCTTATGGCGGAAAAGCAGTCGGAACTGCAGAAATATAACATCAATCATCTGCAGACCGGCAGAATTGTATACCTGCTGATTAACGGGGCTGAACCGAAGTCTACACTGGAATTCAGGGATTTCAAGAATAACGGCAGATATAAGGTCTCTCTTGTGCAGCAGCAGTTTGGTACGGAAAAAGAACCGAGCGCTTCATTTTATATAGATTTGACTGTAACCGATAAGACAAACAAGATTACCGCATACAAGGTTGGGCTTCCGGATTTCAAGCGGAAGAATGTGCTTAAATACCGGATCAAACAGATAATGTTTGCACCCAATGAGAAGTCTCTTGTATTCGTTATCGAAAAAGAGATAGTTGACGGAACCGGTCCGAGTATCCGCTACATGGTAGAAACTGTAAACCTTGATTAGATTTTATAAATTACTTCTCATTTTCATACTTCAGGCAGCTGCAGCGGCAAATCTCTCCGCTGCACCGGCGCCTGCGGAATTCAATTACTGGGCATCAAACCTGATTATATACTCATTTCATGACGGGGGTTCGGGGTATTCGGCAGCAGCCGTTGATGACGCGAATGACGCCGCTGCCGTGATAAGCGGTTTTCCTGCGGTAGATTTCAGACCATGGACTAATAAAAGAAGACTTGCCGGTTTTGCTGAAACGGACTACGGGCTCGTGATTGCAGTAAACCGGGGGTATCCTCTGTTTCTTTCAGCGGGGAATTCCATAGAGGCCCCGGGCCGGACGATCGCCGATGAGTTTTCTTTACTGACTTCAGACAGAACAATCGGTACAGTTTTCACCGACGGTAAGACGGTCTCATTTCACCTTTACCGCGACAGTCTCTTCAACCCGGTGCTGACAGGGGCTGACCCGGGTGAGAAGATGCCGGTCAGAATAGACCTGAACCGAAATTCGCAGGGAGTATTCAGCATCAATCTCCCGGAGTATGATTTTTCTGCGGAAAATCCCGGATGGGAACCTGTTGAGTTTATACATAAATCCGGAAAGGATCTGATTGCCTGGAAGTATACCGATGATAAAAAAACAAGGTTCAGGTATATAGTCCACAGTGAAGACGGAAGTTCTGTGGATGAAATTGATGAGTCATACTTCAGGGATGAATATAACCTTACTGATTCGGAATCCGGTCCGTTTGCAGTGCGCGGTTTTGTGAGAGCCGTTCGTGAGGGAGCTTTCGATGAAAGCCTGAAAGACGCCGGCGATATCTATATCAGGCTGTCAACTGCGCTCCCCGGACAGGGCTCTCCGATGTTTTATTATTCATCTGCCGCTCGGTCGACGCAGGTTTTCGGTGCGGGGGCCTCGCTGCCGGTCGAATTTGAAGCGTGTTTGTATGACGATACCTGTTACGTTCTTTATAATGATTTAATACTGATTTGCGGTGCGGACATCAGTCTTTACAGACTTCCGCAGCTGCCCGACGGGTTTGTTTATTCGGGTATTTATTCCGACGGAAAAAATCTCGTAGCAGGCTGGGAAGAGAAGCGGTTCCCGTTTATAGGCCGGACCGGCATGATGCAAATAAAAATGCGTGATATACTCAACTAAGATAACATCTGCGGAGAATATCTGTGACGATTCGGGCAACTATCATATTTCTTTTTCTCTTCGTGACTGCTTCCTTGGGTTTCGCTTTCGATTTGGAAGGTGTTGAGCTGGTTCTGGGTGAGGCCGTAATTCTGAACGGAGAACCCGTCGAAACCAGTCCCGTCAGCCTTTTGGTATCGCCTGTTCTGGGTGCGTCGGTCCCGATGCGTTTCACCGACATGCTCTATTTCGAACCGGGGCTTAGAGTCTACGGGTTTGATCAATCTGTGATTTATATATTAGATACAGACGGCAAGCCCGTCCCGGCAGCGAGGGAAACACGCAATCGTATTGAGGTTATCAACTTCGAAATCAGACCGGAAATCGGCGCGATTTTTGATCTTTCCGAAAAAATATCGCTCGGAATTACTGTCGCCCCTGAAATCACTTTCAGGCTGCCGTTTGCCGCTTATGATGATGCCCTGGGGTCGGACCAGCCTGATACTGTCCTGAATTATTTTTTAAGCGACGGCAGGTTCTTTGGTGCTTACGCCGGAGGATTTTTCTCCTGGAATTTCGGAGAAGGTAATACTTTCAGGCTCAAGGCCGGTACAAACCTTCCGGTCTATCATATCTGGGACGGGAACGACGCTGGTTTCCATGACCAGATGGTATTAGAGCCTGAAATCGGGTTTATCTTTCTGTTTTAGGACCTATCTGAATTTATTTAACGGTACATCGCTGTACAGTCCCGCATGCTTTGAGACAATCATCGACAGGAGTGAATTCGTTAATGTATCAAGCAGTACACTTGTGCTGAACAATATCGGAAGAACCGGTTTCAGTATAAGATAGCCTTCCTCGATTCCCCGCCCATAGATAGTGCAAAGCAGCGACACCGCAACAAATACCCCGGTTCCCGGAAAGGGTCCCAGCAGGAACGAGGACATAAACGCGAAGGCTGAAATCCATATGAAGCCCGCCGGAGTTAGTCCGAGACTGGAATAGGATTTTAGAATCACAATAAATGCAACGCCGGTAATCATTGCGGTTCCGGCTCTGCTGAAAACCGCCAGAATCGGCAGGCTGACTGAACGGGATTCCGGGCTGCTGCCCATATTCTCGGTGCTGTTCCTGAACTGAAGGCTGAGGCTGAACAGGCTGTCGCCGGATGCTGCTGCTGCAAGAGAAGGAGACAGTGCAGCGTATATCCATTTGTAGGGGTTTTTCCTTCCTGTTGCGAAATAAATGACCAGCGGATACAGGATGAAAATTACGATCAGAAAATCTGCGGCAATCGCGAACAGCATCTGTCTGAACAGTTCGATTTCAGTAGTGTTGATTAATTGTTCCGTTACGTACCATGCCATCGGGAACATGATGAACCCCATCAGCTCGATAATAAATGAGTTTATATGCTGAAAAACAGCGGTTAGCGACTCGAAGATTTGAACCGCCGCCCTTGTTACGACCTTGTCAAAATTAAGGTTGAAACCTATCAGCACTGCCATTATGAATACAGGCAGGATCTGGTTTCCGTTCTGAACAGCTGCCGCAAAAAAGTTTCTGGGAAATATTGCCAGAAGGGTTTCGTAAAATCCGGGAAGGGTTATTTTGCTGCTTTCCTGAATAAAGACCGGTATTCTTTCAGGTGCCAGCAGAAGCACGGATACTGTACCGAGAACCGATAGAACCGCACTGACGATGACCATGTAAACTGTTGTTCTTACAGCAACAGCAAGAACCTTTTTCTTTTGAGTGAGGGTATGAATACCCGTCACTGCTGAAAAGAAGATAAGCGGGAATAGAATATAACGTCCGAGATTAACTGCAAGATATGAAATCTGTTCAATTATCCTGACATCGGACCAAACATTGGGGATGAAAAGTCCGGCAAGAATTCCGGCTGCAATTCCAATTAAGAGCTTCAACCATATTTTCATAGTGTTACAATAGCTTAAAATACCCTGAAATTCAATCTGATTTAACGCCGCAATAATATGAATTATGGCTGCATCTGAATTACAATTGCACCCGCGAACATCAATAGCCCAAAAAAGCAGATTTTTTCGTCACTATTGCTGTTTGCAAGTGTGAGCGATGAAAGTCCAGCCAGAATTCATATCACTGTCATAGGTTAAATATAGAACTGCCGGAGTTAATAAGGATTCTGCTGATCGGGTTAGTTTCTGCTGAAGTCGAACAGCCCTTTTTTATCGCTGAACCTGTATATTTTGCCTGCAGTATATCTGGAATCAAGTATTGTTTTATAATAAAAGTCCAGAAATTCTTCTTTTCTTGCGGTTTCAGATTCAAAGCAGAAAATTCTGAAACCTTCGTTCTGGTACAGGATGCCGAGATTCTGAATCATGCTTTTAAGATAACTGAATATCGCAGCTTCGAGCGGGGTCTGCACCTTTATTCCGTCCGTATCGAGAATAAATGAGATTTGCCCGTGCTGCTGCTTTATAAACAGCTGAATCAGCTCCTTCAGAAGGTACCCGTACCCTTTAATCCATCTGTCGACCTGCAGGTCGTAAACGGCTGCTGAAGTTTCGTGAAATGTTTTATTGAAATTCCCGGGCTGGTAAACAAGTACCGCTTCATCGATTGAGCCGTAGCGGTTAAGTACTGTCAGTATTGCATTTCGTGCCGATAAAGAGGAGCGCTTGTTCCATTCAACCGCATTTTCGTCTGCACCTGAGGTTTTTTCCTTTTCACCCGGATCCGTCAGTATGATGAAAGTATCATCGCCCCGTACCTTTTTATTTCTGATAAGGCTGCTGTATTTTGATCCGTCTGTTAATAGGGTGATACTGCTCATTTGAAAACAAGTTTACCTATAGCAATCTGACAGGTCAAGAACAATTTTGCTCTGCCTGTTCTGTTCTGCCGGGAAGGAGCTGCAGTTTAAAAAAAATTTTCTTCGAGGTTCTTGAGTTTATCCCTGATTTCGGCAGCGACTTCGTAGTTCTCAAGTTTTATGGCTTCTTCTAGTTCTTTTTCCAGCTGCAGCCGTTCTTTTTCGTATTCCGAATTAATTGTGACTGTTTTTTCGTTTATGAACTGCAGCGATACCGCAGCCTCATCAATTACGCTTTCTTCGATATAGATCGGACATTCCGTTCTGACCGAGACGGCAATGCTGTCGGAAGGTCTCGAGTCAAGCGACATCTCGCCTGTCATGTTCCGGATATGAATCACGGAATAAAAAATACCGTCTTTCAGTTCGGTGATTTCCACCTTCTCGACGGTATTTCCGGTCAGGCTGAGGCTTGTAAGCAGAAGGTCGTGCGTATTCGGTCTTGGAATGGGGATGTCGCCCATACCTATCAGGATCGACTGAGCCTCAAGCTGCCCTATAAAAATGGGTACTGCCGCATCAGTTCCAATTGGACGAATTAATACGGCATAGCCCTGATCTGTGTGTGCAATGTTCCAGATTTCAGCTTCAACGAACATCAGATAACCTCATCTATAAGGTTAGGCGATTAGTCCGTGTTTTTCAATGGTTAGTTCTAGAAATTTACTAAAACTCTCTTTTCGCCCTGAACCGGTCCATTCCGCAGTATGGTTTCAAAATAAGCAGCGGCCAGCCTGCAGTAGTCCGGAAGCAGCGCCTCTTCGTCTTCCGAGAAGCGGCTCAGAACCCATGATGCAACATCACGTCCTGCGGGCGGTCTGGAGATGCCCATACGGAACCTGAAGAAGTCCGGGCTGCCTGTCAACTTGACAATAGAACGCAGGCCGTTGTGTCCGCCGGTGCCTCCCCCTTTTTTAAGCTGTACCGTTCCGAACGGAAGTTCCAGATCATCATGAACCACAATCATACTGCCGGGAGCGAGCTTAAAGAAACCGAGGGCCGCTGCTGCGCTTTCTCCGCTCAGGTTCATCAGTGTTTCAGGTTTCAGATGTATACTCTCGGGATTAGCCAGGCGCGCATATTTTGCCTTGAACTTGGCGTTCCAGTTCAGTGAACCGGCAAAACCGGTGTATTCAAGCATGATCCATGCTAAATTATGCCGGGTTGCTTCATATTTTTTTCCGGGATTTCCAAGATAGGTAGAAATTATCATAAAATCATTTTATCATAACTGCGGAGAGTGATAATGGACAGAGAGACTTTTCTTGCCAAAAAGGTGTTTTTTCTTCATCCCCATTCTGTTATACAGCAGGAACTGGTCCGTGAACTAGTTTCATACGAATATGCAGTTTACCTTGTTTCAGATCATAAAAAATTCCGCAGTGTGGTTAAGGAATTCTCCGAACCGATTGTATTTATAAATATTGACGATGAGATGGATGCCGAGGGCTGGAATGACTACATCAGTGACATGATGGAGTCAGAAGACAACTCTGCCATGATTGGAGTGCTGACTTATAACGAAGACAAGGAACTTGCAAAGACATACCTGATGGATCTGATGATTCCATGCGGTTATATCAAATTAAAACTTGGGCTGGAACAGAGCCGGCAGATTATTCTGAAAACACTAGAGGTTAACGAGGCCCGCGGCCGGAGGCGGTACCTGAGGATTGACTGCTGGAAATTTCAGAATACAGAGCTGAATGTTATTATTGACGGAAAACTCCACTCGGGAAAAATCAAGGATATCAGTTCTGTCGGTATGGCTTTTGTTCTGGACGAGGAAGTTCCTCTGCAGAAACATATGATGCTTACAGATATTCAGCTGAAGCTGAAAGGCAAAATAGCAAGGGTTTCCGGTCCGGTTATGGGTTCGAGAGAGACTCCGCAGCATTCGATTCATGTAATGCTCTTCGATAAAACGATAACCGACGACACCAAGGCTAAAATATACGGCTTTATCTATGAGACGCTTCAGGAAGAGATCAAGCTGTTAATGACCGGCTGAACGCCGGTCGGGTTAATTTCAGATAACGGCCTTCATTTTGTCCCATTTCTTCCACTGGTACCATTGTTCAGGGTTTTCTGATACGTACCGCTGCCACATCTCCAGGGCATTCTTCGCAGTTCCTTCTTCGCGTTTGATTTCTTCGAGCAGAAGAGTATAGGTCCCGTTCGAATTGCGTTTCAGGAAGGTTCCGATCACAGGGCAGTCCGCCTTCTTTGCAAGTATATCTAGAGTATTGTCAAAATACAGAGTTTTGCCGAACAGCTTGATTGTCTGGTTTTTTCTTTTTCTCCATTTATCGACTTCATCACATTCGGTCATTAAAACCCTGTTCCTCTTAAGACTGTCGAAAGCTGTAAAGAGCACGTTGCAGTTTTCTTCAAGAAGCAGTTCGGTGTCTACGAAACGGGTTTTGTCGGTCAGCGCCTGCATAAGCAGGGGAGTCTGACACTCGAGAATAACACTCAGCGGATAACCTTTAAGCGACAGCAGCCACGGAATAAATTCAACCGCTCCCCAGTGCGCAGTCACCAGGACCACACCCTTTCCGCCCTCAAGAGCCTTGTGTATAAGCTCCTCATTCTTGATTGTGAATTTTTGATTTATGAATTTTTTGATCTGCGGAAAGTTTTTGTAGGCAGAGAACATCTTCTCGAAATAGTGTGTAAAGATGCCTCTGAACGCTTCCCTGGTTGTCCTGCGGATGTATGCCTCATCATGTCCTTCAAGCAGATCCCGGATATTCCTGCTGATCAATGCCCTCTCTTTTTTATTGAAGGTGTAGTAGAGCCTTCCAAGCAGCTGCATGTACCTGAAGCACATTTGCGGATGAAAACTTTTGAACATCAAAATGTTCAGCCTGGATTGACAGAATTTTGACAGATTGAGTTTTTTCATTTGGTTCTCCTCATTTTTGCAATATCTTTTTTTCGGAGGAGCCGATGCTTCGGCAATCACCGCCCCTCCCCATATGGATATTTCATCATGAGAAAGTCCGTACAGCAAGCCTTTTTTATTTTTTGTACGGGTTTTTTTAAAACTGTGATATACAGTCGCGGGGGAGCTATTCCAGATAGCTGTCGTCGTGCAGGATCTCGCTGTTGAAAACCTTCATAAAAACCTCAATTACGGCGGGAGAAAACTGGCTGCCTGATGATGCCTGAATCCTGCGGGCCGCCTCTTCTTTGGGCAGGCCCTTTCGGTACGCCCTTGAGGACGTAATGGCATCGAATGTGTCTGCAACTGCTATTATCTGCGCTCCGGTAGGTATTTTCGCACCGGCGATTCCGTCGGGGTAGCCCTTGCCGTCGAAGCGTTCATGGTGAAGTCTGATGAGATATGAATGTTCCTTCAGGCGCCTGACCGGTTCGATAATTTCGCAGCCTTTTTCAGGGTGTGTCTTTATTATTTTATATTCGGCCGGAGTCAGCGGTTTCGGGCTTCGCACTATCGATTCGGGGATGCCTATTTTTCCGACATCATGAAGCAGACTTGCTGCGCCGATCAGCTCAACCTCATCCTCGGGCAGATCCATAGCGGCAGCAAGGCGCCTGGAAAGTCTGGAAACGCGCTCGGAATGACCGCTTGTATACTGATCCTTTTCTTCAATCGCTTTTACGAGTGCTTTTATGGTATTCAGGTAGCTGTTTTCGAGTTCTTCATCCTGTTTTGCTTTATAAAGGGTTGCCGCCATAGTGTTGACGAATATGGACAGATGCTCAAGTTCCTTACGGGTGATCATCCTGTTCGATTTAGTACGATCAGCAGCAAGAATTCCTATTGAGCCTTTGGCTGTATTAAGCGGACAGAAAGCTATGGAATTCGGACTGAAGTCCTTGATGATAAGGTTATTCGGATTCAGCCCGGCTTCCCGGGCGTCTTTAACGAGGACCGGAATACCGTCGATGGTTGTTCTGACCAGAATATTCGATGTTCTGCTCAGCGGAATCTTGTATGATTTCAGTTTGTCATCCACTTCATTCTGTTCCGCTCCGGTCGAGTGAACATATTTAAGGAATTCGTTGTTTCCGTCTACAAGCATAAGTAGGGCCCTGTCGAATTTTAGAACATCGACAATTATTTTCATTGTAGTCTTGAGGATTTCATCCGTATCGACTATGGAAACAAGCAGGCTTGACGCCGCATTAATAGCGCTCAGCCTGTCAACCTTTTCACGAAGTTCGAGGTTGAGTTTAATGACTTCATCGTTTTTCTTTTTAAGAAGTATCTTGTCATTCTCTATTTCTTCGATCGCGCGCAGCAGACTCGCTTTCCGTGATTTCATCCGGCGGCTGGGTATCAGGTTTTTGAACCTGCGTCTTTGAAACGTTATATTGTACTGGCAATAGGGTGCGTCATTGAAATAGCAATCGGTTTCTGTTACGTCCTGCGGCGGGAGTCCCCACATGGTCGGGATTGCGGCATAGATGCCCTGGTTATAAAGACAGACATTCTTGTCAAGGCCGCGGTTTTCTTTCCAGTGCAGCCTGATAACGGTTCTTGTTCTGGAAAGATAAACAGTTTCGATGATCTTGGTTGTGTTGAATTGCTGGTTTATCTGGTTCAGGCGCTTCAGAACCCGTCTCGGTGAAGAGAATGTCGTAAGCATGAAACTGAGGAGTGTTCCGATATTGCGTGATTTTATTGAATCAAATCCTATATGAAACGGGACGCCCGGATCCTTGAAAATATCAACAGCATTTTTAAAAAGCACCGAAATCAGCTCAGCGGAAACCCAGTTGTTTTCATCGGTCAGGTATGCCTCGATATTGTCGATCTTGTCGTAGGGTGCCGGAAGATCTCTGAAAAGCTGTTTCAGTTTTTCCGGTTTGAGCCTGCGGACGTAGTGATATATAGCCTTGCTGTTCTGGCAGTTCACCTCGTTAAGGTTTTCGGGCGGACTGGCAGGACTTGATATGTTGCCTATGTTGGGTATAACAGGGTTGCTGATCAAATTGTCTCTTCCTCTGAAAGATTGTTAAAAATGTTTGCCGAGATACTCGCCGCTTGAAATTTTCGTGATCTTCTCAAGAGGAATGATTCCGAGATTTTTTTCTGCGAAGCTGAATACCTTCTCGTAAGAGAAAGAGTAGCCGAATCGTTCAAAGAACGCCGACAGTCCATTTTTAGGCCTCCAAACCGAATATCGGCATCCTTCTTCTATAACTGGAATCGAATTTTCCGAGCGGAAGCGGTGGATTTCCGGCTGGTTCATGTGCAGCAGCGGACGAAAAACCGAGTAGCCTTCAGGCATTACAAAGAACGGGTAGAAGCGCTGAGATATTTCGAGAAGCCGCTTTTCGGTGGCTGTTTCGTTGTTTTCATCTATTTCTGCAAGCTGTTCGGCAAGCTGCCTGTTCAGGCTGTAAGCTGCAATGTCCCACAGGCTGTGGCCTGATATAATTACTACATCCGAAACGGGTCTTTTGATGTAGGAAAAAATAGTCGGCAGCATCTTTTTTCTGATATTCTGGCATGGCCTGCACGGGTTTGCCTGGTTTTCCATTGCCGAGTCCGGTTCTTCGGGGATTTCGACGGTGAGCGGAATATCTTTTGATGCCCAGTATTTTCTAAGTTTATCGGTTACTTCTTCAGTGTAGCGGTGGTGCGGGTATGCTACGAGGAATGCTTCAAGTGAAAAATCGAACTCCTCTTTCACTTCATTAAGGAAATATAGACATACCGACGAATCTTTTCCGGCGGAAAATGTCATGGCAAGTAATTTTCCGCGGCATTTTTCGAGTACGCTGCGGTTTTTTTCTTTCCAGTATTTAAAAACATCTGATTCTTTCATCTGTAAATCCTTTAAGTTTATTTTCGTCAATTTCGAAACCGGTTCCACGGCCTCTTATAATCTGCGCCCTGCCGCCCTGCCCGAAACTCAAATCTTCTGTTGTTATATTTCCGCTCAGCAGATGTGAATCGTATGAGCCGTCCGTATAAACCGGGGCTTTCATCAGCGAGGCTGCAGCTCTGCCTGCGGCTGACAGAATTCCTGTTTCGCCGACATGACAGCCGCACATATAATCCAGTCCGGCCTCTGCGGCTGTTTCGGCCATATCGAGGGCTTTCAGCAGTCCGCCGTTTTTGGCAAGCCGGATATTTATCATACCGAAGGTTTTTTCGGCCGCAGCGGCTCTAATGTCGTCCGGGGTCAGTGCGGATTCGTCGGCCATGAAAATCATGCCGTCTGCAGCTTCCGACCTGCTGAGCCTGCTGATCAGGCTGTCTCTGCCGCGGGCTTCCCTTCCGAAGGGCTCTTCGACAATGTGTATACCGAACTCCCTTAGCATCAGCAGGTTTTCTTCGGCCTGCCCGAATGTCCATCCGGCATTGGTATCTGTCTTCAAATCATATTCATCGCCCATGATCTGCCGTACAAGCGTGAGCGTGCTTCGGTTGTAATCAGAATTTCTGCCGATTTTTATTCGGAGATTTGTTATTCCCATCATCTTATAAGCTTTCAGCAGCTTTTCAGCAGCCGGCGCCGGAAGCATCGGCAGAGTTCCGCCGTATATAAGCTGAGTTCTTTCCGGTTCTCTTTCAAGAAGCTCATAAATGTCTTTATTTTCAAATCTGCAGAGGATGTCGAGCATAGCCGTTTCAACTGCGCAGAGCAGCGGCAGGAGTTTTGCTTCCGGGATCATCGTTCTGAGAAGTTCCAGGATGATGTGTGTCTGATGATCGGCATCCCGGAATGGTGCAAGCAGCCCGGTAACAGCGTTTCCGGCAGACTCGAGAAGCGAAGCATGCTGATCAATCGCACCTGATACGTATTCTCTGAGGACGGCTTCTCCCCAGCCGGTGTAGACTTTGCCGTCCGAGGCTTTTCCTTCGAGTTTAAGGACCATTGAATCCGAAAAAAATCGGTCGGCACTTGAATGGCTGAACCCGAGTTTGAACGGGATCTTCAGCTGAAATATTTCCGCACTTTTAATTATCATGATGTATTTATAAAGGTTCGCCATCCGGCAGTCAAGAATATTTTTTCTACTGCATTATAAATCACCCGCAGATCGGAAGGCTGTCAGTTTGAAATAAAAACTTTGAAAGCGGTTGCAGAACCATTTGACCTCCGGAACTCTTGAGTGGTTCTTTTTGCCGCGTTTTTATTAATCCCTGAATACCGCTATAATTCATATCGGTGCTGCTGGTGACAGTATTCCGAAATAATAGTAAATTATTCAGGTGGTTATGCTCAGTGAATACCGACGACTTCTGCCCTGGTTCCGAAAATATCTGTGGATGTATGTCCCGGGTGTTCTGTGTCTGATAGTTACCGACGCCGGCCAGCTTTACATCCCTAGAATCACAAAATCCGTAGTGGATCTGATTTCCGCGGAATCTGTTGATCTTCACAGAATTTTAATCCTGGTATCAGCAATGGTCGCTATTGCTGTTTTTATTGCTGCAGGACGCTTCGGGTGGCGGTATTTTATAAGCGGCACGTCGAGGCGGATTGAAAGCGGGCTCAGGGAGCAGCTGTTCGGACATCTGCTTAAGCTGCATCCGGGCTTTTTTGAAAACAGGAAGACCGGTGATACCATGGCGCGTTTTACCAATGATATGAACGCGATAAGAATGGCCTGCGGTATGGCAATCGTCTCGCTGGTAGACGGTATATTCATGGCCACTTTCATCCTGATTGTTTTGTTTGTGAACTATCCCGCGCTGGCAGGCTGGATTATCATCCCGCTTCCGCTTCTTGTTTTTCTTGTTATCGGAATGGGGCGGCTGGTCGGAAACCGTTCAAAAAGGGTCCAGGCAGGGTTCTCGTCGCTCAGTGCGGTCGTCCAGGAGACGCTCAGCGGCATCAGGGTGTTCAAGACTCTTTCGCGTGAGCAGTACGCTGTCGATAAATTCTCGGAAGCCAATGACGAATATATGGCGAGGACTATGTCTCTGGTCAGGGTTTGGGGCTTCTTTTTTCCGCTTATAAACTTTCTTGCGGGCTGTACCACCCTGCTGCTGCTATGGTTCGGCGGTCTGAATGTGATCAAGGGTGATATGAGCGCCGGTGATTTTGCCGCACTCATGAGCTATCTGGCGCTGCTGGTCTGGCCGATGATGGGGGCTGGTTTTACGATAAACTGGCTTGAGCGGGGGGCCGCTTCACTATCACGAATCGGCGAGCTTCTGGATGCTGAGCCCGAAATAGTCCGTGTGCAGGTTTCCGGTGAATCCGCAGCCGAGATGTCGGCAAAGCCGTCCGGCGATATCGAGTTCCGGGGACTATGCTTCGGCTGGCCGGACGGACAGGAAAATGTGCTTGAAAACATCAGTTTTACCATACCGGAAGGGGCGACCGTCGGAATTTTCGGCCGGACAGGATCCGGCAAGAGCAGCCTGGTTAACCTTGTGCCGAGGCTCTATGATCCGCCGGCCGGAACTGTTTTTATCGGCGGCAGGGACATCAGGACCTTTGAGCTTCAGAAGCTCAGGGAAGCCGTAGGCCTTGTTGCGCAGGACAGCTTTCTTTTTTCCGAAACCATCCGTGAGAATATCGGTTTTGCCGTCGCCGGGGTTTCAGAAGCAAGGATCCTTGAAGCGGCAGAATTTTCAACAATCGATCGCGACCTGAAAGAGTTCCCTTTCGGGCTCGATACCCTCGTCGGCGAGCGCGGGCACAGCCTGAGCGGCGGACAGAAGCAGCGCATCGCAATATCGCGCGCATATCTTACAGATCCCGAAATACTGATCTTCGATGACTGTCTTTCCGCTGTTGATGCTGAAACCGAAGCAGGAATACTCAGCCAGTTCGTGAGCAAGCGGAAGGGTAAGACATCAATCATCATCTCCAACCGGACTTCGACACTTGCGTCAGCCGATTTTATTATAGTGCTTGAGGACGGCAGGATAACGGCAAGAGGGCCGCATGAAGAACTTATAGCTTCCGACGGATTTTACAGAAGTATCTACAAGCTTCAGCAGGTGGAATATGCAGGGTGAACAGGAATTGAAAAAATACAATCCCGCGGTTATGAAACGCCTTGTTTCATATCTCAAACCCTACCGGGTACAGGCGGCGTTCGCTTCCGCAGCACTCCTTGTTCTTATAGTTTCCGAGCTTCTTGTTCCTGTTCTTATCCAGCACAGCATCGACAACCATATACTTTCAGAAACCGTTTCGGTATCCGGACTTAAAAAGGACAGCCTGCAGCTTCTGATACTTCTGATTTCAGCGCTCTTCGCCTCTTTTGTTCAGGTATACCTGATGTCGTGGGCCGCTCAGGGAATAATGAAGACGCTGAGGGTGCAGCTGCTTGCGCACACTGCCGGGCAGTCGCTATCGTATCTGGGAAGCAAGCCGGTCGGCAGCCTTGTTACAAGAATTACGAATGATGTAGAAACAATCAGCGAATTTTTTGCGTCTGTAATAATGACGCTGATTCAGAATTTTCTGGTAATGTTCGGTGTAATCGCCGTGCTGTTTTACCTTGACGTGAAATTAGGGACCGTAACCGTCCTGACGCTGCCTCCGGTGATAATAATCACGCTTGTGTTCAGAAAACGCGCCAGAAAGGCCTACAGGCGCGTCAGAGAGAAGGTTTCAGCGGTAAACGCGTTTTTATCCGAACGAATTTCGGGAATGAAGGTTGTTCAGGTTTTCGCCCGCGAGGCGGCAGTGCAGAAGATGTTTGATCATCAGAACGGAAACCTTCTTCAGGCTAATATCGGTGAAATGTATGTTTTTGCCGTATTCCGTCCGCTGATAAGCCTGTTCAGTACTGTTACCCTCGCCGTCGTTCTATATTTCGGTGCGGGTTTTCATGAGGGCGGCGGGTTGACGCTCGGAGTCCTTATAGCCTTTCTTGACCTTATTAAAAAATTCTTCCAGCCGCTTCAGCAGCTGTCCGAACAGTTTACAATCATGCAGTCGGCGATGGCCGGAGGCGAGCGTGTTTTCGAGCTGCTCGATACGGAGGACAGAATTCCGGACTGCGGAAGCCGGCCCGATACGGAATCGGGATGGTGTCCTGAAGCGGATGATGACGGACCGGCCGGAAGCGAGCTGCGGTTCGAAGACGTTCATTTCTCGTACAAGGAAGACGAACCCGTTTTGAAGGGAATAACCTTCACAGCCGGCAGGGGCGAGACTATAGCGATAGTCGGCTACACCGGCTCCGGAAAGACAACCATCGCAAACCTTGCGGCAAGATTCTGGGACGTCGATTCAGGCCGGGTGCTGTTAGGCGGCCGGGATGTGAGGCAGATTCCGCTGAGCGGTCTCAGGCGCCGCGTGCAGGCTGTTGCACAGGATGTTTTTCTGTTTTCGGGTACAATCCGCGACAACATCACGCTCGGCAGGGATTTCTCCGACGAACAGCTGCTGGCTGCCGCCGAGACATCGCGGCTGAAACCCGTACTGGATAAACTTGAAGCCGGTCTTGATTATGTGCTGACCGAGGGCGGTTCGAACCTGTCCGGAGGCCAGCGTCAGCTGATTGCATTTACCAGGGTCATAGCCCATAACCCGTCGGTACTTATTCTGGATGAGGCTACCGCGAGCATCGACTCGGAAACTGAAAAACTGATCCAGGCCGGGCTGGAAAATCTTCTGAGCAACAGGACCGCGATAGTTATTGCGCACAGGCTTTCAACAGTCAGGGATGCGGACAGAATAATCGTACGAAAGCGGGACCCACGACGAGCTGATGAAGCAGGGCGGGTTTTACTGTAATCTGTATACTCTTCAGTTCAATCTGCCGGCATCCTGAATGACTGCAATATAGCTTATCTCGTTCCTGCGGTTAAGCAGCGGGATCCATCTGATTGTTCCTGTTTCTGAAGCGGTTTCCACGGGCAGGTGCTGTTTTTCAAGCTCCGAAAGTACTGATGTAAACTGAATATCGCCGGCAAGTATATCTATCGTCCTGTCCACGATCTCGTTCCTGTTTTTCCCTGCAGTCTCAAGGCTGCCGCGGCTTACCTGAATAATTCTCCCGGTTACATCCACAATGGTTACATGGCTTTCAATATGCTGCGAAAGAAACTCGGCAACGTTTGACAGCGCACCGATTTTGAGTCCCCGTTTATAGCTGATTTCTTCAAGCTGCCGGAACAGAATATTCAGCTGCTTTCCGGTTTCTCCAAGAGTGAGCAGGCCGGTTACTGTCGAGGCGGAATTCAGCCTGTTCTGTTTAATAAGCTTGTCGAGATCTTTTGATATATCTCTGCTCCGGGTAAAAAGAACTATGAATACTGTGATCAGCACAATCAGCTCAATTAAACCTGCGAAGAGGATCTTTTCTGCCAGGAACCGCAGATCAGCCCCTGTGATCGATTCCGCCTGCATACCGGCAGAGTAAAGCATATAGTATGCAGCCGCAGCCGAAACAATGATTATTGCCGCACATATTCCAAGCACCAGCATGAATCCTGATTTTCTGATAAGCAGCATGATCAGATATCCTTCAGTTTTTCGATGTGCTCGTTTCGGCCGATTACTATCAACACGTCTCCGTGTTCAAATACAGTGCGGGCATTCGGAAAAACCACCTTCTCGCGGGTGACTGGATTTCCGATCTCGTCGATTGAGATTTCTTCCCTTTTTATAGCCGATATACTGAGGTTCATCCTGCCCGGCAGGTCCACATCAGCGGCGGTTTTGCCTGTAAACGCGACCGGAAGATAAACCTCGGCGATGCTGATTTCCAGGGTAATCGGTACGCTGTCGAGAATGTCGGGTGACAGCACCTTTCCTGCAAGCTGTTTTCCGGCATTTTTTTCAATGTCGATTATTTCATTAGCCCCGACCTGCTTAAGGACCCTCTCGTGCAGCTCGGTTGCAGCACGCGCAATAATATAGGGTACACCGGATTTTTTCAGCAGGGTTGTTGTGAGTATGCTGGCCTCGATATTATCACCGATGGCGACAATTGCCATGTCTACATCGCCGATCGACAGTTCCTTCAGACGCAGTTCGTCTGTTGTGTCGAGCAGAACCGCATGTGTAACCTCATCCTTGATTTTTTCGACCTGATCGGGGTGGTTGTCGACTGCTATGACACGGGCTCCGCGGGCTGTCAGTTCCCTGCATGTCTGAATACCGAATTTGCCGAGGCCTATTACCAGAAAAACGCTTTCACTCATAATTTATCCTATCAATATATCTCCGCGGGGATATTTTACCCCGGATTTATCCGTTCTGCCCGAGAATGTAGACAGTATTGTCAGCGGCCCGAGCCTTCCGTTGAACATCAGCAGAATTATTACGAGCTTTCCGAATATGTTCAGATGCGGCGTCAGCCCGGTGGAAAGTCCGACCGTTCCGAAGGCTGAGACTGATTCAAAGAGTATGTCCTCCAGCGGAGCGTTCTGCGTAAATGCAAGTGCCGCGACACCCGCGAGTACTGCTGTTATTCCGTACTGAAATACCGCAAATGCGCGCAGAACCCTCGTTTTTGAGAGCTGGTAACGGTAAAGCGTGACCCTCGGAGAATTCGTTACGAGGCTTTTTATGTAGGCAGCAAGAACCGCAGAAGTATTAATCTTTATGCCGCCCGCAGTACTTCCCGAAGCGGCGCCGGTAAACATGAAGACGCACATGATTACAATTGTGCCTGCAGTGAATCCGGAAAAAGGAACGGTATTGAACCCTGCTGTTCTAAGGGTGACCGACTGGAAGAAGGCGGCAAGGTACTGTTTTCCGGTCGGAAGGTTCCTTAGCGTGTTTCCGTGCTCGGCTGCATAAAAGAACAGAAAGCCGGAAAGCAGAAGCAGTGCTGTCCAGGTAAGGACTATCTTTGTGTTCAGGCTAAGGCGCCGCAGGGATTTTGAGGTCCTGAAATAGTTTCCCAGGTTGAAGAGGACTGCAAAACTAAGCCCTCCTGCGATTATCAGCATGCTGATAGTCAGAATAATAAGCGGGCTGCCGGCAAAACCTTCGAGACTGTCTGAATACAGAGAAAACCCGGCGTTGCAGAATGCTGAAACGGAGTGAAAAACAGCTGAAAATACAGTACGTATTCCGAAACCCTGCCGTATACCTAAGCCTATAAAAAGAAGGACCGCGCCGGCCGCCTCAATCAGAAAGGTCAGGTAGATTATTTTTTTCAGCGTTTGGATTATGTCGGACAGATCGGTATCGCTTATAACGAATGACAGCCTTTTCTTCTCTTCAAGCGTGACATTGCGCCGCAGTATGAACATCGAAAAATAGGTCATTATCATTATACCGAGTCCCCCGATCTGGATCAGAACAAGGATTATAATCCGGCCCGCAGTACTGAAAGCGGCGGCGGTATCTACAACAATAAGGCCCGTGACGCAGACCGCCGAGGTCGCGGTGAACCATGAATCTATAAAATTCAGCCCCTTGCCGTCGGCAGTCGCGAACGGCAGCATCAGAAGCAGGGTGCCGACCATGATCACGGCAAAGAAACTGAAAATAATAGACAGGGCCGGTCTTTCATTCAGTCTTGAAAGGGCTGTTTCGATTGATTTTACGTTTTCAAAGCCGCGGTACAGAAGGAAAAGGCTCCTGAATACAATAACTGTCAGGTTGATGTAGGGTTCATGCCCTGAGGTGAAGTCTTTTATAAACAGTCCCGCAAGAACGAGCAGGTAAAGCGCTGAAAACCCGGTCAGGGGCAGGTTTTTCAGCATGAACTGTCTGCGGTATTCGGATTTCTTCAGACCCTTCAGAAGTTCGGAAATTGCCAGAAAAAGTACGGCAGAATCTATAGTTCTGAGAATGAACCACTGAACGCTCAATACCTGTGCGGAATGAACAGGCAGTGAAAGAATGCTGAGAAAGAAAGTTGCCAGGATCAGAGGGTTTTTTTTCATCGGACATTGAACTATACCGTGAAAGACTTCACTCGACAATGGGGTAGACTATGTATATGATGGTTGCATGCTTGTTCCGGACGGATCTTCATCCTTTGAAATCATAATAAAGAAATCAAGATTCATAGCCGAAGCCTGCCGGTCTGAATCTCCGGAAGAGGCAAGGAACCTCTTAAAACAGAAACGCCTCGAACACCCGGACGCGGCCCATGTTGTTCATGCATTTATTGCCGGAGAATCAGCCCAGTACATGGGAATGAGCGATGACGGCGAGCCCTCCGGAACATCGGGAAAACCGGTGCTCGAGATTCTGAAGGGACGCGGAATCACGAATATCATGCTTACTGTTGTCCGGTATTTCGGCGGAACCAAACTGGGCACAGGGGGCCTGGTAAGAGCCTATTCGGATGCGGCCGCCGGCTGTCTTGACGGGCTTAAAACTTTGCAGCTGGTTAAATACAGGGAGTTCAGCATTTCTGTCGATTATCATTTATACCAGCCGCTGAAAACCGTTCTTCTGGGATGCGGCTGCAGGATCGGGAATGAGTCTTTCGGAACCGGCGTGGATATTGACGGCTGGGTTCCTGAAGATAAAGCGAATCTGATGAAGGACGAAGTCGTTGAGCTCAGTTCAGGCCGGGCTGAAATTATTGTTTCTTCCGATACACTTCTAATCTGAAGCTTTCAAAATCCTCGGTTTTTTCAAGCCGCCATCCGCCGCCGCGGAATTCCGGAAAGAATGTGTCGCCCTCAAAGCTGCCCGGTATACGAGAAATATACAGCTCTTCAGCCCCTGCGATAGTCTGGGCATAGATGCTTGCGCCGCCGGCGATAAAGACTGTTTTAGGTTCTGCTGCTTCGTCGGAGATCTCCGATGCCTTCTCAAGCGCCTCATCAATGGATTTGGCTGACAGCAGCTGTTCCGCTCTGTGTTTTGAAATAAAGCCTTCCGGATTCCTTGTTACGACGATTGTTGTCCTGCCGGGCAGGACCCCGCCGACTGATTCAAAGGTGCTGCGGCCCATGATGATAATATTTCCAGTGGTGAGTCTTTTAAATAGTTTGAGGTCTTCCGGAACATGCCAGGGCATTTTGTTGTTTTTTCCGATTGCAAGGTTGTCCGCCACAGCCGCAATCAGCGAGTATTCGATCATTCAGCGGGCTCCTCAATGCTGCAGATTCTGTTTCTTCCGGTTTCTTTGGCACGGTACAGCGCCCTGTCCGCTTCCTGTGTTAAAAGTGAAGAACTGTTGCGGTCTTCCTTGAGCTGGGCAATTCCGAAGCTTGCGGTAAAGGGCGGAATTCCCTCTTTTTCGGAACCGGTGCCCTTTTCAATTGCAGCCCTTATCCTTTCGGCGACTATACCGGCCTGCTCAAGATCCGTGGCGGGCAGGATGATGCCGAATTCCTCTCCGCCGAGCCTGCCGGCAAAATCCGTTTCACGCAGGTTGGATTTTAGAATATGAGCGAATTTCTGCAGTGCACGATCCCCGGTTTCGTGGCCGTAGCTGTCGTTTATGTTTTTGAAATGATCTATATCGATCATTACAAAGGACAGTTTCTCGCCGTACCGGAAAGCTCGGGCACGCTCATGGTCGAGGGTTTCAATGAATTTCCTGCGGTTGTAGAGCCCCGTCAGCGCGTCGGTAAATGCAAGCGTATGCAGTTCTTCTTTCGCGTGCTTTAGCTGCAGATGGGTGTTTACCCGGGCAAGCAGTTCCGGGCTGTTGAAGGGTTTTACTACGTAGTCTATCCCGCCGTAGATGAAGCTCTCGATTATGGTCTGCTCATCCTTTTTCGCGCTCAGGAAGATGACAGGTATATCGATAAAATCCTTATTGGTCTGTATTCTTGTACATGTTTCGAAACCGGACATTCCGGGCATTACTATATCAAGAAGGATCAGGTCGGGTGTGTGTTCGGTCAGTATATCAAGAGCCGAGTCTCCGCTCATTGCCGAGATCGTTCTGAATCCTGATTTCTGAAGAATGTTCTCGAGAAAAACAATATTCTCAATCATATCATCAACGATCAGTATCAGCGGTTCTGTGTTATTGTCGAGATTATTCCGCGATACCAGAAAAGCTTCCGTATTTTTAATGCCGTTCTGGAAATTTTTCGGTGGCTGTTTGAACCTTTTAAATTTAATCGCGAGGTCCTCGATAATTGATAGAAGCGTTTCTCCGCCCGACTTGATTGCCGTCAGGTATTTTGTTTTTTCATCGTCCTTTTCCGACTGAATCAGGAGATCGGAGAACCCCAGGATTGCGTTCAGCGGAGAACGGAGATCATGGTTGATTTTAACCCTGATGGATTCTATCAGTTTTACCTGTTTTCTGTAGGTTATAAATATAAACAGTGTGCAGACCAGGAGTGCCGCAGAGACGCAGCTTAAAAGAATAATCACCGTCATACTGCGACCGGAAATTTTATAAACGGCTGGGGATTATAGCCTTCGAGCCTGATGTCTTCGAACGTCATTTCCAGCAGCGGTTTATCCGCGATTATCAGCCTGGGCCGTTCTGTCGGAGTTCTCTGCAGCTGGGTTTTCAGTCCTTCTATATGATCGACGTATACATGCGCGTCTATCAGGGTGTGGGCGAATTCACCCGGTTCAAAACCGGTCTCTTTTGCCAGCAGAAATGTCAAAAGGCTGTAACAGGCAATATTGAAAGGAACTCCAAGCGCTATATCGGCAGATCGCTGGGTAAGATGGCAGTTGAGTTTATTGCCTGTGACGTTAAAACAGAAGGTGTAGTGACACGGCGGAAGCCTGCTTTCTGCAGCATTTCCGGGGTGCCATGCTGAAACGATCATTCTTCTGAGATTGGGTGTTTCCGGGTTGATCCTGATTTCTTTGAGCGTGTCGATGATGTAGCTTATCTGATCAAAGACAAGACCGCCTGAAACCGGGTCCCTGCTGACCCATTTTGTTCCCCAGTTTTCACCGGGAAGACCTTTCTCGGGTACCGGGAACCTTCTCCAGAACCGCCCGTAGGCTGTTTCAAGCCGGCCTTCCGCGTCTGCCCAGGCATCCCATATTTTGGTGTGCTTTCTGAGTTCTTTTATATGTTCATCACCGGACAGGTACCAGAAAAGTTCATACAGCATTGAATTAAAAAGAATCTTTTTGGTAGTTAAAAGAGGATAGCCTTCCGAGAGATTGATTCTGTAAAAGTACGCGAAACAGCTCAGGGTATCAGTCCCGGTTCTGTTTTTTTTCAGTTCGCCGTTCCGCAGAACATAATCCACCAGTTCCAAGTATTCTTTCAAAACATGTCCCTTTTTATATATACAGCTGATTTTAATCCAGTTTAGCATACTTAAATAAATCAGAAAAGATTATGTATAGGAGATCATCTTTAATATTACCGGAAAGAATCAGTATTTTTTCAGCAGTGCTTCGGTATCGATCAGCGGAACTGAATAGCGCGGTTTGCCCTGGTAAACCGGGTCATAGCGGTAGATGGGAATTTCTTCGGGCCTGACTGAATAAAACGGGCTGTTCTGGCTGTTGACCAGAAAATCGAGCGCAGACAGCATCATCAATGTATGACGCAGCAGGTTCTCATTGGTTGGCGCGACATTTTCATTCTGCAGAACCTTTTTCAGCCTGAAGCTGGTTATATTTTTAATCTCGAAATGGAAGGGATCGCTGTAGTTTTCTATCAGGCTGTTTCTGTCGCTGCTGTTATCCAGCGCATCCATCAGGCCGGCAAGAGCAGCATGGAATTTTCCTATCTGCTCGTGGAATTTGGGAGCCTTCAGCGGAATTGATTCAGATTTATACAGGACCTTGAATTTAAGATGTGGAAGTATGAACCTTCTTTTAAACCAGTATATATCAGTTAACAGCTTCTGACCGAATTTTCCGGCTGAATACTCCGGTCCTTTCTCGACCATCCGGCAGTATTCGACCAGCATCTTGCTGTAGTGATTCTGGATCAATTCATCAATGAACAAGTGCCAGCCGTCGGCTGCTTTATCAATTGCTTCAGCGTGTTCA